>CAZECX010000279.1:0-1549 GCA_964510965.1 uncultured Nitrospina sp. | reverse complement strand
TTTTTGCGAAGGGGTAATACCCGATCCCATTCCGAACTCGGAAGTCAAGCCCTTCAGCGCCGATGGTACTTTGTCTTAAGGCACGGGAGAGTAGGACGTTGCCAGGCTTTAAAAATTATGAAAATAGCAAGCTCATTAAAATCTCTAAAAAAGAGAGACCTTAACTCTAAATTAGTTAGAAGACGTGGCAGGATTTACATAATTAATAAAAAAAATCCCAAGTTCAAAGCAAGACAGAAATAGTCTTTCATAATTTTATGATAATTGGTTCAATATCAGAAAATAAGAATATAGAAAAAAGAATTTCTATAACCCCAGATATTGCAAAAAAGTATATTGCAAGTGGTTTTCAAATTTTATTAGAAGCCGGTTATGGATTTCATTTAGGTATTTCTGACGACGAATTTTTAAAAGAAGGCTGTAAAATAGAAAAAAAAGAAAATATTTTAAATCAGTCAGATATAATTTTGCAGCTAGATTTACCAGAAGAGCAAAATTTAGAATTTTTTCAAGACAATAAAATCCTCATCGGAAGTTTTAATTCCAGTCAAAATTTAGAAAAAATAAATAAGTTTAAATTAAAAAAAACATCTATATTTTCACTTGAACTTCTTCCTAGAATTACACGAGCACAATCAATGGATATTCTTTCATCACAGGCAAACTTAGCAGGATATAAAGCTGTTATTGATTCATTTGCAGAATTTAAAAAAGCAATTCCAATGATGATGACTGCGGCAGGAACTATATCTGCAGCAAAAGTATTAGTAGTTGGAGCAGGGGTAGCTGGTCTTCAGTCTATAGCAACAGCTAAAAGAATGGGAGCTATAGTATTTGCAACAGATGTAAGGATTGCATCAAAAGAACAAGTCGAAAGTCTAGGAGGAAAGTTTTTAATTGTTGAGGGCGCCGAAAATCTAGAAACCGAGGGTGGTTATGCAAAAGAGGCTTCAGATGAATTTAAAAAAAAACAAGAAGATTTATTGAACGAAACCTTAAAAAAAATAGATATTGTCATTTGTACTGCTCTTATTCCAGGAAAAAAAGCTCCATTGATTATCAAAGAAAAAATGATTAATGACATGCAGCCGGGGTCTATAATTTATGATCTTGCAGCTTCACAAGGTGGAAATGCAGCCTATACAAAAGTCGATGAAATTGTTGAAAAAAATGGTGTAACAATACTTGGAGAAAAAAATATTTTAAATAAATTACCTGTATCTGCGTCAAATTTATATGCAAAGAATTTATTTAATTTTGTTTTAAATCTTTATGATAAAAAAAATAATAAAATTAATATTAATTTAGAAGATGAAATTATTAATAAAACTTTGGTAAAGTGATATGGAAATAGATCCTTTTATATTTAGATTAAGTATATTTATTCTTTCGATATTTATTGGGTATTATGTGGTTTGGAGTGTGACACCTTCTCTTCACACACCTCTAATGTCAGTAACTAATGCAATTTCTTCAGTAATTATTGTTGGTGCAATAATTGCAGCTTTAGCAGGAGATTCTTTAAATATTTTTGATACAGCTAACATTT
>CAZECX010000278.1:0-1568 GCA_964510965.1 uncultured Nitrospina sp. | reverse complement strand
CGTAAAAAAGATTATGGATCTGGAAACCAAAAAATTTCAAAAGACGATTAATTTAATCGAGCTTCAGGATATTATTGTCCAGCTGCATGAATTGGAACGTGCATTTGAGTTAATCGGTGAAGAGGCTGGAGACGGGCTGGGCTGTCCAAGCCTTGAAGATGCTATCGAGTGCGATGATGTGATTGGCTCTTTTATCGCGATCAGGCGTAAATTAGAACAAATTAGGCAAGAGCTAATTGAGTTGGGAGCACCCCAAAGTGTAGATCCGGAACCTGATTTTTGCCTGTCTCGAGAAAGTAAGTCGACGAAAATCAAACTGATGAACAATACCCCGCAAGACGAAGAAACAGCTCATCTTAACCCGGACTGTAAAGAAGAAAGACAAACCATGACTGAGGAAGATTGGTTGATGCTAGACACAGCAAATATGCATAGACAAAGTTCTGTTGTTGATCGCGATGAGCTATCTATTGATACGGAATGTAAACATGGCGAAACTATTGATGAACAATTACGTCGACTAAGAGCAATTGATTGCAATGAGTTATCTAGCGGTGACCAAAACCGTTATAACGCCAATATGTCAATATTGAATGCGATTAAAATTTCTACTTCTAAAGTAAATAAGGTCACTAAGAAAATCGCAAACAATAATTTTCCTACAAGATCGCAACTAGAAGAAACTCTTAAAATGTTTCTTAATAATTAAAAACCAAACGCGTCCTTTTTAATGGAGAAAAAATGAAAAAGCGCTTTGATCGGAAGAAGTCGGCTATCGAGATTTTGCAAGAAGAATATCGAGGTAACCGCAAAGACCTCGATACCAGAAAATTGAATGCCTGCGATGTTTTGATTGAGGAAGCTCAATCTACTTTGGAAAACTGTGCAAAAATTTATATTCAATTGGAAATTCAAGAAAATAGGCTTAAGGATGAGTTGACGAATTTGGGGGGGCTTAAAACAGGCATCGATAAAATAATGGACGAAGGCTATGCGTCGAATTTGTGGAATGCTGTGGTGGCATCAATCCTCCCGCAGAAGGATTATCGCAAAATGATCAAGCGAATTGGAGGGGGTGCAAAAACAAGCGATCGCGCAGCCACATTTATGGCGTTTGGATTGAGTTCATCTCACGACGGACCGGATGGCAGTTCTAATAAGCAGGCAATTTGGGCTGCAGCCGAACAAATTTTAAAGGAGAAAGGCCCAATGCACACAGAAACTCTCACGTTTGAAATAAAACGATTGCGAGGGCGCCCGATCACGCCGGCGACTGTGACCCAAAGTCTACACCGCCAACCACGCCTTTTTTTCTATGATCTAAATACCAAAACGTGGAGGCTAATTGATGGTTAGCCTTTTCAAATATGAACCAATAAAACAATTCAAGGTTGGATAAAAAAATGTTCCGTGACGAAATATTACAGTTTATATGGGAGGGCCGGCCAGGAATAATGCTGGGTGCGTATAGGAATAGTGAAGGGGCCGATTCCCAAGAATTATTAAAGAACCACTTAAATGAACTTGGTGACTCTTTAATCCTTCACTTGCAAGATTTTGACTATGAT
>CAZECX010000277.1:0-1577 GCA_964510965.1 uncultured Nitrospina sp. | reverse complement strand
AGACCGCCGCCTGTATCAGGCTTGCTTTTTTATATACACCATGGAACAAAACAAAGCCTTAGGCCAGATTTCCTCCCTCATCAAGTTATTGACGGACCGGGATGAATTTGTCAGGAACCGCGTTCGAGATCAACTGGTCGAACTGGGAGAAGATGCCCTGCCCTTCCTTGAAATGGCGACCCGTGGCGAAGACGAATCGTTGCGCATTCAGGCTCATTTGGTTATCCAGAATATCCTGCCACATAAACTTGCTGAAAAATTCAGGCAACTGGCACACAAAGGCCTGGGTCAGGATGTTGATCTGGAAACCGGGATGATGCTCATCATGGAGTTTGGTTATCCGGAATCGGACCCGGAAGAATGCCGCCAAAAACTGGATGACCTGGCACAAAAACTCGCCGAGACTTTAGATGCTAATGCCGAGCCACAACAAATTGTCGCCGCATTTACGAATTTTCTTTTTCAACAAAATGGATTCAAAGGCAACAAAAATAATTATCAGGACCCGGACAACAGCTTCATCAATAAAGTTTTGGAAAATCAAACCGGTTTGCCCATCACTCTTTCTGCGCTTTGTGTTCTATTGGCAAAACGATTGAATCTTCCGATCGTTGGTGTGGGGATGCCCGGCCACTATATTGTAAAATACAGTCTTCCCATAGAACCGATCTATTTTGACCCTTTCCATCAAGGGCGCCTGTTGACAAAAAATGAATGCGTTAAAATTATTGAGCAATTTGGCCACCCATTTGAAGCGCACTATTTATCGCAATCAACACAACGGGAAACACTCATACGCATGCTCAACAACCTGATACAGGTTTATAAAAATTCCAACGAAACTAAAAAAGCAGAAACGCTTGCGGAATACATAAAAATTCTATTGAATCCCTCCAGGAACCAGCAATCGGAAAGAACTCGTTAAGAAAATCAGCTCATGCCAAAATTCGTACTTATAACAGGAGCAGGGACAGGCATCGGTAGGTCTATCGCGCAAACTCTCGCAGAGCAAGGGTTCTCGTTGATTCTCTGTGGTCGCAATCTAGACAATCTCGAAGAAACAAAATCCCAACTGAAAGATTCAGAAAATCATTCGACCCATTCCTGCGATATAAGAAAAATCGGTGATGTGCAATCCGCATTAGAAAAAAATAATACAGAATCCTTGTACGGCCTGGTAGCCAATGCGGGAATCGGGGGTGAAAACACCTATGGAGAAAAAGATCGCTGGCGAGAAGTAATAGACACCAACCTGACGGGAACCTACCAAACCGTGCAGGAGTGTTTGCCATTTATAAAAAAAGATGGCGCGCCATTTAAAAAAGTTGTGATTCTTTCCTCCATTCTTGCAAGACTGGGGGTACCCGGATACTCTGCCTATTGTGCTTCCAAGGCAGGATTACTCGGTCTCACCCGATCGCTTGCAGCCGAGCATAGTGGCGACAAAATATTGATCAATGCGCTTTGTCCCGGCTGGGTCAACACCGATATGGCTCAAGAAGGAATCGAGGGATTCGCCCAGGCATTAAACATCACAAAAGAACAAGCGTATCAGGAAGCAATGAAACCCGTACCCC
>CAZECX010000276.1:0-1598 GCA_964510965.1 uncultured Nitrospina sp. | reverse complement strand
CCTACACACGCTTTCCAAGCGTGCGCCTTAAACCGCTCGGCCACCTCTCCCTCAGGTGTTCTCATATTTTAATGAAAAAAGGCCGAGACAACGTCATTTATATGGGACTCAAGACGTTTTTCCCGACCCAATCGCGGGTATTTTAGATTTATCTGACCGAAGATTCAATCTTTATATAATCGCCGCTTCCCGCAAGAAATTTTATTACGCTATCATATCCTTGGGAGTCAATATCCCTATAACACTTTTTTTATCTGTCACGGCAAGATGCTTTATTTTGTTCCTTTGCATCAATACATTAGCATCACTCCGGGTCAGGTAATGATTCAAAGAGATAATAGGTTTCGACATTATAGATTCGGTTTTTGTGGTTTTTGGATCCAGCCCCTTTGCCATAACTTTTTTTACCAGGTCGGATGCAGTGAGGAGTCCAACGGGTTCTTCACCTTCATTGACCAAAAGGCAACTCACACCTTTTTCCAGCATTTCTTTCGCTGCATCTTCTACCGTAGCATTGACATCAACACTTAAGACAGGTGTGGACATGAAATCCTTTACTATACCCATGGTCTTTTCCTCTTTGAGTTTTCCTTATATTGAAGATAACAGCATGAGAAATTTTATTCAAAAAAGAGTCATTTTTTGGAATTTGATAAAGCCAAAAACTCAAAATCATGACTCTTTTTGAAAACCCTAACCCCAATAAATTTAATTAATTACGACAGTTTTATCGGTTGTAATAAAGAAAAAAGAGTGCGCCCAGCAGGACTCGAACCTGCGACCTACGGTACCGCAAACCGTCGCTCTATCCAGCTGAGCCATGGGCGCTTAATTTTTTGTAAAGTATTATATCAGGAAACATCGGCAGGGATATAATCCATTAACTGAAATGCAAATTCATCGTGCTCGAACGCATACATGGTCGGGTATTTAGCGAAAGCCCACCCTTCATACAAGGTTTTTCCATTCTCTTCTACTACCAATCGAACCGCTGGATTTGTCAATTCATTTCCCTTTGAGGAGTAGTTTGTTTGTGTCATAACAAAATTCGGCAAAAAGGGACCGACTGTAACCTTAATAGCAGATCCTTCCAAATCAAAACTACCTCCTAAAGAAGCCGTTTTCATTGTGCTTCTTGATTCATCAATTTTATTACGGACCATTATTTTTATAGCTTTCCACTGGCCTTCCACTTCGTTGGGAACAACAATTCCCCGATTAACTTTAACTCCCTCTTTTACCCCTGGGTGAACTTCATCCGGATTGGTTCCAGGTTGTTTTTCTGCCGCTGCTTGAATGGGTTTGGATCGAGATCCTTCAAATTGAGGAACATTAACTTCGCTGATCCTTTTAGCCTGTGGCGGCGGTGTATCGCTATCACCACTTCCAGAACAACCTATCAACAACCCAACCGCTAATACGAATAAAGTTTTTATAATATTCAATACCTTCAAAATGGTTTCCCTTATTAGCAAACATTATTTTAAGCTCAAATGAGCCTTATTCCATCCCTCAAGAGAATGGCTAATTGCTCCACGGTGAGTGGTGGCGGAGAGGGAGGGATTCGAACCCTCGGTAGGGGTTAAGCCTACACACAC
>CAZECX010000275.1:0-1606 GCA_964510965.1 uncultured Nitrospina sp. | reverse complement strand
AAATGCCCCGGTTTATATATTAGGAATATCTGCATTTTATCATGATTCTGCTGCCAGTTTAATTAAGGATGGTAAAATTATTGCTTCGGCACAAGAAGAAAGATTTTCAAGAATAAAAAATGATCGTCGATTTCCAATATCAGCTATAAATTATTGCTTGGAAAGAGAAGGTATTCAACAAAACAATTTGAATGCGATAATTTATTATGACAATACCTCTCTTACTTTAGAAAGAATTTTTTGGAGTTTTTTAAAGACTGCGCCAAATAGTTTGCAAGGATGGCTTAAAGCGATGCCTTCATGGACAAGATATAAATTTTTTTTACCACAACTAATTAGAAAAAAATTAAATTATAAGGGTAAAATATTTCAAAATTTACACCACCGTTCCCATGCGGCATCCGCATTTTTCCCTTCTCCATTTAAAAAATCGGCCATCTTAACCATCGATGGAGTTGGAGAGTGGGCAACCGCAAGTATCGGATTAGGCCATGATAACAAAATTAAATTATTGAAAGAAATGAATTATCCAGATTCACTAGGACTTCTTTATTCTGCATTTACCCAATTTACAGGTTTTAAAGTTAATTCAGGAGAATATAAAATGATGGGTTTGGCTCCTTACGGCAATCCAAATTTTACTAATGTCATTTTGGAAAAATTGATTAATCTTAAAGAGGACGGATCTATTGAAATAAATCAAGATTATTTTAGTTATCAAGATGGTTCAGCAATGACAAACAAAAAATTTTCAGATCTTTTTGGTGGGGAAGCTCGTGTTCCTGAATCAAAAATAACACAGAGAGAAATGGATATTGCAAGTTCAATTCAAAAAGTAACAGAAAAAATTATTTTACATATGGCAAAATACGTAAAAAAAATTACAGGAGAAGATAATTTGTGTCTGTCTGGTGGGGTAGCATTAAATTGTGTAGCAAACGGATACTTGATACAAGAAAAATTATTTAAAGATATTTGGATACAGCCAGCAGCTGGAGATGCGGGTTCATCACTTGGATGTGCGCTCGATTATTATCACAGCTATCTAAATCATGATAGGAAACTGAGAATAGATGGAAAGTCTATACAGGAGGGATCATTTTTAGGTCCAGAGTGGAGTATGGAAGAAATAAAATCTTTCTTAGATACAGAAAATATTAATTACGATTTAATAAATTTTAATGACAGAGGAAAAATTGTAGCAAAATATCTTGATGAAGGAAAGGTTATTGGGCATTTCTCAGGAAGATCAGAGTTCGGTCCTAGAGCACTAGGCGCTAGATCTATAATTGGAGATCCGAGAAATAAAAAAATGCAAACTAATATAAATTTAAAAATAAAAAGAAGAGAGTCTTTCAGACCGTTTGCACCAGCTGTTCTTGCTGAAAAGGTTAGTGAATATTTTGAATTAGATAAAAAAAGTCCTTACATGATGCTTGTTGCTCCAATACTTAAAAAAAGAAGACTAGAATTTAAAAAAACAAATACCGAAAATATGATAGAAATAATTAAGCAGCCCAGAAGCGATATACCCGCTGTTACTCACATAGATTATTCAGCAAGAGTACAAACAGTTGAAAAAGATTATCATAAAAAGTTCTATGAA
>CAZECX010000274.1:0-1611 GCA_964510965.1 uncultured Nitrospina sp. | reverse complement strand
TGGGACTTTTAACTCTCCAGGGAAAGCACTGGTTACAAAAAGCCGAAGTTATCCTTTATGACCATCTGGTTAACGAAGACCTGTTACGTTTCACCCCAAAGGAAACAGAAGTTATTTATGTTGGAAAAAAAGAAGGCGTTGCCAGCCTTGAACAGGAGAAAATCAACACACTGCTTGTTGAAAAAGCCAAGGAAGGTAAAATTGTCGTTCGGCTAAAAGGTGGGGACCCTTTTATATTCGGGCGCGGCGGCGAAGAAATTCTAGCGGCCAATCAATCAAACATTCCTTTTCTTGTGGTTCCGGGTGTTACATCAGTAACCGGAGTTGCCGCCTATGCCGGCATTCCCTTGACGCATCGACATCTCTCTTCAACTCTATCCATCATCACGGGGAGTAATGAAAAAAAACAGGGCGATATTCATATCGACTGGGAGAAAATAGCCTCCCGAGCAGGCACTCTGGTTTTTCTAATGGGCGCACGCAAACTACCCTTGATTGTAGAAAAACTTATGAAGTTCGGTAAAAGCCCGGAAACGCCCATTGCCGTAATCCAATGGGGAACAACCGCGCGCCAGAAAACCTGGAAAGGAACTCTATCAACCATCGTAGATATCGCCTCCAAAGAAAAAATATCACCGCCGGCCCTCACCATCATCGGCGAAGTAGTTAATTTGAAACCCGAAATAGAATGGTTTGAAAGTTTACCCCTATTCGGAAAAACCGTTGTGGTAACCCGAAAAGGAGATCAGGCCGAAAGCATGATTGAGCGATTGCGCGAACTGGGTGCCGAGCCTTTTTTCTTCCCGACCATTGAAATCGTAGCACCGGATGACTGGGCACCGCTTGACGAAGCACTGAATCATCTTTCCCGTTACGATGGTCTCATTTTTACCAGCGTCAATGGAGTCCGGTTTTTTTCTCAGCGGCTAAAAGAAATTCAGCAGGACATACGCAATTTAAAAGGTGTACGAATCTTCACCATTGGACCAAAAACAGCTGAGGCAGTTCGTGATCTGGGAATATGCGTAGATGTAGTTCCAGATGATTTTGTCGCTGAATCTTTAATTGAAAGCATCGGCAAAGAAAACATAAACGGCAAACGTTTCCTGATCCCCCGAGCCACCGTTGCCCGGGAAGTTCTCCCGGAAAAGCTTCGCGAAATGGGAGCTCAGGTGGATGTCGCTCCAGCGTACCAGACCATACTGCCAAGCCTAAAATCCGATACTCTGGCAAAAAGACTGAAATCAGGTGATATCCAAGTACTGACATTCACCTCTTCATCCACAGTCAAAAACTTTCTCACTTTGACCGGTGAATCCCTGATCCCTCAAATAAAAAATACGCGCATCGCTTGCATAGGCCCCATCACGGCAAAAACTGCCGAAGATGCCGGACTCACCGTCGATATTATTCCCAAAGAATATACCGTTTCCTCCCTTCTCGACGCCATTGAGGACTACTACCAGTCGTAATTTTCTTCTTTTTAACCACCGCTTCCCGTATAATTTGAGAATATTTAATACCCCATATCATCAGGACGAGGATGACAATATGTCAATAAGATCTATTCGAGTCAGTCACATCGTTTTATCTACTGAAGAACTTGCAAAT
>CAZECX010000273.1:0-1628 GCA_964510965.1 uncultured Nitrospina sp. | reverse complement strand
GTAAGGGCCAAAAATTTATAGGGGGAGACCAACCGGCATACGCCGATTATGTTGTGTTCTCTCAGTTTCAGTGGGCGAGAGTGGTTAGTCCCTTTCAGCTGTTGGAGGCAGAAGACCCAGTGTTTTTGTGGCGCGAAAGGATGCTTGACCTTTACGATGGGTACGCAAGGGCCACAGTTAGTCATGAACTTTCCGGATGAACAAAGGTCTGTTCACTGCGCAGGGGATTTTTTGGTCAGAAATTGAAACTTCATTAAACCATTATTGATTTGAAGAGAGCTCGATCGAAATTAGTGCGTATACCGTCACCATAATGAAACGATCGGGTTTTTTTATTGGTTTTTGTTGAGTACTTTTTCTTGTTCTCGTAATCGAAAACGCTGCAGCTTTCCCGTTTCCGTTTTTGGTAACTCTTCAACAAATTCAATCTCACGCGGATATTTGTAGGGCGCAATCTCGTTTTTAACAAAGTCTTGCAGTTCTTGGACCATCACGGGGTTGGCCCGGAAACCCTCTCGCACTACGACGAATGCTTTGACTATATTTGTTCTATCTTTATCCGGTTTGGCTATCACGGCACATTCCGCAACCGCTTCATGGTCCTGAAGTGCGTTTTCGACTTCGGGTCCTGAAATGTTGTAACCCGCAGAGATAATCATATCGTCGTCTCGCGCTATGTAGCGGAAATAACCTGTATCATCCATTTCATATATGTCGCCCGGGTAGTTCCAACCGTTTCTTACATACTGTGTTTGGCGGACATCCGAGAGATATCGACACCCTGTCGGTCCCTGAACGGCTAACAAGCCCGGTTGATTTGCTCCAAGATCTTCACCGTTCTCATCGACGATTTTCGCGCGATATCCGGGTATTGCTTTTCCAGTATAACCTGCGCGCATATCTTCGGGGCTCGATGCGACAAATATATGGATCATTTCTGTGGAGCCGAGCCCGTCAACTATTCGAAGCCCAGTCGCATTGTGAAAAGCGTTCCAAGTGGCCTTTGGTAGTGTTTCGCCGGCCGACACACATGTTTTTAGGCTTGAAATATCATATTTTCCAGCCAATTCGGCAAGTTGTCGGTACATCGTCGGGGCGGTGTAAATACCGGTAATGCGGTATTTCTCAATCGCTGACATAATCTTTTCAGCGCTGAGCGGCGACGGAAAAAACCGCGTGGAGGCGCCAAATCGCATTGGGAAACAAGTGAGCCCCCCAAGACCGAACGTAAAGGCGAGTGGCGGTGTTCCAGCGAAGATGTCATCCGGTTCAACCATGTTGAACGATCTCGGAAAACAGTCAGTCATCGCGAGAATGTCTCGGTGAAAATGCATCGTAGCCTTCGGTGATCCCGTAGTTCCCGATGTAAACGCTATCAGTGCCGTATCATCTGCCGCTGTGTCGCAGTTTTTAAAATTGCTATTTACGCCCGCAATACTTTCGTCAAGTGAACTCGCTGCGTCGCCTGCTGCGCTGAAGTAGAGTGCGGTGGTAAGTGTTGGAGCAAGTTGCTGCGCCTCTTTCATCTCTCGGGCTAGTGTAACATCACACAACGCATATTCGATTTGCGCTGTGTTTATTATGTACACTAACTCGCGGGATCGCAGTAACTGCATAGTTGTTACACA
>CAZECX010000272.1:0-1628 GCA_964510965.1 uncultured Nitrospina sp. | reverse complement strand
AGATTACACCCATAAAATGGGTAAAAAAATTTATATAACGGCCAATATTCTTCCCCCCAATCGAAAAATTGAATCTTTTAAAAAATCTTTAGCTCAACATGCCGAAATGGGACCGGATGCTTTTATTATGGCTGATCCGGGGATGATTCAGTTTGCTTTGAAGGAGTTTCCTGAAATACCTGTACATTTATCAGTGCAAACGAACACTATCAACTGGCCATCTGTTGAATTTTGGTACAACCTTGGAGTGGAGCGGATTATTTTGTCGCGTGAATTAACTCTCGAAGAAATCACGGATATTCACAAACACGTTCCTGGAATGGAATTAGAAGCTTTTGTCCATGGTGCAATTTGTATCGCTTATTCGGGTCGGTGTTTGCTTTCGAACTATTTCAATCACCGCGATGCCAATCAAGGAACCTGCACTAATAGCTGCCGTTGGGAATATGATATCCATGAAGAAAAGGGCAATGACATGGAAGAATATCAGCCACTTAAAGGTCAGTACGCGATTGAAGAGAAGCAAAGAGATGGAGAGTTGATGCCGGTTGAGGAAGATGAACATGGCACCTATATAATGAATTCAAAAGATCTTCGAGCCATAGAATTTCTGGGCCCAATGAAAAAATCCGGTATCATGTCATTTAAAATTGAAGGTCGGTCAAAATCCATTTATTACCTCTCCTTAGTTACACGAGCTTACCGCCGTGCTATCGATGATCTAGAAGGAAACCGAGATTTTAATCCCAGCCTGATTGATGAAATAGGTAAGACAGCTAATCGAGGTTTCACCTCCGCATTTTTAATTTCTGCAGCAAACCGTGAAACCGAACGATTTGATTCACCACAAGAATCTCACCAACCGCAGATTTTTGGAGGTCAGGTGGTCAATGAACGTTCGGGATGGATGGAAGTCGATGTCAGAAATAGAATCGAATTGGGGGATGAAGCCGAATGCCTGTCACCAGGTGGACAATATAAATTTAAAATTAATGCGATGGAGACGGTTGCAGGAGAAAGCATTTCAGTTGCTCATGGCGGTAATGGAACTGTTTGGGTGCAGGCAGATGGGCCAGTAGAGCCTTACGCATTATTGAGTCTGCTAAAAAATACCTCCTGAAAAATAAGCATTTCCAAATCAATACCTTTAATAAAGGATATTACTCCGGGATGTTTTTGTTCTAGTCATTTTTTGCGGAATTGGCCCAGGAGATGGAAAGCAAGATCGCAATTATCATAATTAGCAACACCCAATCGGTGAAACTGTTTATTTTGTAGTCAAATATATCCTTTGCCAGCGTGCCATCAAAAGCCAGTGCTAGCACAATAATTATTAGTAGTAAAAAAAGTCTCTTCAATGTTTTGTTTCCTTGAAATGATTTCCACACTCCGATAGGAGACTTTATACAAAATATATTCTTAGTCCCTTGATTGCAAAGGATAAAATTCTTTGTTCTCTGCTGGAAGGACCTTATAATGGTTTTTCTAAATTTTTTTTTCTCAACATTTAATATTAAACGAAATTATGCCCGTTCCTGTATTTCAAGCATTTAAAATTGGATCTTATATTTTCCGGCAAAAGATGAAGGGAAACAAACGTTATCCTTTAGTGATGATGCTTGAACCTT
>CAZECX010000271.1:0-1636 GCA_964510965.1 uncultured Nitrospina sp. | reverse complement strand
TGTTCTTCCTTACTTGGTCTTACTCGACTTTTTCCATATACAATATCACTTTTTCCGTACATATATGTTTTTATAATTTCTTGAAAATAATTACTTTTTTCTTTTTCATTTTTTTTAAGTTTTTCGCTTACCCAATCTGCTAAATACTTGTTACGTTTAGACTTAATTTTAAATTGTAACTCTTCATCTTTAACAAATTTTGCTTCAAAACTTTTCTTTCTTTCATCAAATTTATTCATGGTTCATTAAAAATTTGTAAATTTTTACTAAAATAAATGCAAATAAAACACCTATAAAATTAGCAGAAAGATCATAAATTTCAAAGGATCTATTTGGCACAATTAATTGCAAAATTTCTAAAATAATAGACAAAAAAATTAGTAAAAAGACCAAATTTTTAAATTTGTCTTTTTTTAAATAAAGAAATAAACCTAGAATAGAAACACAAAAAAAGCCTATAAAATGATTTATAGTAGTTCCAAACGGGTTGTTAATTAAATTTGGCTGCATATTAAGATCCTTATAAATAAAAAATCCCAACAAACTTCCTGGAAATAAATTAATAATAATCAAAATAACTACAGATATATAAAAAATAAAATTTAAAAAACTGTTCACTTTATACATAAATACAAATCTATATAATGTTTTTATAATATTTTATATAATATGAATAATCTTATTTTAATTAGACATGGGCAAAGCTTGTGGAACCTAGAACGAAGGTTTACGGGTTTTTATGACATAGATCTTACTGAGCAGGGAAAACTTGAAGCAAAATATGCTGGTGAACTAATTAAAAAATTAAATATTGATTTTGATTTATGCTTCACCTCCCAACTAAAAAGAGCAATAAATACCCTAAATATTATTTTAACTACTTTGAATAAACAAAACTTAAAAATAAAAAAAGCTTGGGAATTAAATGAACGAAATTATGGAGGCTTAACAGGTCTTAATAAAGATGAAATTATAAAAAAACATGGAAGTGAACAAGTTAAGATATGGAGAAGAAGCTACGATATTCCACCTCCGCCTATAGATGACGATCACCCTTTTAAAGATATCATGTATAAAAATATTCCATCGGACAAAATATCAAAAAGCGAATCTTTAAAAGATACTGTTGACAGAGTAGTTCCATACTATGAAAAAGAAATAAAACCATTAATTAAAGATAAAAAAAATATTTTAATTGTATTTCATGGTAACAGTTGTAGAGCATTATTAAAAAAAATTTTTAATATTTCTGAAAAAGAAATTACAAACTTTGAAATACCAACAGGTAATCCTCTTTTAATAAAATTTGGAAAAAATTTGAAAATAGAAGAATATAAATATCTTGATACGAAACGTGCTAAAAAAATATTATTTAGGATATAAATTTTTATATACTTCTAAGGTGCTAATGTGAAAAAAATTAAAATTACTTTGAATTCCATATAATTGATTATTTAAAATTAATTTGTCCCAAATTTTATTTAAAGAAAAAACTTTTAAATCAATATCTAAAAAAATTTTTGGATCAATAATTTGTAACCCGGTAAAAATATGAATTAAATTATTTTTATCATTTCTATTTATTATATTATTTTTTAAATTGAAATCTCCTTTTAAAGATTTATCAAAGCTTTTT
>CAZECX010000270.1:0-1636 GCA_964510965.1 uncultured Nitrospina sp. | reverse complement strand
ATTAAAAAAAATGAAAAAAAAATATAATTTTTATTATTTAAATCAATATTTAGATGATGTTGCTCGATTCATTTTAAAAAAACCTATAAAATGGAGAGAGAAAAATAATGATGTTTGTGATTCTCCTAATCTTTATTTTGCTATTGCACCAAGTGGTATATTAAAAGTTTGCTGCGATTATGAAGTGGGAAAAAAATATTATATTTACGATAAAGATTTTCCAAAAAAATATAAAGAAAATGAAGTAAAAAATGATGTTTATAAAGTTACAAAAAACTGCAACGGCTGTATGTACGGGAGCTATCCTGAAGTAACAATTACTGCCAGATATATGTCTGCCTTTTTGGAAAGAATTAAATACTTTAGTTTTGAAACACCAAAATTAAAGAAAGTTGATTATAAATATCTTCAAAATCTTGTATCAAATATTTTAAATGAGCAAAATACACGCGCTTAAATTTTTAATTTTACAAACTTTAAGTAAAAATAAATCAAAATTAAAAAATAGTTTGCACAGTGAAATTGCAAATTCTCTTAAGGTAATTAAAAATGATGAAACTTTAAATATTTCATGGACAGCAAATAATAAAAATAAAGAAATTTTAATTGACCAAAATGAATTTAACTTTTATGTAAAATCAGAATTTAATGAATCAAGTAATGTTGATCAAATAAACGATAATGAAGATAACGCTTTTAAGTTAATATCAAAAATTATTGAGATTAGCTCAGGCTAAACTTTTATAGTATTTGTAAACAATATCTGATCTAGTTTTAGAAAATATATTTTTATCATTAACAAAACCTTTTTCTTTAAAAATTTCTCTACATTTTCTAAAAGGATATTGTGGACTCTTATGATGTAAATCATGATATGCAGTAACATCAGATGTAAAAAAAAGTTTTTCTAACAACCCGCCTTTGATAGTTCTAGAGGTTGTGATGTCATGTTGTATTTTATTATCTTCGGTAAGATATATATGTTGGCAGATGATTCTAAATCTTAATTGAAGATGATATAAAGTTCCTAAAGTAAAATAATAAATTAAGTAATAAAGTACAAAATTATAAAATATAGATAATATAAAAACAGTAATTTGCATAATTAAAATAATAATGAAAATTTTATCAAACTTAATACTCGATTTTTTTTTATCTAAACCTGATCTACTTTTTGCATCTAGATTGGCATAATTTAATAAGAAAAGTAGCCCATTAAAGCCTATTAGATCGAAAAAAATATTTTTCCAAAATTCTTTTTTGCTTAAAATTTTAAGAGGACCTGTTTCAGGATCATCTGGATTAAAAAAAGTTTCATATTCATGATGTTTAAAATGCTTTTTTCTATAGTTGTTAACACTTACAAAAAAGAAAACTCCTATAAGAAAATTTGATATTAACTCATTTACTTTTTTACTTTTATGTAAATGATAGTGTGAGCCTTCATGTATAAATTCACCTAAAAACTTGTGGTGAATGAGTGAAATTATCACAAATAAAGGTATAGCAAATAATAATTCTAAATTTTGAATTATTAAATAACTAAATGAAAAATATACTGTGTGTAAGAGAAGTATAAGGAATAAATTTACTAAACTATCGGTATTTGTAAGATATTTATTCATAATTTTCTAAA
>CAZECX010000269.1:0-1654 GCA_964510965.1 uncultured Nitrospina sp. | reverse complement strand
CATGACCGTAACCACAGAATTTGTAAAAATAACGCCGAAAGCCAGCGAAGAAGTCACTAAACTTGTGAAAGCAGAAAATAACCCGGAAATTGGGTTGAGACTCGCAGTAAAGGGTGGTGGCTGCTCGGGTTTATCCTACGATTTGGCATTCACTCCCAAAGAAGATGGCGATACCATCATTCAGCATGAAGAGTTCAATGTCTACATGGATGCCAAAAGCATGATTTACCTCAAAGGAATGCAATTGGATTTTCAGGACGGTCTACAAGGCAAAGGGTTTGTTTTCGTCAACCCGAATGCAACTTCGACTTGTGGTTGCGGAGAATCTTTTTCGATCACCTGATCTCTCCTAATTATCAGTAGATTTAACCACGGGCCGATTCCCGATTGGTAACGACGCGCATCCCCTGTGGATGCGTTTTTCTTATGCAACTTATTCCCGAAACCCAGGAAGAATTCCATCAGGTTAGAAATAACTGCGGTTATTTCTTTATGGATGGTTGGAGCATCCTTACCGCAAACGGAAAAGAGACTTTCTCATTTCTGCAAACTCAAACCACCAATGACACCATACAATTGGAAGTGGGGCAAGGACAGTCCAGTGCTGTAACTGATCGCCAGGCAAGATTGATCGCCAATTTTTCCATCCATCGAATCGCTGAAAATGAAGCCTGGCTTTTATCGGATAATTCCAAGATCTTGCACGATCATTTGGAATCTTTCCATTTCCGTGAAGATTTTAAGTTCAACACTCCCGACCTTTGCCTGCTGGCGCTTCAAGGCCCCAAAAGTATTCTCGTGCTCGAAAAGCTTTTCTCCTCACTCCCAGAAAAACCCAATGGAATAATTCAGGAAAATATTGAAGGCACCCCTGTAACAATAATTAAAAAATCGTTTACAGGAGAAGAGGGATTCATTCTCTGCTTTCCTCAAGAACAAAAGGATCTGTTAAATAAGAAATTGCTGAGTGCTAATCCGGAAATCCAGCCAACTAAAACAGGAGAAGAAGCTCGCGAGATTCTAAGGATAGAAGCAGGTATCCCGATTTTTGGAATAGATATGGATGGCAAGAACATTCTTCCAGAAACCGGACTTGAACATAGCTCCGTAAGTTATAATAAGGGTTGCTATACAGGACAGGAAGTAATTGCTCGAATTAAAACTTATGGAGCGCCAAATTTTGCCTTGATGGGTATTACGGTCGAAGGCCCTCTTTCCCCTCCAATGAATGGATCCATTCTTTTGAAAGAAAAAAAAATTGGCACAGTTAAAAGCTCCATCCGCTCTGCATCACTTGGTAAAGTGATTGCCCTGGCCTATCTTCAAAAAGACCATCGTAGCCCAGATGTAGAAATGGAAGTAACCATCGATGAGCGTCCTTTCAAAATCAAAACTTGTCTCTTGCCTTTTTATCAGGCTGCCACGAGAAAAGACCATTCAAAGAGGCTCTTGAACGAAGCTCTTAAAATCTATAAAGAGCAGGAAAACCTTGATAAACCCATTGCCATTTTAAGAGAAGCGATTGATATCTACCCAAAACATGCTGAGGCCTATGAGGCTCTGGGGGTTTTTCTTGCAAAGCAGAATAAGCTGGATGAGGCCATTGCTTTAATGAAACGCCTGACCGAAATCAATCCACAAGAAATTATGGCCC
>CAZECX010000268.1:0-1680 GCA_964510965.1 uncultured Nitrospina sp. | reverse complement strand
GGGATTCGCTGCTGTCGAACCCTCTGGTGCGATCGATATGGTCTCAATATTTCCCGCGGGGGTCCGACCCCTTAATTGTAGAACCTCTTCGGCACCCCTCTCTTCAATAGGAATGTTGGTCCCGTCATCGCACGACCAATCGATAGTAGACCCCGGCAGCCCGACGTAAAAAGGAATATTGTTGTCAAATGCCGCTAGTGCCTTGAGATAAGTGCCTATTTTATTTGCAACATCACCATTGGCAGCCGTTCGGTCTGTTCCCGTAATTAGAATGTCCACCTGACCTGTATTCATTAGATGGCCGCCAGCATTATCCGCGATAAGGGTGTGATTGATACCATGCCCGCAGAGTTCCCATGCTGTGAGGCTAGCACCCTGGTTACGTGGCCGAGTTTCATCTACCCATACATGTACAGGAATGCCCTCTTCGTGCGCGGTATATATCGGAGCGGTTGCGGTTCCCCAGTCTACCGTTGCCAGCCAGCCCGCATTGCAGTGAGTCATAATATTTATGGCGCGCGTTTTTCCAGTTTCTTTCCACTTATCACGTATTAAACCGACGCCGCTTTTGCCAATTGCCTGGCACATTTTAACATCATCATTACAAATCTTTTCCGCGAGCTCCTTCGCTGTTTCTACACGAGTGTCAGGTGATTGCGTAAATAAAGCCCCTCGCACTTGTTCAAGAGCCCACTGTAAATTAACGGCCGTCGGTCGAGTTGCCAGCAGCACAACAAGCGCATTTTCCAGAGCCGTATCCGACGTGTCTTCCTTCATGGCAAGATAAACGCCCCAGGCAGCAGAAGCCCCGATTAGCGGAGCACCTCGCACAAGCATTGCACTAATGGCATTTGCTGCATCGTCCAGCGTTCTAAGGGAAACCGTGACAAATTCATGGGGCAGCTTGGTTTGGTCAATGATCCCAACCGTCTCGCTGGCATCCTCAAACCAAATTGTTCGATAGGCGCGCCCGTTAACTTGCACCGATCATCCCTTCAGAATACGGCCGGCAACTGACGACAATTTTTTTTCCAAATTTGCATCACGTGCTTCTGGAGCAGTGATGATCGCCGCATCTAAGGCAGTATGACACCCAGCGTGACAAGTAACCTGACGATCACCGATGAGCGGGGCAATTGACTTCACTAGGGTTTTTGCTTCGGCCGCGTTTCCAAGTAGCACCTCTAAGACTGTATCCACGGTCACGTCATCGTGGTCCTCGTGCCAGCAATCATAGTCGGTCACCATAGCAACCGTCGCGTAGCACATCTCAGCCTCGCGGGCCAGTTTAGCTTCAGGCATGTTGGTCATTCCAATCACATCACAACCCCAACTGCGGTATAGTTCACTTTCCGCGCGCGTTGAGAATTGTGGGCCTTCCATCACCAGGTATGTCCCTCCCCGCACTATCGGTGCCGAGAGTCCAGACGCCGCTTTCTCGATCAGATCACCAAGACGCGTGCACACTGGATCTGCCATCGACACGTGAGCGACAAGCCCTTCTCCAAAGAAACTTTTATCACGTGCAAAAGTTCGATCTATAAACTGGTCAATTATAACAAAAGTGCCTGGTGGAAGCTCAGCCTTTAAGGACCCCACAGCCGACAAAGAAACAATTTCCGTGCATCCCACGCGTTTCAGTACCTCTATATTAGCCCGAAAGTTAAGGCCCGACGGCGG
>CAZECX010000267.1:0-1707 GCA_964510965.1 uncultured Nitrospina sp. | reverse complement strand
CAACTTGGGATCAAAGCTATTCAATTAATCTTGATTTTAATCACGGTTGCTAGAAGAAGCAGCTACCGATGTACTATGGCATCCGGTAGATAACTCTTACTACATGAATACCTGTGCCTATGTGAAGGAAGCATGGCGCGACCGGTTAAGCGAAGTGACTCACGTAGATGGTACAACCCGTCCTCAAATTGTGACGGAACAGACCAACCCATTTATCTACAACACCATTAAGGCGCTGGAAAAATTGAATGGCATTCCCAGTTTGCTAAATACCTCATTTAACCGGAGAGAGCCGCTTGTTGAGACACCCTTGGACGCCCTTAGGACGTTCCAAAAAATGCCCATCAATTATTTGGTGCTGAACAACAAACTCGTCGCCAAAGTTGAGGAACCGGCTCCCAAAAGGCAATTGCAACATTAAGCATAGGTATAATATGAAAACGTTTATTCTCACTCAAAAAGACCTCAAAGAAATCGTGGAAGCGGTGGGTATTGATACCATGATGGATGATTTGATTTTCCGCATGCGACGCACTTTTCAGGAATTTGACAGTAACAGAGTTATCATTCCAGTCAGGAGTGGTTTTGAATACCATGAACCCGATTTCGGTTTGCTTGAGTGGATGCCCGCTATGACCGTAGGCGAAACCGTCACTATGAAGATGGTAGGTTATCATCCCACCAACACATCGAAAAGGCATATCCCTTCCGTCTTTGCCACCGTGAGTTTATATGACACCACATCAGGACATCTGATGGGACTAGCCGATGCCATTTTCATGACTGCTTTGCGAACGGGGGCGGCTTCCGCTTTAGCCAGTGAACTCATGGCGCGACCCGATTCCAAAACGATGGGACTCATTGGAGCTGGCGTACAAGGATTGACCCAACTACATGCTCTATCTCGTTTGTTCCCTATAGAAACAGCTTTTGTATATGACATTGACCCTGTGGTTAGCCAAGGTTTTGTGCAACGGGCAAGTTTTATGCCGATCGAGATTATTCCAATAACAATCGATTCTTTGGGAGACTTGGTGCGTAAATCAGATATTCTTTGCACTGCAACATCTGTCGAATTGAATAGCAGGCCTGTGTTTTCTGATGGTGACACACAATCATGGCTGCACATCAATGCGGTCGGCACAGATACTGCTGGCAAACAAGAGATTCCCCCTGCATTGTTGGAACGTTGCGTCGTGTCTCCCGACTTTAGAGACCAGGCCATGATTGAAGGGGAATGCCAATATTTGTCCCCCGAAAAAATAGGGCCCGACTTACTATCCCTGTTACGGGATCCGCAGCGTTGCAAAAAACTACAGAAAGAGCGCACAATTTTTGATTCCACAGGCTGGGCTCTGGAAGATAAAATTGCAATGGACCTTTTGATTGAATACGCCCAAAAATTCCAACTCGGAACCTTTATGCAAATCCAGAGTTTGTCAGAGGATCCTTTGAATCCTTATGGTTTTTTTGAGACCCGACCCTCTCCTGCCACAGAGGTCCCATCTATATTGGAAATTCTCGCAACGAGGGTGAATGGATGAACAAATACGACCAAATGGCCACGTTCTATGATTTGGTTACTCCAAATTATTTCAATTATACAAGGTTGGCCCAAACATTGTCTCAACTCCTTGGAAATCGCAAGAAGATATTAGAACTTGGTATTGGAACAGGAGAATTGATGAGTGAGTTGCTCAAAATTGA
>CAZECX010000266.1:0-1725 GCA_964510965.1 uncultured Nitrospina sp. | reverse complement strand
CAATATATCATATTTGATATATTATGCCGTTAGTGATATATTGGAGATAAGGATGACTTGGACAGTCGAGACCCTGAATGAAAATGTCGATAAGGAACTGGAAAGCCTACCCCCTGAAATGTTGGCGAGATTCGTTCATATCTCCCGACTGCTTGAAGAATTCGGGCCAATGCACGTCCGTGAATCACATATAAAGCATATCCGAGAAAAGCTATATGAAATGCGGATGCGCGGGAAAACCGGGATTTCACGGGCACTGTACGTCACTGTAAAAAACGAACGCATTGTGGTTGTCCGAGTTTTCGTAAAGAAAACGCAAAAAACCCCGGAGCGGGAAATCAAACTGGCGTTAAAACGAGCACAGGAGATTGAATAATGACAAAAGTTAACGAATTACACCAAAAATGGGCAGAAAACCCTGAATATCAAAGGGCTCATGAAGAACTGGAAGCAGAATTCGATTTAGCCCGCACGTTGATTGCGGCACGGGCGGAAGCAGGCCTGACACAAGCGCAAGTTGCTGAACGAATGAAAACCTCACAGGCCGCGATAGCACGTATGGAAGGCGGAAAAATAAAACCTTCTGCCGGGTCACTGGAAAAGTACGCTAAAGCGATTGGAAGACGACTACAAATTTCGTTTGAACCGCTGAATTCAATTTAAGCAATCCTATCCCAAAAAGCGAACAGTTCATTAGACATCTGTTCACTTTATTGGCTTTTAGCCCCGTTCGTCAAGGAAAACAAATTGACAATCTTTGTCAATCTATGCCATAAACAAGGATAACGATTTAAAAATTGGAGAGACAAAATGGCCACAATGAATATCTCTGTTCCCGATCCGATGAAAGATTGGGTACAAGCCCAAGTCGAAACGGGTGCATACGCAAATACAAGTGATTACGTCCGTGATCTGATCCGACAGGATCAAGAAAACCGAAATAAAATACAGGCGTTACAAGAAGCAATTACCGCAGGATTGAAAAGCGGTGTGAGCAATAAGTCATTTGATCAAATTATTGAGAAAGCTCGTAATGATCTGAAAGACAACACTTTATGAGCTTGTATGTATTTTCTAACGAAGCTGAAGATGATTTGATAGAAGTCTATCACTATGGTTTTTTAAACCATGACGAAAGGCAAGCAGAACGGTATCAGAAATCTTTAAAGGAAAAATGTCAGTTCCTAGCGGATAACCCTCTACTTTGTCGTGAACGCGAGGAATTTAAACCGCCCGTTCGAATTCATCACCACAAAAAGCACCTGATTATTTACACCATCGAGACCGATTATATTTTGATTGTCCGCATCCGCCATGAGCGGATGGACTTACCGCAGCATTTAGATCAATGAACCGAAAAAGTGAACACTTTACTAGCAAAGTGTTCACTCTATGAATCTTAACTGGATTACCTCAAGTTTATTAGGCCGCTTTTCGCTCTTGTTGATCCCGAGTTTTCCTTTTTCGGGAAAGAGACAACTTTGGGCCTTTAGGTACCTTCTTCTTACTACTCGCTTTAGAGAGATACTCGAGCCATGTAGCATAGTTACTGCCTGCTAATAAAACTTTTTTCCCTTCAATTGTAGAGGAGACAATCATATTTTGTTCATCCAAAACATAGCGAAGCGTTGGCTTCTGCTCAAGCATTTTATTCAATGAGTTAGGCAATAGCGCTAAATGTCAACCAACCTGTCGCATATTTGTGGTAATGAACTTGCTTTGCAA
>CAZECX010000265.1:0-1730 GCA_964510965.1 uncultured Nitrospina sp. | reverse complement strand
GGAATTTTTCTTTGTGACCCGGTGTTATTTTCAGCAATCGAAGATTCTTCAAAAGAAGGAGACGAATCGCTTTCAGGTGGGGTACGTTATTTGGCCAAGGAGGGGAAGGCCAAGGCTATCGGCATCAATGGGCATTTTTGGTGCGATATTGATGACCCGAAAAATTTTAAACAAGCCGAAGAATATTTGTCCAGCCTGGCAGAGAACTGCGCCTGAAAAAAAGTTTAGAATTTCAAATCGTTTTCAATTTATAAAATCTGGAATATACCAGATATCCCGCAAAAATATTTGCCCCTACCGCAGCCACCGCAATAAAAATCTCTAGCTGGTCGATTAAAGAAACTAAAAATAGGAAATGAATAAAATCTCTGTTAGCGAATTTTTCTGCCAGTTCCGGTTCGCTGACATGGAACAATTGTTTTCCTGGCGATCGTTTCTCAAGGAGTATTGGACTGAGTAAAAAGAATGCTAGCAACCCGCCCAGCCCAGCCAGGCTCCCAAGGTATAAAAATAGAGGTTCACCGGTTTTGAAGTAGACTCCACAGCCGATTGCAGTGAAAACCAAAAAATGGATAATGTTATCGCAATAAATATCCAGCTTTTTCCCGATATCGGATTCCATGAACTTCAAACGTGCTATTTCCCCATCGGCCCCATCTATCCACGTTGACAAAACAAGTAGTGCGGACGCTATCACGCAAGATTCGTAATTACCTTCAAAGAAAAGAAAGGCGGACATCAGCCCAAAAAAGAAACTGATAATAGTAATCTGGTTGGGACTAATGGGAGTGTTCAAAAACATACGAGTCAAAATACGCGATGCTGGCCTGGAAAGAATTCGCGTGATGGGGCTGTCGTGGTGAAGGCCTGAGCCTACTACCTGTACTTCGTGGAGAATTTTGAAATCTTCCGGTTTCTTTATTTCCATTTCCTTTGATCCAGGAACGTAAACAGGGAAATCTGTTTGCTTTGATTCAGTTGAACTGTAAGCAATCGAGTCTAATGGATTTGTTAGTTGTAGGTCTTGTAGATTTTCAGGATTTATAGGGAAAAAATTTTCTTTTTCATTGGGTGTTTCCGAATGGATAATTTGGTGTAACTTTTTTTTATCATGAAGGGAGGAACCGTTAAGTATATAGATGGAGTTAGGATTGTTTTGAATCCATTCTTTTAATTGAATAATATTTCCTATCCAAATAATATCTTGGGATAGTCGTGGATCTTGTAGGATTTTTTCGAATGATTTTTTGAAGTTTCCATTCGGGTCCTCCATGAAGACAACCAGAGATTTTATGCCAGCCCTTTGCAACGTTAATAAATTTCTCAGGATAAAGGGAACCCCGGCGATTTTGGAGGAATACCATTCAAAAGGACTTTCAGCTTTTTCCGGAATTTTTAGAAAAAGAACTCCGCTTGGCTTTCTTTCTAATGCCGGAGAATCAGGCTGATTGGGGTTTTGGGTCATATGAGTTTGAAAATATTGGTTTTTTTTATTGGGACTGCGTTGGGTTGGCTAATAGTATGCTAAATTGTTGCAATATTTATTACAAAATCCCTTTTCTAAGTATTCAATTTAGAGCATTGTAATGTATATTGTACTAGCCCGATTTAATTCCACCAAGATACATAACGGTCATTTTAGCAAATATTTTTTTTAAAACATATCTAAGGTTAAAGGCAGTTAAATTATGAATGAAAGTACAGATGTATATGATGGTTTGGCTCGAAAA
>CAZECX010000264.1:0-1742 GCA_964510965.1 uncultured Nitrospina sp. | reverse complement strand
TGGGTAAGCCTTTAAACGACGTAAGTTGTAAGCAGACGGCGTGGTGGGATAAAGCACTGGCCGCGATCGATCAAGGGAAATTGTTAATGATTGAGGATCCCTATGCGATAGAAGATTATCGCGTTGAGACCTTGGGCGTTCTCGAATGGTTTCAGGAAGAGGGCGTTATTATCCAGTTGGGTTTATTAGAGGCTACCCGCTTCGATCTAGCCATTTTGGATGAAATGACAAGAAGACTTGAAAGGATAAAACGCACCGAGCAGGCCAAAATTAAAAATGGCCAGGTCCACACTGTGCGGTCTTTCGAGCCGTTGTCGATAGTTGAGGCTAATTTCTGGAAGAAAAAAGACGTGTGGACACTCGGTGAAGCCCTTTTCCTGTTGCCGGGGCATAAACCACAAGACGAAGAAATATATTTCAGCGACGCAAGAACGGTACATTTCCCTGAAGAGTATCAAATTGCCGTGAGTAGTATTCAAGCGGGCAGGTTGGCGAAAAAAATAATAGTAGCCGGGCAACGGCGGTTTATTGCTTCGCCTTCTGAATGGGTGGCTTGGGCAATGGACAAGGGTTTTGCTGTACACGACTATTGGGGCTTATTTAAAGCGCAGTATGCGGGTAACCGCCATTTCGAGCATTCACAAAGGTTACCGCTGTCCACGATCATCGAAGAATTTGAAAAGGATTCGTATTTCGGAGAACAAGCTTTGTCGATTCTTAAAAACGAGGATCGGGAGTCGACATATACAAAAGCAACAGCCGTTTCCGGGGTGGTTAATCACTGGCTGGTCAATAGAGAGCTGTCCCCTTATATCAACGGGAGACCGTGCAAAGACATTCCCGCATTGAGTGTATGCTCGGTGGATGGCGAATACGGTAAGGGCATAGATGCTCTGGAAAATTGGATGATGATCGATAAAGCGGAACTCGCGCAACTATTGGAGGGGAGGAATCTAACAGTTCCGGAGTTTTTAGAAGTTCCGGCACAAGTTGAGGCTGTCAAATTGGAGTTCCCGGCAAAAAATCAGGGGAGTGTCTTCAAAGCCAATAAAGATATTGTCAGGGATGCAAAAACATTTCACCGTGACATAGATCAATGGCTGTTCGACCGTTGGCAGGAAGAAGGACAACCTGGAGGCAGCCAGTTTTTTAGAACGCTCGGACGGTTCAAGGGTACGAATGGGAGTCCGATTACTGGATATTGGAGCAGCGGCGAAAAACCAGGATTATTCTGGAAAACTAAGAATACAAGTGGGAAATTAAGTCGAAAACGAATCCAGAATATGGTGTGCGCTAAATTCAAAAAAATGCCTGTCAAGCCCTAAAAGTAAAGTTTTTTCCCAACTGTCGTTCCCAACTGTTGTTCCCAAGTTCCCAACTGGGAAGTTTGGGAAAAAAAACGGTTTATAACTTTAGCCTCATGCCGCAATTGACAACGTTAAGCGGCGAATTATCGAAACTGAAGATATGAGGTGAATATGTCTGATTCCCAGCGATCACTGCCGAGATTAATTCTGGTCACGGAATGGAATAAACATCATTCGTGGCCTCCAATTGGTGGTCTACGGCATTTGATTTTTCATGAAGAAACCAATGGATTCTCATCCGCCTTTAAAAGAGTAGGGCGCCGAGTTTTGATTGACGAGCCCGAATTTTTTAAATGCGTTGACCGCCAAAACAATCAGGTGCCATAAGGAAATGGAGCAATCGAATGAAACGCCGCGGCATAGCAGCCCTATAAC
>CAZECX010000263.1:0-1750 GCA_964510965.1 uncultured Nitrospina sp. | reverse complement strand
CAGATCTTAAAAAGCTCGTGGCCTATTCTTCAGTTTCCCACATGGGTTTTGTTACCCTGGGAATTTTTGTGTTCAATAGTCAGGGTATTCAGGGGGCCGTCTTGCAAATGTTTAACCACGGGATTACTACTGCAGCCTTATTTATTGCTGTTGGACAATTGTATGACCGCACTCACAGTCGGGCGATTACTGACTACGGTGGCTTGCATAAACCCATGCCAAGATTTGCCGCATTGTTCTTTTTATTTTCAGTCGCTGCCTTTGGGCTGCCAGGCACCTGTAATTTCATTGGCGAATTTTTAGTCCTGGTAGGAACTTCCTATATCAACTTTGCCATGGTTCTTATCTCTATGAGCGGTATTGTTTTAGCTGCCGCATATATGTTGTGGATGCTCCAAAGGGTGGTGTTGGGCGAGCCAAAGACAGAAGCCGCCAAAGTTCTCCCTGATTTATCGAATCGGGAACTGGCTACGATAATTCCATTGGCTATCCTCGTATTGTGTATTGGATTGTACCCTGGCCCCTTGATGGAGATTATGGATGCGAGTGTGATTCACCTCCTGTCTGGCGTCAATTAAAATTCAATTCTGAATTGCCTCACGGGAAAAACTAACTATTAGAAATGCGTTGCCACATTAAAATCCATACCAGAACCGATCTGAGTTTATTAGACTCAAACTAAATTTTCCCGAGGCAATAAACCTCACAACTTGCAATAATCAAAGCCATCTTCAATCAAATTTATTAATAGAGCCTTGCTGAACACCTTCTTCATACAACCGGGTTTCTCGAACAAGAAGCCCACTCAAACAAATTAGCCCAATCAGATTGGGAATCGCCATCAATGCATTCATCGCATCTGAAATATTCCAAACCATATCCAGCTTGACTTGAGCTCCGATAAAAACAAAAAGGACCCAGGCGCAGCGGTAAAGGGAAATATATTTTTCCCCAAATAGATATTCAAAACATTTTTCACCATAATATTCCCATGCTAGGATTGTAGAAAAAGCAAACGTTATGGTTCCCAGTGTGACCAGCAGTTTCCCCCAGTATCCGGGAAGTCCCGCTGAAAACGCTTGAATGGTCAAAGCGATACCGGTTTCTCCTGAGGTCCATACGCCCGTTGAACTGATAGCCATCGCAGTGATAGAGCATACAATTAACGTATCAAGAAAAGTTCCCGTCATAGACACTAATGCCTGCTTACTGGGATGATTGGTTCTGGCAGCAGCAGCTACAATAGGCGCACTCCCCATGCCAGATTCATTTGAAAAAAGTCCGCGAGCGACACCGTAACGAATTCCATTTGCTAACGTAGCTCCAGCAAAACCTCCCGTGGCAGCCGTTCCTGTAAACGCATGCTCAAACACTAATTTTATTCCCGAACCTAAATGGTCAATATGATTAAAGATAACGATCAATGCACCAGCAAAATAAAGTGCGACCATGAACGGAACCAAATAGGAAGCAACGTCAGCAATACGTTTGATTCCTCCAATCACAACCAATCCCGTCAAAATTGCTAGAAGCAGTCCTATGGAGACATTATTAAAACCTGTGGTATCGCCAACCGCTATGGCCGTAGTATTGGCCTGCACCATATTGCCGATACCGAATGCCGCGCAAGCTCCAAACGCTGCAAAACAAATTCCCAGCCATTTTTTTTGAGACCTTCCTCAAGGTAGTACATCGGCCCACCCGATATTTCGCCTTGATCATTTATCCGATGAAATTTCACAGCCAAAAA
>CAZECX010000262.1:0-1766 GCA_964510965.1 uncultured Nitrospina sp. | reverse complement strand
CATTTGTTCTTTGGTTGCATTCTGTGCTTCATCAAGAATGATAAACGCATCGTTCAAAGTTCTACCTCTCATAAATGCAAGAGGAGCAATTTCTATAGCGCCGTCATCAATGAGATGGCGAACCCGATTTTCCTCCATCATATGATTCAAAGCATCATAAAGAGGCATTAGGTAAGGGTGTATTTTTTCTGAGATATCTCCTGGCAGAAACCCTAGTTTTTCTCCCGCTTCAACTGCAGGCCGCACCAGTACAATTTTTTTGAACCGACGTTTTAATAATCCTTCAACGGCCATTGCTACTGCAAGGAACGTTTTTCCTGTTCCCGCAGGACCTATTGATAGGACAATATCATCAGCTTTGATGGATTGAATGAATTTATGCTGAGAAGGACCCTTAGGTGTTATAAACCCTTTTTTAGGGGAAACAGCAATGCGTTCTGAAAAAATGGTTTTTAAATCTGCTTGCGGATTTTCGGCCATCAGGCGGATGGCAAATTTTACGTCCCCATTTTCTACAGGCTGGTCAGCTTCATGTAATTTTTCAAGCTGTCGAAAAAGGTTTTCAACAGCCTCCAGGGAGTCGGGTTCGCCCTTTATGCTGATTTGGTTTTCCCGGGTGGTAATGCGAACGTTGAATTTTTTCTCTATGAGCTTGAGATTGAGGTCCTGACTTCCAAAAATTTCTGGAATGACTTTATTGTTTTCTAGAACAATTTGTTTGGTGGCGGGATTCAAATAAGACTCTTTGAAATAGGTTGAAAAACTAAATCACTTTCTTGTGCCTTGCGGCGGTATCAGGCTTAGAAATTCGCCTCGTGTTCTGGCATCTTGTTTAAATGAGCCTAGCATCGAACTAGTCGTTGTGTAGGAGTTTTGCTTTGCAACGCCACGCATGCACATGCATAAGTGCAGGGCTTCGATCACCACTCCAACTCCTATTGGGTTGAGTATTTTTTGCAGGCTATGGGCTATTTGGTTTGTCAATCGTTCTTGTACCTGCAATCTCCTGCTAAAAGCATCAACGATTCTGGGAACTTTGCTGAGCCCAATGATTTTTCCTTTTGGTAGGTATGCCACATGACATTTTCCGATAAACGGTAACATATGGTGTTCGCACATGCTGAACAGGTCAATGTCTTTTACGATGACCATTTCATCGTAATCTTCGTGAAACAGGGCACCGTTTACCAATTCCTCAATATTAACCCAATAACCGCTTGTTAAAAACTTGAGGGACTTTTCTACTCTCTCTGGAGTGTTTTGCAATCCTTCCCGGGATGGGTCTTCTCCAATTTTCCGTAATATTTTTTCAATTAGGTCTTTCAACAGAGGCTCCATGGTAGACAACAAAATTGCGTTCAGACTCGAAAAGTTTTACTTCGTGCAACGCACCATTTTCAATCTTAGGTTCAAGGATGTCCCAAAAATGGATAGCAATATTTTCTGCAGTGGGGATGATCCCTTTCAGGAAATCAACATCAACATTCAGGTTTTTATGGTCTACCTTGTTCACTATTTCTTCGTTGATTAATTTTTTGAGAGCTTTTAAATCCAGTACCATCCCTGTTTGCGGATCGACTTCGCCTCTTACAGTGACTTCTAGAACATAGTTGTGACCGTGCCCATTTGGGTTGTTACAAAGCCCAAATGTTTTTTCGTTTTTGTCGTCGGAAAATTCGGGATTATAAAGGCGATGGCTTGCACAGAACTCGAGGCGGCGGGTAATATAAATCATTGTAGTTTTCTATTTAAGATATTTCCGTTTG
>CAZECX010000261.1:0-1769 GCA_964510965.1 uncultured Nitrospina sp. | reverse complement strand
AGATTTTGTTGATAAAGTGGTCAAGATCAACCGTGTAGCCAAGGTTGTTAAAGGGGGTCGCCGGTTCAGCTTCAGTGCATTGGTCGTGGTCGGTAACCGCGATGGCAAAGTGGGCTGGGGTTTGGGAAAAGCCAACGAAGTTCCTGAAGCTATTCGCAAAGGTGTTGAAAAAGCTAAGAAAAGTTTGGTTCCGGTCAGTCTTGAGGGTTCATCTATTCCGCATGAGGTTATTGGTGCTTATGGTTCGGGAAGAGTCATGCTGAAGCCAGCATCAAGAGGAACTGGTTTGATTGCGGGTGGAGCGGTTCGTGCTGTATTGGAAGCGGCAGGTGTTCGCGATATCCTCACGAAATGTCTGCGCACAAATAATCCGCACAATGTTGTAAAAGCCACGATCCAAGGATTGATGGACCTCCGAAGTGCTAAAGACTGCGCTCGGGCTAGAGGAAAACAGGTAGGTTGATTGAGGAAAATGTATGTTGCAATTATCTAATTTAAAAGGTCCGACCGGTGGCAGGAAAAATAGAAAACGGGTCGGTCGCGGAATAGGGTCTGGAACTGGAAAAACATCCGGTAAAGGGCAAAAAGGACAGAACAGTCGCTCAGGTGGAGGGGTACGGCCTTGGTTTGAAGGAGGGCAGATGCCGCTTCATAGAAGGCTACCCAAGCGTGGGTTCACGAATATTTTCAAAAAGTATTATGAAATTGTGAATGTCGAGCAACTGTCTCGATGCGCAGGCATTGACCCGGTAACTCCTGAGGTGATGAAAGAAAAGGGATTGATTAAAAAAATCGAAGCCGTAAAAATTCTAGGGGCGGGAGAGTTGAAAGAGTCGCTAAATGTGCATGCACATAAGTTCAGCGGATCGGCCCAGGCGAAAATTGAAAAGTCCGGGGGAAAGGCTGTAAACCTCTAAATGGCCGCAGAAAGTTTCGGTAATATATTTCGAGTTCCAGAGCTAAAAAAGAGAATTCTTTTTACTTTGGCATTGTTGGTTGTCTACCGGATCGGGGCGCATATACCCACTCCGGGGATCAACTCTGTAGCTTTGGCGGAATTGTTTGCCAGGGCTCAGGGAACTATTCTTGGTTTTTTTGATATGTTTTCCGGTGGCGCGTTAAGCCGGTTGACAATATTTGCATTGGGCATCATGCCCTATATCAGCTCATCTATTATTTTGCAGCTGATGACCATTGTTTCGCCTTACCTGGCAAGATTGAAAAAGGAAGGGGAGCAGGGTCAAAAGAAAATTACTCAATACACACGTTATGGAACGGTGCTCTTGAGTACGATCCAAGGGTCAGGAATTGCGGTAGGGTTGGAAGCAATGAAAAGTCCGGGAGGGAGTCCCATTGTTCCAGAGCCAGGCTGGTCGTTTAGGTTGATGACCATTCTAACTCTGACGGCGGGAACTTCGTTTCTGATGTGGCTGGGAGAGCAAATCACTGAACGGGGAATTGGTAACGGAATCTCCCTGATTATTTTTTCCGGAATTGTTGCTGGAACGCCAGCTGCCATTTTTCAGTCGTTGGATTTGATGGGTACAGGTGAAATGTCTGTACTCGTTATGCTTTTTCTTCTGGTGTTAATGATCGTGGTGGTGGGAGCCATCGTGTTCACGGAAGGAGGGCAGCGTCGGATTCCCATCCAATATGCGAAACGGGTGGTAGGGCGAAAAATGATGGGAGGGCAGTCTACACATCTGCCTTTGAAAGTGAATACATCGGGGGTTATCCCGCCGATTTTTGCTTCATCGATCATCATGTTT
>CAZECX010000260.1:619-1789 GCA_964510965.1 uncultured Nitrospina sp. | reverse complement strand
TCTATTACTGAGAGTGGACCCAAAGTATTTAAAGTGTAACCTTAATAAAATGGATAAAAATACACCAATTCCTAGATTAATGATTAATGATGTTAGCGATAAAGGGTTTTGTGTAAAAAGATCAAGTTTTGGTCCCATTACCTACTCCGTCTTGATTGAGGTTTGGATAGAATAGCTGATTTATTTTTATAATTTCGTACTATGAACGAATTAAAATGCATTTTGGATAGTGGAAGAAGTATTTAATTCATTTTGAAGAAATAAGACTTCTTTTAAATAATGTTTCGAGTTTCAAAGTATTAGCCTCCCAAGAAAACTCTTTAATTTTCTGATAGCCATTTTTAACCAGTTTTTGCCTCAAGGTTTCATCCCTTAGAACACGTTCAAGATTATTTGCTAATTTTTTAGGTTCTTGAGGCGGTGAAACCAAAGCTGTTTCCTCATCGATAGCATAATCCTGACTTCCACCTGTATTAGTTGTAACCAATGCCGCCCCACACGCAATAGCCTCCATGGAAGGCAATCCCGAACCTTCAAACCAACTTGGGCATAAATAAGTTCCACAAGAGCCATAAAGCTGACGTAACGCTTCCCCCGTAGGACGGTAATGATATTCAAATTTAAAGCCTGCATCTTTAAAAAGGTAAGAAGGATCTTGAAGTTTCTCTCCAAAGACCACCGGATGAATCTCACAATTATTAGACCGAACTATTTTAATAGCTTCTATTGCATCTTTGTAGCCCTTCCAATCATAATCGTGATGTAATAAACAAACCCTCAAAGCGTTATTCTGTCTAATACTATCCTTATAAAATATTTTATCGTTGACTGGATTTATCAAAATTTCGGTCTTCTGACGATACTTTTCTAGCAAAACGTTTTTAAGCCAAGTCGAAACCACAATTTTTTCAAGAGACATAAAATAAGTTTTTCTTGCCTTATTTTTATCACGAGTCCAAAGGCTTTCATCATGTTGAACAAAGTAGAATTTTTTACCCTTACTATCTGACAGAGGGGCTATAAAATATGCCGTTTGCCATGCTGTAGCCAGTATTATATCGGAATCTGGGATAAGCTTTTCATTATTGCACGTAAGAACATTAATTGGGATCTTGTTATCCATCCAGTCAATTTCTTCTGAGGGTAATTTGATAACTGTTTTGTTTAAAA
>CAZECX010000260.1:0-609 GCA_964510965.1 uncultured Nitrospina sp. | reverse complement strand
CACCTTGAAGGTTTTGCTAAAACATATAACCTCAGGTCATGCCCCATTTCATGCAGACGATTGGCATATTCAAGCAAAATTCTATTACCCCCACTAATTCTATTGTATTGGCTGAGAATAACCGTAATTGTTAGGTTTTTGGAAAAACTTGGACCTGTCATATTATTTTTGGGCTATTACTGAAAATAAGCTGGTTATCAAATTGGATTATCGCATATCAGTTATAAAAATATTAAAATTTAATAATATTTTGTTTGAACTATGCAGCAATTCTCATTGCCATCAATAATGCTATAAATTCTCAGTAGATTAGAACATGGTTAAAGGGTATTATTAGTTGAGGCCAACTAAAATTTCACCTAAACTCCTTTTCCCTGCACAAACAATTTTGAAATCACTTCATATTTTACATTCTGAAGCAGCCACCGGTTGGGGTGGACAAGAAATAAGAATATTCCAGGAATGCCAGTTATTACTAGACAAAGGACATAAAGTCTCAATAGTTTGTCAACCTAATAGCGCTTTATGGAATAGATGCAAAAGCCTTAGCTCTCAAAATTTTAATTGCTATGCTCTAAGAATGAAAAATCCCGCAAATTTATTTTCAAT
>CAZECX010000259.1:0-1795 GCA_964510965.1 uncultured Nitrospina sp. | reverse complement strand
CTCTCGCAATAAAAAACGGGGTTTGCTGGTCACGGTAGATATCTTACTCATAACCCTATCCCTATGGCTGGCATTTGCCTTGCGTTTGGGCGAATGGTTCTGGCCAAATCAAAACCAATTGCTACTGTTTATTTTAGCACCCTGTCTAGGACTACCCATTTTTATAAAGCTCGGTTTATATAGAGCAATAATCCGCTATATAGGGCATAGGGCTATGTTTGCGATCATTCAGGCCATCACATTTCTAGTTTTATTTTGGTTGCTGGCCTCGGTTACTGTTATCCCTTACTACATTGGCAGTCAAGATCACTTGTTTCCTCGTTCTATTCCTATTCTTTTTTGGATGATCTTGTTGTTGACAATAGGCGGTAGCCGACAGGTGTTGCGTTGGCTCTCATTATCAGCAGAAAGCCCCAATACCACCTCTCACACTACAAAGAATGTATTAATATATGGTGCCGGAAGAACAGGTATAGAGTTAGCTGCATCGTTAGCTCATAACAAAGACATCCTGGTACTAGGCTTTATTGATGACGATCACACATTACATAATCACTATGTCAAAAACCTGAAAGTCTTGGGGGGGCGCACAGAAATCGAAAGGATTCGCACTAATACAAACTCTCTAGAGGTATTGCTGGCAACACCTAGCATAAGCGTCGAAAAACGAAAAGAGTTATTAAAATATCTCGAAAATAAAAGAGTAACTGTCAGAACTATACCTTCACTCGATGATATTACCTCAAGGAGAGCTACAATAAGTGATGTCCGAGACCTTGATATTTCCGATTTGTTGGTACGTGAAATTGTAGAACCAAACCAGAAGCTTCTTGCAACCTGTATCACTAATAAAAACGTAATGGTGACCGGTGCCGGCGGATCAATAGGCTCTGAACTCTGTCTCCAAATTCTGGTACTTAATCCCGTCATTATCCTTTTATTTGAGCATTCAGAACCTAGCCTCTATAAAATAAACTCTGAATTGGTCAGCCTATGCAAAGCCAAAAATTGTAACGTTAAAATCATCCCCATCCTGGGATCCATAACAAACAAACAGCATGTAGAAAATATCATCAAAAATTTCAAGATTAACACTATCTACCATGCAGCAGCTTACAAGCATGTAAATATCATCGAAAACAATATTGAAGAAGGCGTACAGAACAACATATTTGGCACTTATAATGTTGGCCAAGCCGCCCTTGACCTGCAGGTAGAAAATTTTATCCTCATTTCCACGGATAAGGCTGTTCGTCCAACCAGTGTAATGGGAGCAACCAAACGCATTGCGGAACTCGTAGTTCAAGGGCTCTCCAAAAAATATCCATCAGAAAATATAGACGAAAGCAAAAACACGCGCTTTGTCATAGTTCGATTTGGTAATGTATTAGGCTCCTCAGGCTCTGTAATTCCCTTGTTTCAAAAACAGATTGCCTCGGGTGGCCCCATCACTATCACACATCCAGAAGTCACTCGATTTTTTATGACCATACCAGAAGCCAGTCAGCTAGTATTACAAGCAGGCTCTATCAATTTGAATCAAAACTGTAGTATTTTTGCTCTCAATATGGGTGATCCGATCTCAATTCTTTCCCTAGCAAAACAACTTGTTTATTTGTCCGGGCACCATTTGAAAACGGATGAAAGCAGTGCGTCAGAATCAGGCATTGCGATTCAATACACCGGTTTACAGAAAGGGGAAAAAATCCATGAAGAGCTCTTTATCGGCAAAAAAATTGTCAGCACTGAGCACCCCATGATTTTACAGGCTCAGGAAAATTTCTGCGAGTGGTCA
>CAZECX010000258.1:0-1834 GCA_964510965.1 uncultured Nitrospina sp. | reverse complement strand
AATTGCTTCACCATGGAATGCTGAACGATCATGGCCATCGTAGCCAAGACCATCAGACCAATGCCGGTCATGTTTCCGGACGGGGTCGGCGACGGCGACGGCGACGGCGCGGTCATGCTCGGCGAGCCCAGGTCACGCTGACAATCACCAAAAAGAAAACAGCAAACCGGAACATAAGAAGCGCCCTCTGGATGAACTGAGGTATGGGTGAGGGCGGTTATTTTTTCTTACAACCTGAGTTGTCTACCCCCCACGGCGTCTTCGTATTACAGAACTTAGCGCGCTGTATATATCTAGCGTTTTTTAGATTTTTTGTTCCGGTTAGGTCGGCTTCGGTTAGGTCTGTCTGATCGCCGAACTTTGTCCGGTGGAAGTATGCCCCATTGACGTCTGCCCCTTTGAGGTTCGCCCGGATGAGCTTAGCTCCTTTGAGGTCTGCCCTTATGAGTTTTGCGTCGCTGAGGTCAGCTCCGGTGAGGTTCGCCCCTTGGAGGTCTGCCCTGTTGAGGTTTGCCTTCGAGAGGTTTGCTTTGGAGAGGTTTGCGCCGACAAGGTTCGCCCCTTCGAGGTTCACCCCGGAAAGGTCTCCGCCTCTTAAATCACAGCCCGGACATTTGTTGAGATACTTCAGCCTCTTTACCATCGTATCGTCAGATTGAGCCGGGCCGGTCATAAGCAACGCCGCGGCAAACAAAACAGCAAACCGGAACACAAGAAGCCTCCTCTGAGTGCATCCACGGCAAAAGGATGGCCGAGGCTGATCCGTTACACAACCACGATGTGAGGTTTCCATGATCACGTCGCGTTACGCGACGCTGCATGACATCGAGCTGATCCTCGATGAAGCGGAGAAAGGCAACGCAGAAACCCGCTGGAACTTTACCTTCGACCGGGTAATCAAGATCCTTATGGACCAGGACGGTATGTCGAACGATGAAGCGATCGAGTTCTTCACCTTCAATATCGAGGACGACAGGGTCGGTGAATTAACGCCGATATGGATGTATTCGGCCTCGGAGTCGGATCTGCAGGTGTATTAGCGATGGAGGATCAGGGTTTGCAGAAGGAGGCGTAAATTTAGGCCCAGCGAGCAGTCGAAACCAAACCCCTCTCAAATGTTTTGGTTAAGGCGTCAGATTTATTCAGAATATCTTGAGTAAGCTCTTTCCAAAGAGCGAGCCCTACCTCTTTTCTAGACTCCCGAGCGAAGAGGTAGCTTGTGGGAGCGTTATGCATAATGGATTTACAGTCTTCCCTAGTAAAGGAACGGCTCGGAACTCGTTCACCTGCAAGGACCGGCAATATGGCCAATACGGCTAGGCTTAAAAGGCAAAAGATAACGACGAATATCTTCATCATCCGGCTCCCTCTTTCGCGCGATAGTTAAAAACTGCACCAATTCGGTCACCGTCTACCGGTTGCCACACAGGTTCAGTAGCATCTGCTGCTCGATAAATCCGACGCTCCCCGGCACCCCGTACCGCGGCCTGGTCCAGAACGTCATCACGCAACTCTGAGGCGCTGAGCAGCTATCGGACGGCCCCGTATCAGGGCATCCCGTCAGGGTTTCTGCACGGTCCTGTCCAATACAAGATCCGTTGTTGACGTGTCCAGCGGAACAGTTATCGCGGAAACCGACGGCGACTAGTGGCGTGGGGGCGGTTTACGGGTCACCCTCATTCCCTTTTAGTTAAAGTTAAAAAGGTAATGTTATGATGCTGCCTCTACGAGGAAGGCGGCATGAAACGTCTGACGAAAATAGTCCCGGGCCTGACTCTCCTGGCTCTCCTGTTCGCTACCCCTGCGGCGGCGGAGGAGATCATCATGGTCTGCA
>CAZECX010000257.1:0-1884 GCA_964510965.1 uncultured Nitrospina sp. | reverse complement strand
TTGAAATAAAAACTTTAGCTTGAACAAACTTTAAATAAGTCTCAAGATAATTCAAATGAAAATCAAAACTAAAAAAATTTTTTTTAAAAATTAACTGAATTAAAATAAAAAAATTAAATTTTTCTCTGTTATAAACTGCGAAATTTTTTTTTATAATTTTTTTTAGAAAATTATTTTTACTTCCATCTACCAAATAAATTTTATTTTTAACTGGAATTTTAAATTCTATTTTTAATAAAATTGATAAAATTTTTTTAAATTTTGAATCATTCATTATTAATTTTTTTAAATAAAATTACAAAAAATAGAAATTATTGGTGTTAATTTTAATATAGTGGATATATATCTTCTGGCGGCTTATCCGTTTCGTCTAAACCTTTTTTTTTTGGCTTTTTGTAAAAATATAAACCTATAAGCAAAGCAATTACAATGACAGCTAAAGAAATAATTAATTCCATAATTTATTTTTATAATATTTTTTTAACTTAAACAATAAGCTAGTTTTGTAATTCAAATTAACATCCTTGTCATAATAACGAATATCTATACTATATCTTGGTGACATGTTTTGATTGTCGCTGTTATCAACTACTGATCTATGCAATGTTAAAGGATGAAATATTACGCCCTCTGAAGCTTTTGTATTTACTGTATAAATTAAATTTTGGTTAGGCTCATGATTTATTTTTGCATTAAAATAACCTTGTCCCTTAACAAAAGAATGGTTTAACAATTTTTTTTTATGTGAATATTTAACTAGTTGAATTGAATTTCTCTCGTTTGCACCATTTATTGAAAACCAAAGAGTTGCTGTTAATTTGTTTAATAAATCCTTTCTTTTACTTACATACCATGTTCCTTCATCTTGATGCCAATGATATATAACTCTTTTTTGTCCAGGAAATCTAGCTCGAAAAGTGCAAATATCAAATTTAATTGGATTTTTAAAAATTTTTTTAAACACATTAAGTATTTCTTTGGAGGAAATTAAATTTTTTAATTCTTTAGAATTATTTATTTCATTCATAAGAAATGACCAAAATTCTTTTTCAGGAATTTTCTTAAAAGGTAAAATTAATTTTTTTTCAATAGACAGACTATTATTGTGATCTACTATTCTATCTTTAGTCAATGAATAGATTTTTTTTTGCAGATCTAACAATATAGATCCTAATTCTATTTTAAATTCTCTTAAAAAACCGTCATTTTCAAGTTTTTCATAATTCATTTTTTTGTCCTCCAACTATAAAAAAACCTGGATAATAAATTTTTTTTTCAATCTTATCTTTTCCATATTGATATAAATTTTTTTCTTTTTTTAAAATTTCATCCATTGAATCATTTGTATTAAAAACATTAATTGAAGTACCAATAAATTTATAATTATTTTTTTTAAAAATGCTTAATACTTCAGCTAAGTCATGCAAACTTTCGTGTGGATGTAATACTTGATCTCTAAACCAAGATTTTTGATGTAGATCATTATCTAATTTATGAATTTTTTTGTATTCATCAAATTTTTCTTTTTCGGAAAAATTTTTTAAACTATCAACGAATTCTAAAAATGGCTTTCTTCCTTGCTTGTGATATAATCCTATAAAAATTTTAGATTTTTTTTCACCAAACTTACATATTTTATCTAACGCTTTTAGACAATCACGGGTATGATGTAAAACTCCTAAACTTAAAATTAAATCAAATTTACTTTTTGGAGTGTATTCAAATATATTGTCAACTTCATACTCAATATTATTTTCAAGTTTTTGAGAAACTTTTTTAGCAAAATCTATTGCTATAGAATTAAAATCTAAACCTAAAATTTTTTTTTTATACTTGTGAGCAATAGAATTTACTAACCATCCACCACCACAACCAATGTCAATA
>CAZECX010000256.1:0-1887 GCA_964510965.1 uncultured Nitrospina sp. | reverse complement strand
GCACGCCCAACATAACCCCCTGCATTAACCTAAGAAAATTGGCGCTAACACCTGGACCATAAATTAGAGGAGGTCTTATAATCACAATTTCCAAGTTAGTTTCATCAGCAATGCCCCGCAAGGCCTGCTCCGCTTCCCATTTACTGATACCATATGGGTCTTCCGGTGCAGGTGTGTCATCTGCTCTAAAAGGATTTCCGTCTGTAACCTCACCATTCACTTTAACACTACTTATATAAATAAATCTTCTAACTGAACTATCAACTACCTGCTTAACAAGACAAGCGGTGCCCTTCACATTCACCTCGCGGAATGCAGTCAATGGGTCGACAGATGCTTCGTTCATGATATGGACCCGAGCAGCGCAGTGCACCACTACATTGATACCCGCAAGTGCTTCACTCCAATTTGTATCAGCACTCAAACCAGAAACAACCCGGACATCCACACCCGGCAAAGGTTTATCTGATGTGCTTCGTACCGTACCTCTTACAGCATGACCTTTTCCTATAAGATGGGCACACAAACTACTGCCCACAAAACCTGAAGCACCAGTCACTAACACCTTCATCTGGTCAACTCCTTATAGAGACTTAAGGTTTGAGCAATAACTTTCTCTGAAGAAAATTCCTTGAGCACAATTTCTCGACTGCGACGTCCCATTTGGGAGCGTAATTCAGGGTTTTTGATTAGACAGGACAAAGCTTCTGACAGGGCCTGCGCGTTGCGCACTGGCACTAAAAGACCATTTTCACCTTCACGAACCACTTCTCTGCAACCCGGGACATCTGTTGTAACGATAGGTCTACCGCAAGCGGCGGCTTCAAGTAGTACTTTGGGTAAACCTTCCCTGTATGAAGGCAAGCACACAATATGGGCGGCGTGAAAAATTGCAACCATATCATCGCGATGGCCCCACCACTCCACGACCTCTTCATTCTGCCAGGCATTCAGGGTTGCTTCTAGCACTGAGGCTGGGTTATCCAGATCCGGGTTGCCCACTAGAATGAAGCTAGCCTTCACACCCTCTTTCTTCAATTGGCGAGCCGCTTCAACAAATTCACCCACTCCTTTGTCCCATAAAATACGTGAAGCCAACACCACGCATATTGGTTCTGGTGGCTCTGGGAATGGTGAAAACTCAGAAGTATCAACTCCAACGCCTCGAATCATTCGCATATGGGATTCGGTCACTCCTGATTTTTTGAGCAAATCCGCGTCATCGGGGTTTTGCACAATCACTCGACAACGGGGAGCACTTAATAAACGCGCCAGAATCAAACGTATCAAGGGACTCATCCAACGCGCCGTGAGACTTCTGGAAATAAATAACCACCCCAGACCCGCCACAGCATTAACCTGTGCGGGAATACCCGCCAGCCGAGCTGCTAACGCACCCAAGAAAACAGGTTTTAACGCTACATGATGCACTATGTCCGGGTGCTCGCGACGATATAGAGATAGGAGCTTCAGTAATTCTAACACCGGATTACCAGCACGTCGAGATAACTCAAAAGGTATCACACGAACGCCTGCTCTCTGGATCATTTCCACATGCTGCCTCGCCCTAGTAGCAACGGCAACATCATATCCCGCCTCACGAGCTACCACTGCGAGTGATAGGCGATGAGAAACAAAATAGTAATCTTCGGTAACCACAAACAGAAGCTTCGGTCTGTTACGCTTTTTAATCTCTTTCATTCAATCCTTGCCTAGCAAGACAAATGCCCGTGATTTGTAACCGATATCATGCTTTAAACTTTTAATTTTTCGAGTCTGCCTGCCATGCCTGAAACATCAACACATCCCACAAATAATAATGCCACCGATGTTGACCGGTAACATGCTCTTGCCAAATTTTTCGTATTGGTGCTGGGTCAAAAAAGC
>CAZECX010000255.1:0-1892 GCA_964510965.1 uncultured Nitrospina sp. | reverse complement strand
CGGGCAGGCCCGATTTTTACTGCCAGCGCGATCAACGTTCGGCCTTTTACTTCTTCTTTTTCTTCTAAACTTAAGGGATCGCAAATCGAAATATAATCGATTTGGGTTCCAAGTTCAGCGGTAACAATATTTACTATATTCTGGCGCAACTGCTTCGAAGAAATGATTCCTTGACGGATTCTCTCTTTAGAATTTTTTAAAGATCTTGAAAGGGAAAGAGCTTTCATTCTTTCTTCGGGAGACAAGTTGCTGTTTCGCGAGCTCATGGCCAGGCCATCGGGCTCACGCATTAATGGGACCCGATTAATTTGAACATCCATATTTAAGTCTCGGGTCATCTTTTCTATCACCGCAAGTTGCTGCCAATCCTTTTCTCCAAAAAAGGCATGTTGCGGGCGAACGATATTAAACAATTTTAAAACCACTGTTGCGACCCCTTTAAATAAATTGGGTCGACTTTTTCCGCATAAATGATCGGTGATTCCTTTTACTTCTATATGGGTCTTGAAGTCATTGGGGTAAACCGCTTTACTACTTGGATTAAACAACACATCCACTCCGGCAGATTCCAACTTTTCTAAATCTCCGGACAGGTCATGCGGATAAATAGCGAGGTCTTCATTGGGACTGAATTGCCTGGGATTGACGAAAATACTTACCACGGTATGGTCGCAAGTTTCCATGGATTGTTTTACCAGGCTCATATGACCGTCATGCAGGTATCCCATGGTGGGTACCAGACCTAGAGTCCGCCCACGGAATGAGTCAGATATTTTTTTCATATCGTCAATGGTTGAAACCACGACGGTTTGTTGTTTCAGTTCAACGTTCATTGTTCACTTGTTTGAGAGAACCTTTTTTCAAGTTATAAGTGTGTTCAGGACCTGGAAACACCTCGCTGTGAACTTCGTCAATGAACTCTGTAACAGCATTTTGAATGACATCCGACAATTGAGCGTACCGCTTGACAAATTTTGGCGAAAAGTCGGTGTTCAATCCGAGCAGGTCATGTATCACAAGGATTTGTCCATCGCATTTCGACCCGGCACCAATCCCTATGGTTGGGATTTCCAAATCATGAGTGATTTCGGTGGCTAACTCTTCTGGCATTCCTTCCAGAACCAGAGAGAATGCACCTGCCTTTTGCAAATCCTTTGCATCTTGTTTGATTTGCTTTGAGTCGAGAAAGGTTTTCCCTTGAACTTTATATCCACCAAATTGATGGACCGATTGTGGCGTCAAACCCACATGCCCCATAACGGGAATTCCTGCCTGAACTATTGCTTGAACCTGCTTGGCAACTCGTGCTCCACCTTCCAGCTTTATAGCTGCAGCCCCACCTTGTTGAATTAAATGACCCGCGTTGGTGACTGCCTGTTCAATTGAAACCTGATAAGACATAAACGGCATGTCTGCCACAACCAGTGCCCGATGTGCTCCTCGCTTAACCGAACGCGTGTGGTAGATCACATCTTCGATGGTTACAGAAAGGGTGTTTTCATGGCCCTGAGAAACCATACCCAACGAATCCCCCACCAGCAAAATATCGATTGTGGTGGTGTCCAGCAATTTTGCAAAGCTGTAATCGTAAGCCGTCAAAGCGGTGATTTTTTTTCCTGAGTTTTTCCTTGCTGCTATAGCAGGAACGGTGACGGGTGGATTCTTCATTTTAAGTTACGGGTTGTGGCTGGGAATCAGACAGGTAGGAGCAGGAGATCGAAACTATACGACCCCCTTCGGCAATTGCCGAAAGAGAAGCAATTTGACTTTAGAAACGTGAACTAAAACTTGAAGCCCTTAAGGGTCTTCGTGCTTTAAACGTTTGCTTGTCAGTTTGAAGCTTTCTCCGTCCCGGTCCATCAGGATCCAAGCGGATTGTAATATTCTCGGCC
>CAZECX010000254.1:0-1945 GCA_964510965.1 uncultured Nitrospina sp. | reverse complement strand
TTGCGATTGATAGAAACACGGCCCTTTAAAAAAATCGATGAACTCCTGGAAAAAATCAACCAGGCTGAAAACAGCAATGTTGACCCCGTTCAAAACTTTTCAAGGGAATCACCTTCTAAAGAAAGTGTTCCTGTTTCAGCACCAGTCAATCAAAATGCTCCGGTTTCATGGGAACAAATCAAGCAACAGGTTGCGCGCACAAAACCCTTCTTCGAGCATTACCTTGAGAAATGTCAGGTGCCGGTTTTTAGTGAGAAAGAAATTCAACTGGCATTTTCTGATACCTTTACTTTTGATTTGGTAGAGACACCCGAAAATATTCAGTTCCTGAAAGAAACCGTAAAAAAGGTTTGTGGTCATGATGTGGATATTAAACTGATCCTCAATACGTCTGTCCAGGAACCTTCTGATCAAACTGTGGTTGAGGAAAAAAAAAAGTCCATAGACCCTGAAACTGGAAAACAGAAGTCTGAATCGGAAATAATTCAAGACGCTCTGGACATTTTCGGCGGCATTGTGGTCAAATGATGGTTATTACGAATAAAAGGAAAGTGCCCTTGGGCATCGAAAAAAATTATGTTTGACAAAGGTTGGACGGGACTATTCAAACAAGCATCGGAAATGCAATCTAAACTTGCAGAAATGCAGGAAGGTCTGGCTGAAAAGACCGTTGAGGTAAGCACGGGTGGCGGTATGGTAAAAGTGGTTGCGAATGGACTCAATGAAATTATATCGATTAAAATTGATGACGAACTGATCAATATGAACGATCGAGAAGTTCTCGAAGATTTGATTACCGGTGCCATTAACGAAGCCAGCAAAAAAGTTAAAGAACTAGCACAAGGTGAAATGACAAAAATGACCGGCGGAATAAAAATTCCCGGCCTCTTCCCTCCCACCTAGCAGGGCAAGCCCTACGGCTGATAGGTCAAAAAGTTTTCTTGCATTCAATTCCTCTCAAGCCTCTGGAAATATTTTTTAATGGATTTAAGAACACAATGAAAACTAAAAATAAAGGCATGAATGCCTTTGCTAACCCTACGAGTACCGACCCATCCCCTGTAGCGGGTACGCTACCGTGAAGAGGCCACCGGCTGTAACAGAGCTTATTGATGAGTTGAAAAGGCTTCCCGGCATTGGTCAAAAGACCGCTGAACGACTGTCGTTTTTTCTAATGCGCAGCAAAGCCGATCAAGCGTCTAAACTTGCAAATGCAATTCAGAATTTAAAAGATAAAATTATCCTTTGTTCCGTTTGTCATGGAATCACCGAAGCCGATCCTTGCGGAATATGTTCTGATACTTCCAGAGACCAAAAACAGATTTGTGTCGTAGAAGAGCCTCATGACGTTTACGTTATGGAAAACATGGGCTATTTCAAAGGCGTATACCATGTACTGATGGGGGTCATCTCACCCCTGGATGGAATTGGTCCTGACGATTTAAATATTGAAGCTTTAAAAGAGAAAGTAGGTAGTAAAGAAATCCGAGAAGTAATTCTTGCTACCAATCCGGATATGGAGGGCGAATCCACCGCAGTCTATGTGTCGAAAGTGCTCAAGCCGCTGAATGTAAAAGTAACTCGAATCGCTAGAGGCTTGCCTGTAGGGTCTGATATCGAATACGCCGACTCCGTCACCCTTCTGAAGTCTTTGGAAGGGCGCATGGAAATGGGCTAGCCACTCGGCGTGTGTTATTTCGTTTCCACAGCCTTCATGCCCCGTAGGGGTAGGGCCTATAGGTCGGAACTCGCAAGGCTTAAAATATTCGCTGTGCCTTTTACCATAGGTTTGCTAATTTTTCCTCCCACGTAGTGGGAAGAAAAAGTTTTAATTCCACTTGACAATATGGTAAAACTGGACTACTTTTCAACGCTTTAAGATCAAAATCGACTCCATTCCGGTGTGGCGCAATGGTAGCGCAATCGGCTGTTAACCGATGTGTTA
>CAZECX010000253.1:0-1956 GCA_964510965.1 uncultured Nitrospina sp. | reverse complement strand
AAGTAAAAGGGTTCATTTTATAAAGGTGAGTTGAAAAGTAAAGAGATAAATGCCAATTTCAGCTAATTCTATGGGTCCTTCTCAGAATTGCAGGGAAATCCCGTATATTTATTGTGTAAATGGTTAATAAATATATAGAATGGCGCGCAATGCAGTAATTTAGTACTTCACTGGAAACAAAAAAATGCTCAATTCCCAAACCTGATTTTTGTCCCATAATATCAGTAAATTGTGGATAAAGGCGTTTAATTATTGACCTAAGAATCCCCGGTTTTCATGCCTATTTGCTTCCTAAAAATTTTTCCAAACCTGATTTTTACCTGCGCTCTTATTTTTTTTCTACCAGGTTGCACCAAAAGCCCATCGGCTGACCCATCCACCTTCAGGATGACCATTAAAAATGAGCCGCCCACTCTGGATGGGACTCTTGCTACAGACAGTGTCTCTTTCACAATCCTCACCAATCTCATGGAGGGACTCACACAATACGATGCAGAATTGAATGCCATTCCCGCCATCGCAAAACGATGGGAGTATTCCAACGAAGGTCGAACCATTACTTTTTACTTAAGAAAAGATGCTTTTTGGAGTGATGGGAAAAGGGTGACGGCTGGTGATTTTGAATATTCCTGGAAACGACTGCTTGCTCCGGAAACAGCGGCTCAATATGCCTACTTTCTTTTCGATATTAAAAATGCATTTGAATACAACACGGGGAAACTCAAGAACAGCGATCAGGTTGGCGTTCGGGCTCTCGCTTCTGACATCCTTGAAGTTACGCTTAAAAAACCTGTAGTGTATTTTCCAAGCATCACAACTTTTATGGTTACCTACCCACTTCGTCAGGATGTTGTTGAAAAATACGGAGACAATTGGACCGAACCAGAAAATATTGTGACCAATGGACCCTATTTGCTCAAGAAGTGGGAGCACGAATATAAATTGATTTTGCAAGCCAATCCGAAACACTATGAAGGCAAGCCCAAAATAAATGAGGTCCAAATTTTTGTTGTTCAAGAACCTACAACGGCATTAACGCTCTATGAAACGGGTGAGTTGGATTATATCGAGTTGCCCCCCATTGCCATTCCACATTACAAAAAGAGTCCTGAATATCGAAACAAACCGCAGCTTAGAGGATATTACTACGGTTTTAATATCAAAAAACCTCCTTTCGATAATGTTTTGGTAAGACAGGCACTAGCTCATTCGATAAATCGATCGTTAATTCCAAAAATATTGAAGGGTGGAGAGTTGCCATCGTCATCATGGATACCTAAAGGAATGTTTGGTTATAACGAGAGCATTGGCTCAAAATTTAATCCGCAAAAAGCCCGGTCGTTACTGGCAAAGGCGGGATACACCGATGGGAAAAATTTCCCAAAGGTTACAGCCGTTTTTAATACCGGTAGTGAAGTGCATAAGATGATGGGGGGATTTCTTCAAGAGCAATGGAAAAAACACCTTAATATAAATATTCAACTAGAAAGTCAGGAGTGGAAAGTGTTTTTAAGTCGATTGGATCTCGACCCTCCCCAAATTTTTCGTTTGGGATGGGGCGCAGATTTCCCCGACCCCGATAATTTCATGAACCTGTTTATTTCAACCAGTGGTAACAATCGACTGCGCTGGGCAAACCCACAATACGATCAACTTATCGCGCGCGGGTCCACATTGAAAATCCCTCAAGATCGTCAAAAGGTTTATGACGAAGCCCAGGTTCTGCTCACTGAAACCGAGGTCCCCATGATTCCCTTATTTGTTACTGCCCAAAACCTTATGGTCAAACCCTATGTTAAGGGATTAAAGACCAATGCCATGGAACTTTTGTATTTGAAAAGAATACGAATTGAAAGAGAAGAGCAAAAAAGCGGGACATGAAAAAATTTTTAATAACGTCGGCTATCGGCCCAGACTGTGTGAAAACGCAGAGTCGTCAATATTACTAAGCAATGT
>CAZECX010000252.1:0-1974 GCA_964510965.1 uncultured Nitrospina sp. | reverse complement strand
TGCAAATTTCACTATAAAAGATCAAATTTATGGCAGTTCTGTGGTCGTATCACAAAGAGGTACCAAACGATTAAACCGGAAAAAGACTTTTACACCTTACAAGAAATATCAGAGAGATGGATAAATTTGTTTAATGTGCAAGTCACTATCTGTGATGTTGTCCATTGGATTCACACGGGTAAGATCAAACCAGCGATTTGGGTTCACGAATGGCTAGGGGCGCCTTTCAAGTATAACAAGCAGGGGAAGCTAGAGTTGGACAAAGAGAGAGCTTTCGATAATGGTAAGTGGAAACCCCGAGTGTTATATGGAATACATTACGTCGATCGGGTTGATGCTGAGGACATATGTACTTCCGGAGAAGATGGGCATAACGTTGCCTGGTTAGAAAGTTTCTATGATGAGGAATTGAAAAAGCCTAATGGTCTTATTGGCATTGATGCACGAGAAAACAACCCTAATAAAACAATCGGCGACTTTTTAATTACACAAGAAGAACGCGACCGGTTTGAACAAGATCATCAAAACTGCATTGATTCCCCCAAGCAGGAGGAGGTTGAATCAACTCAACAAAGTGAAAGGTCATTTGCCGATAATCCTTTTAGAGAAATGTCAGATCTTAAATGGTGGGAGATATTCATTTCTTTCATAAGCGATGAGAAAGTACGCATCCAAGCACGCACCAGGGATGAAGTAGTTTCATTTGAAGGTCTCGGCTTTGTTAATCAAAAGAAAAGAGAGTTATCTCCAGTTCAGTCATGGACAATTTTACGGGATGGGTTTGCCGCTAGTAACCCAGTTTCTGGGGAACTAGATTGGAATTCTAATATTAGTTCCAGAGAAAAGACATCTTTAAAAAACCGGGTAAAAGATATTCGAAAACGATTAGAAAAATATTTTGGAATTGATGAAAATCCATTCCATCCATACAAAGAGAAAAAAGCTTTAAAACAAAAATCTTGGAGGACTAAGTTCAAAATTTCTAAAGATCTTCAACAATCTCAAAACAAGGATGCGCTAGATTCCAGTTGCTGCGAATCGTATGACGAAGACAATGCATGCCACAGTTTAACGAATGGCGAGTCTTGGGAAGATTGAGGGTTACTAGAGAGGATCGAATCACCCGCGTAGGATAATTATCTATCACGTAAGGTAATTATCTCACTCAAAAAAAATTAATTTTGCTTCTAAATTACTGAATAATAGGCAGATTGTTTCTATGGCTGGTTAATGATCTAAATAGAAGAGTGAGGCAATTAACTGCAATTGCTGATAACTTTTGAAATTTGGAGATAACGCATCATGACACATACAAACCGAGCCCAGGCTGTACAGGACGAGCCGTCTACTCGTCTAATCCCGGTTCCACGATGGAATGATTTCCACGCATGGCCCCCAATTGGTGGACTTCGCCATCTTATTTTCAATGCAAAAATTAACGGCTTCCATAAAGTTGTAAAAAGGTGTGGGAGACGCGTATTGATTGATGAGAAGGCTTTCTTTGCGTGGGTGGAGTCAAATAATGACTAAAAAAACGCTACGACCAAAAGAAACCTTGGTGTTGGGTGGCACCAATATCCAGGGACTCTCAAAACCAAACATTGTCAAAAGTCACACCATGACGCCGCAGCAGTCAAGAGTCCTGGAAAGATTGCGAAAAGGACCACTAAATAAAGTTCAGGCGATAAGGGATTTAAATATTTTCACCTTGGCGCAGATTATTTGCGCGTTACGGAAATCAGGCTATAAAATCGAAACTCGGCGCGCCAAATTTATTAATGGGGCGGGGGGACCTTCTTGGTACGCTGAATACATATTGCAAGAAAAGGAGGTGAAAAATGGCTAGTCGAATCAGACGATTAAATCAAATTGTACGATATGCTATCGAATATATAGAACAGTGCTTTGCAGTTTTTCCGCTCTCAGCGAATTCGAAAATACCTCTAAAGGGGACTAGTGCTTTTAAAGATGCGA
>CAZECX010000251.1:0-1991 GCA_964510965.1 uncultured Nitrospina sp. | reverse complement strand
CACAACTTTTTAGGATATATATATGCCCTTGAAGGCCGTGATCTGGATCGTGCTTTGGAGCACTTGACAAAAGCTCTCACCATTCAACCTCGCAATGGTTACTTTTTGGACAGCTTGGGATGGATATATTTCAAAAAAGGGGACTCAGAAAAAGCGCTTGCACAGATTCAGAAAGCCTTGATTTATACTGATCCAGATCCCGTACTTTATGACCACCTTGGGGATATTCTGTTTTCTCTAAAAAATTATGATGAAGCAAAAGGAGCTTGGAAAAACAGCCGATCTTTGACACTTCACCAAAAAGGTGAGCTAGGTGGAGAAATGCCCAACCCGCAAACCCTTCAAGAAAAAATTGAAAAAGCAAAAAAACTCATCCAACAAAGTTACTAACAAGGCTACGCCTTGAGGAAATAATAGCTAAATCTTATCAAAGGTGTGGTTGTTTGTTTATGAAGGATAGATTTGTCTACTCGTACCGGTCAAGCTCATGAAAGGTGGCTCGGATTTCGCCTTGAAGGGTATCTGGCAACCCAAAACTTTTTTTCTTTTGGGCCAATGTTTTATTTTTTTATTTGTTTTTTTCTTTTTTGCAGCGTGTCAGACTTCCGTTGAAAAAATACCTCCCCATTTTTCGAAAGAAACCATTTCTCCGGCTTATATTTTTAATAGACTCCAGACTCGCGCGAATAAAATTTATAACGTTAAATCATTTGCCCGCACCACTTTTATCGGAAAAGAAATTAAGCAATCCTTCAAGCAGACTCTGATAATACAAGGCAACCGCTCCATTCGGGTGGATACTTACGGCCTATTTGGTCAGGCGATGGGGGTTTTTATTCGTGCCGCAGGAAAGATGCAGTTTCTGGATCCTTCAAAAGGCAGGGTTTATTCGGGTTCGGATGTAAAAAGCCTATTGCGTAAATTACTTGGAACCCAGATCGATTTTCGCGAGCACTTAAGAATTTTTGTCGGGCATATCCCCCATTTTGAATTTCTAAAAGTAGAAAAATCCAGATTAAGTTCAGACAAGACCCGATACATACTTCAAGCAAAGGATCTAAAACGCGATGGAGAAGTTCTTCTTCATATAGATGCAATGACCTTATTGCCGATAGAGATGACTCGAATTGAAGAAGGTCATAAGAAGTATTTTGTAAAATGGCAGGAGTACGAAAAGATCGGTTCCATAGATTGGCCGCATTTGATCACTCTTGAGTTTCCTGCAAGGGAGGAAATTATTAGGGTCAAATATAAGGATCCTACTTTGAATGGAATAATTTCTCCAGATACTTTTCAATTGCTGCCAACGGCTTCCGCAAAATAAAAAATGACTGCCTGTAAAAAACTGAAATTCAAAACTCCCGCAAAAATAAATTTGGGGCTTCATATTCATAAAAAAAGGGAAGACGGGTTCCACGAGTTGGAGACCTTGTTTCAAATGGTCGCCTGGTATGATGAGTTGGAGATGGAAGAGACCCCGGAAAAAGTCGAATTGTTATGCGAAACACCGGGCATTCCCAATGATGAAAGTAATCTTGTTATAAAAGCCGCCAGGCTTTTGCAAAGTCGTTTTCCGGGAAAGTGCGGTGGAGTAAAAATCAAACTACAAAAAAATATTCCTTCTGGAGCGGGGTTGGGGGGAGGCAGTGGAAATGCAGCCGGGGCTTTGTTAGCTCTTAATATTTTATGGAATTTAAAGCTGCCACAGAGCGAATTGATCGCCATGGCCTCCGACCTGGGTTCTGATGTCCCCTTTTTCCTCATGTCGCCATGTGCAATTGGGAAGGGCAGAGGTGAAATTCTTCAGCCGATTGAGAGTCCAATTAGTTTTTATATTTTAATGATTTATCCCGGATTTCCTATAGCGACTCCATGGGTTTATGGAAATCTAAAATTGAAGTTGACAAAGGCCGAAAATAATATTAGCATTTTGACAAATTTTCTTATGCGCTCGGAGTTTGCCCAGTTGGGGGCAGCCCTTTACAACGACT
>CAZECX010000250.1:0-2011 GCA_964510965.1 uncultured Nitrospina sp. | reverse complement strand
GCTATCCCCATTGACGATGCCAAACGAATTGTTGATGAACTGATTCGATTCGGAAAAGTGCGACGAGGTTGGCTGGGAGTTTCGGTGCAGGAAATGAATTCACAACTTTCCCGTCACTTTCAACTCGATAGAAAGAAAGGTGTGCTGGTGGTTCGTGTCGCTGGAAAAAGTCCGGCAGAGATTGCGGGAATAAAACGTAGCGATATAATTTTGGCAATTGAAGGCCATGAAGTTTCAGGTAAATCTGATTTTCGTGGGCGAATGGCTTCTTATACTGTAGATGATAAAGTCCGTTTTTCAATTCTACGAGAAGGAAAAAATCTTAAAATCACCGTTCAAGTTATTTCGATTCCTAAACAATATGTTGCAGAGTTCACACACAATTGGCTGGGCTTAAAAGTTCAGCAGAATAGCCCTCGTCTCGCCAGAAGCAATCGGCTTGCAACCAGCAAAGGGATGGTGGTTGTGAATGTTGTTCCTAAAAGTGCCGGCGATAGAATAGGAATCAGCGCGGGAGATATAATCCGGCAAGTGAATCAAGATCGGATTGATACTGAAGAGGACTATAATAAATCCATTGCTGACCTGAACAACCCGGACCGTATTCTGTTATTGGTGCAACGAGGGCGACAGGGCTATTATGTGACACTGGAACCTTAGAATGAAAGAAGCGGAAAAAAAAGAAATTGAGACCTTAAGAAAAACGATCCACGAACATGACCACCAGTATTACGTCAAAGACTCACCCACCATTTCGGATAGAGAATACGACTCTCTCTACCATCGACTTAAAGAACTGGAAACCAAATACCCGCAATGGGTGACTCCAGATTCCCCGACCCAGCGGGTTGGCGGGAAAGTAGAGCAACGATTTCAGCAAATAGCACACCCAGTTCCAATGCTTAGCCTGGACAATACCTACAATGTGGATGAGGTGCGTACCTTTCACCAGCGCATAATAAAAGGTCTGCCAGATGTTGCAGAAGATTCCATTGAATATACGGTTGAGCTGAAGTTTGATGGATTAGCCGTTGCGCTGACCTATGAAGATGGAAAGTTTGTGCGTGGTGCCACGCGTGGGGACGGCATTAAGGGAGAGGATATCACTGCAAACCTGAAAACCATTCGTTCCATTCCTCTCGAAATTTCCCCATTTAAAAATATTGAAGTGCGTGGTGAGGTTTATATGCCTAGAAAAGAATTCCAAAGATTAAATGATATCCGTGAAGAAGAAGGGGAATCTCCTTTCGCCAATCCAAGAAATGCAGCCGCAGGAGCTCTTAGAGTGCTTGATCCTTCCATTACCGACTCAAGAAAGCTGGGGATATTTATTTATACGGTGGGCTTTTTGGAAAATGATATTTGCCAGACTCATTTTGAGTTACAACAAAAACTTGCGTCTCTCAGGTTTCCAATAAATGAACACAATCGGCTTTGTTCTAATTTTAAAGACACAATTGCTATCATCGAAGAATGGCGGAATAAAAAGAATAGCTTGGATTATGAAGTAGATGGTCTGGTTATTCAGCTGAACTCTTTAGCCTATAGAAAAAGATTGGGAAGTACGTCTAAGTTCCCACGATGGGCAGTGGCTTATAAGTATGAAGCCGAACAGGCAGAAACAGAGATTTTGGAAATCGTATGTCAGGTGGGCAGAACGGGTTCGATTACTCCCGTTGCAAATTTAGAGCCGGTTTTTGTTTCAGGATCCACTGTAAGCCGCGCTACCTTGCACAACGAAGACGAAATTAAAAAAAAAGACATACGGGTCGGTGACCGGGTTGTTATAGAAAAGGCGGGAGAGATCATCCCTAAAGTTGTCCGTGTGGTTGACCCTGCTGGAAAACGGAAACCCCCGTTCAAAATGCCAACGGTATGCCCTGAATGTCAGACCAATATTTTCAGGTCCGAGGGAGAAGCCGCGTGGCGATGTGTCAATGCGACATGCCCGGCACAATTGAAAGAGCGTCTTAAGCATTTTGCCTCCCGCAAAGCCATGGATATAGACCAT
>CAZECX010000249.1:0-2053 GCA_964510965.1 uncultured Nitrospina sp. | reverse complement strand
TTAAATTATTTTCCCAGCAATTGTTTTATTTTGAAAGTTCGCAGAATGCTCAAAATCCAAAGAAAAAAATATACTTCTGACGTTTTCAAAGCACAAAGTATATTTTAATTTCAAAAAAGAATTTAGGCTTTCAGTTTATCCCGGAAACTTTTATCTTTTTAGGAGCTCTAAAACTGTATCGTAATGAATTTTAGAAACTTCCGATTCTGCCATCTCTAGAACCAGAGCTATTTCTTTAATCGTCAAGCTTTCATAATAGAAAAGAGAAATGATCAACCGCTCAGTTACGGGTAAATCATCAATCCCTTCTGCAAGACAATCCAGCCAGTCCTCTTTGTCTAAGGATTCTGGCGAAATATTCAGTCCTTCTACATTTACTACAGTTGTTGTCTCATTCATTTGGATTCCTCATATTCAATTAAAATTTTTTACCTTGGGAGTTGGCTTTCGTCTTTTAACTGAAGGCACCCATTTTCTGCCTTTACGGTAAATATTCCATCCACTTTTTTCTGCTGTTTCCCTGAACACTTGAGCTAAAAACTCATCTACGCTTAAATTCTTCATAAATCCTCCACGGTTGAATTTTGACGCATTTTGCTGTCAATTCAATATCAAGCAAAGCTCATGCCAAATTATATCTTTGGAGATTATTTGGTTAATATGTTGATTTTTTGGTTCTATCGAATCCCGTTTTTGCTACAAAAATGTGCAATTAGCCTTTTTTTAGGACGGTGGGGGCAGATTTTTCCGAATTTGAATATAAATGAATACGAATGGGGGAGAACCCAAAAGTCAATTTGGGAAAGGAGGAGAGTCTAGCGAGCAGAAAATGGCTATAACAGCATTTTAATTGGGTTTAATTTTCTTGGAGTATTTTCCCAGGCTTTCTGACCTTTTGTACCATTTGGCCGCTTCATCAAGGTCTTCTTCCACTCCCAACCCATTTACATACATCCAACCCAAGTTTGCCTGTGCTTTGAAATGGTCTTGTTCAGCAGCCATACGATACCATTTCACGGCTTTTTTGAGGTTTTTTTGAACTCCATCGCCTTTCTCATAAAGCAGACCGAGATTAAATTGAGCCCTCACATTTCCTCTTTTTGCAGCTTTATGAAACCAATGAGCAGCTCTGGCATAATCTTTCTTGACCCCTCGTCCGCGGACTAAAATCATTCCTAAATAGGACTGCGCCTCCAAGTTTCCCTTTATTGCAGCCGCTTCATACCACTTTACTGCGTACTGAAAATTCTTCTCAACACCGATCCCTTTTTCATAGATCCTGGCGAGTTTTAATTGAGCCTCAACCTTCCCCTGTTTTGCACTCAACTTATACCATTTGATCGATTTAGGGATGTCCTTTTCAACATCCTTTCCCAGGTAATAAATCTGCGCTAATTTGAATTGGGCATCCACGTTTCCCTGTTCTCCAGCTTTTAAATACAATTTGAGGGCCCTTTTAAAATCTCGGGAGACCCTTTCTCCTTTGTCATAAATCAAAGCGAGATTGTATTGTGCTCCGACATTGCCTTTTTTTGCTGCAAGCCTGTACCACTTAATTGCTCTTTTATAGTTCGGGGTGGTCCCTTCGCCTTTATCAAACATCCAGCCAAGATTGAACTGGGCACCTATGTTTCCCTGCCGCGCCGCATACAAATACCACTTGAGCGCCTTTTCATAATTCCTGGCAACACCTTCGCCTTTGTAATACATCAAGCCGAGGTTAAATTGTGCGCTTACATTTCCTTGTCTGGCTGCCAATCGATACCATTTAACAGCTTTGGGGAAACTCTGTTTTACCCCATCCCCTTTGTCATACATCAACGCCAGGTTAAATTGAGCTGTGCTATTTCCCTTCTCTGCAAGGGGCTTCCATTTTTCGAAAGCAACTCTATAATCTCCACGGTTTAATGCTTTCAAGCCCTCCTGCACATCATCGGCAAAAACGTTTTGAGCCAATAAAATAAAAACTAATAGAAATTTGGAAATATTTTTCATTCGCCAGTAAAAAAAAAGTTATGCTACCTTGATTGTAAACCAAAAAAACAGGGCAAAC
>CAZECX010000248.1:1003-2056 GCA_964510965.1 uncultured Nitrospina sp. | reverse complement strand
AAACAGAACCTCGATACCTGGCCAAATTCAGCTTCTCCTTTCAGGTTTAAACATTTCGATCTCTCCAAAAATTGCCTCTGGCCACGAGCAGCCCTTAAATGAACGGGCTGCGAGTTGCCTTAAAAAAATAATCGAGCCAATAGGAACCCCTATTAAACTCTTCTCCGTTTTCTCGGCCGACAACCATTATGTGGAATCGGGGTCTTATCGCGAATGACAAGAATCTCCATCCCGGCCGCCTGTAAGGAACGGATTGCAGACTCTCGTCCTGATCCCGGACCTTTTACATGAACTTCAAGCTTTCTCATTCCCATATCTCTGGCCTTAATAGCCGCCTTATCGGCAGCAACCTGAGCTGCAAAGGGAGTGCTTTTCCTGGAACCTTTAAAACCCTGTGCTCCTGCACTTGACCACGACACTACATTGCCGGACATATCCGAAATAGTGATGATGGTATTGTTAAAAGTAGCACGAATGTGGGCGACACCCACTTCGGGAGCTGTTTTTTGTTTTTTCTTACCGGTTTTGGATTTTTTATCCATTAATTTAATATCTCCAGGCTTTTTATATGGATGCTTCTAATAATTGGTAATCATAAATCTGAATCAAATATTTTTAAGCACCCTTATTTTTTAGCCCGAGCGCCCACAGTTTTCTTTGGGCCTTTTCTTGTTCGAGCATTAGTGTGTGTTCTTTGACCATGAACCGGCAAGCCCCTGCGATGCCTAAGACCTCGATAGGAACTGATATCCATCAGGCGTTTTATATTCATAGTGACGTTTCTTCTAAGGTCGCCTTCAACTTCGTATTCCTTGTCAATGACACTTCGAATTCGGGTGACCTCTTCTTCCGTCAGGTCCTTCATTCTTATTTCTTCACCCACCTGAGCTTTTTTAAGAATCTCACGTGAAGTGGTTCTGCCAACTCCATAAATGTAGGTCAGAGCAATCCAGGCCTGTTTATCTTTTGGAATATCAATACCTGCTATTCGTGCCACTGTTTCTCCTTTAGCCTTGTCGCTGCTTATGTTTTGGGTTTTCGCAAATCACCCGC
>CAZECX010000248.1:0-940 GCA_964510965.1 uncultured Nitrospina sp. | reverse complement strand
ATACAAATTGGTTTGACTGAAGCTCTTACTTTCATAGCTCTATCCTTCTTATTTATATCGATAGGTAATTCGACCGCGGGTTAGATCATAAGGTGATAGCTGCACTTTCACCTTGTCTCCAGATAAAATACGAATGAAATGCATACGCATTTTGCCAGAAATATGGGCCAATACCTTATGGCCATTTTCTAGCTCAACTCGAAACATTGCATTAGGCAATGGTTCTAAAATTGTGCCCTCTACTTCTATCGATTCTTCTTTAGACATTCGTCATTCAATCATCTCACAAACGCGGGAAAAAATTTCTTCTACTGAACCTTTTGCTTCAACAGTTTTCAGATTCCCTTGTTTCTTATAAAATTCCTTTAGAGGAGCAGTAGACTCCGAATATACTTTTAATCTTTCTTGAATCGTTTCTCTATTATCGTCCGGCCTTTGCTCAAGCTTTCCACCGCAACCATCACAAACCCCTGAAACTTTAGGGGGACGAGATATCTGGTGGAACATGGCCCCACAATCCGGACAAGTGCTTCGGCCTGTTAGCCGCTCGACCACTTCGCCTTCATCAACTTCCAAATCAATCACACTGTCGATAGTCAGGCTCATATCAACCAAGGTTTCCGAAAGCCTTTCAGCCTGTGCAATGTTTCTCGGAAACCCATCCAGGATAAATCCTGTTTTACAATCTCCTTGCCGGATTCGCTCTTTTATCAAGCCAATGACGACATCATCAGGCACCAGTTGCCCAGCATCCATAACCGTTTTTGCACGTGCTCCCAGTTCGGTATTATCCTTAACCGCCTGCCTTAAAATATCGCCGGTGGAAATCTGCGGGATCTGAAATTTTTCTTTCAGCATTTTTGCCTGAGTGCCTTTACCAGCACCTGGTGGCCCTAAAAGAATCAATCTCATCAATCAGCCTCTTCGGCTTTTCAAACGC
>CAZECX010000247.1:0-2059 GCA_964510965.1 uncultured Nitrospina sp. | reverse complement strand
TATAACGTCATGATTCAGCTGAGAACGGTTTTCGAGGTTGCGGATAACTCCGGGGCGAAAGTGGTCCAGTGTATTAAGGTGCTGGGTGGGTCTCGTCGCCGGTATGCACGGATAGGCGATGTGATCGTTGTTGCCGTAAAAGAAGTTGACCCTCAAAGTAGTTTGAAAAAGGGTGAAGTAAAAAAAGCAGTGGTGGTTCGCACTCGTAAGGAAATTCGCAGGTCCAATGGAACTTATATCAAGTTTGATAGCAACGCCGCAGTTCTGATCGGAGAGGGGAAAGACCCCGTGGGAACTCGTATTTTTGGGCCTGTGGCCAGAGAATTGCGCGCTAAACGATATATGAAAATTTTATCGCTTGCTCCGGAGGTATTGTAGTGAAACGAGCAGCTTATAAATTGCATCTCAAAAAAGACGATATCGTTCAGGTCATTGCCGGGAAAGAAAAAGGGAAAAAGGGAAAAATACTGGCAATCTTCCCAGCGCGCGAACGGGTAACGGTCGAAAAATTGAATATGGTAAAGCGCCACACGAAGGGCGATGGTAAATCCAAACAATCGGCAATCATAGAGAAAGAGGGAACCATTCACATCTCTAATGTTTTGCTGGTGAGTGACAAGGTTGGCAAGGGAGTTCGAACAAAATTAAAAAAACTGGCTGATGGCAAACGGGTTCGTGTTTGTTCAAAAACCGGAGATGTGTTGGATAAGGTATAGCATGGCAAATTATAAAAAAGCATATATTGAAAAGCATAAGGCAGCCATCCAGAAAGATCTTGGCTTGGGCAATGTAATGGAAGTTCCCAAGATGGAAAAGATCACCGTTAATATGGGTCTGGGCGAAGCATTGCAGAACTCCAAGTTGATAGAATCGGGGATTGAGCAATTGAAGGTCATTACAGGTCAATCTCCGGTTGTAACGAAGGCAAAAAAGTCCATCTCTAATTTTAAATTACGCGAAGGGGTTCCGATTGGCGTGAAGGTTACGATGCGTGGCGACCGTATGTATGAGTTTTGGGAAAGGCTGGTTTGTTTTGCGCTTCCCCGAGTGCGCGATTTTAAAGGGTTGCCCCCAAAAGCGTTTGATGGGCGCGGTAATTATACGATTGGATTGAAAGAGCAGTTGATCTTTCCTGAAATTGACTTTGATAAAATTGAAAAGATTAAGGGAATGAATATTACAATCACGACCACTGCTAAAAATGATGAACAGGGCAGATGTTTGCTGACCCATATGGGGCTTCCCCTAAGAAAGTAAAGTATGGCAAGAAAAGCACTAATAGCTAAGCAGAAAAGAGAACCCAAATTTGCGGTTCGCGGTTATAGCCGATGTAACATCTGTGGGCGGCCAAGAGCCTTTCTCAGAAAATTTGGTATGTGTCGCATTTGTTTTCGTGAGAGAGCGTTGCGCGGGGAAATTCCTGGCGTAACAAAGGCCAGTTGGTAATTGAACCCCACAAGTGGGATTAGCTTTCTTGGTTTGTTGAACTATTGAGTAAAAAGATACGCTGGATACCCTGTACGCTTGCGACGGGGGTGATAAATTTTTTTTGGAGTACCGTTGTAAAATGATGACCGATCCTATAGCCGATTTATTTACCCGTATTCGTAACGGGCAAATGGTGCGACACCCGCGAGTGGATGTTCCCGGGTCTAAAATGAAAATACGGATTGTGGAAATTTTGAAAGATGAAGGATATATTAAAAATTTCCGCCATTACGAGGATGGTAAGCAAGGCATTCTTCGGGTTTATTTGAAATACCAAAACGAAGAGCCTGTTATCCGCGGAATTAAAAGAGTGAGTAAGCCGGGGCGAAGAAATTATGTCGGGCGTGACACGATCCCTAAGGTATTGAACGGCTTGGGCGTGGCAATTGTTTCGACTTCATCAGGTGTCTTCACAGACGAGCAATGCCGGGAAAAAGGCGTTGGTGGTGAAGTCCTTGGGCATGTTTGGTAGAAATCTAATTTTTCTTTTTGTGAAAAATTGTAAATACCTGGGTTAACTCCCGGGAGTAATGGATAAAAAGGAAATGTCTCGAATAGGAAAACAGCCAGT
>CAZECX010000246.1:0-2169 GCA_964510965.1 uncultured Nitrospina sp. | reverse complement strand
ATGAAGATGTCTGAAGTTGACAAGAAAAAGGTCTCCTGTCCTGAATGCGGTTCAAAGAAGGTGACACGCAATGTCACCAACAACTCTTTCTGGAGTGAAAGCATTGACCGCTACAACTACTCAAAAACACAAAACGATTAATTAATAAATATGCTTACTGAAGTTCAACCTGCCACTAAAAATTTCCCCGGTCGATTTGGCGAGCTGGTGCAGTTCCCGTTACAAAGAATTCATATCGAATTGACCAATGTCTGCAATTTTGACTGCACCTTCTGTCCGAAACAGGAGATGACACGTCATTACGAGTATATGGATTTCGAAAGAGTCTGCGGCATCATCGATGAGATTGCTGAATACAAAATGGCAGAAAAAATCACCTTCCATGTTATGGGTGAGCCATTCATGCACCCAAGGTTTTTCGAAATTCTGGAGCACGCAGCTGAACGCGGAGTCAAGACGGGTATCACCACCAACGGAACTTACCTTGATGAGGAAATGGGCATCAAACTTGAGAAGGTCACAGCGTCACAAGTAAACATATCCTTACAGACACCTGATGAAGAGTCTTTCAAGACAAGAAAATCGCGGCGCATGAAGTTCGAGGAATACCATAACCGGATTCTAGAGTTCATAGGCACCTGCCTCAAGCAAGAAAAGCCGCCAAAAATCAAAGTACATTTTTTAAACACTTCTATAAAAAGTGAAGTTCCCGGTGAAGACTGGAGCGTCGGCACTATGAGTGTCATAAACAACGCAAAAGAACTTAGAAAAACTTTCAGCTACTGGGCAAAAGAAGTTCACAAAATCTGCCCTCCAATGAGTGACGAAGAAAAAGCCAATGTCGAAAAGAAAATCGACAAACTTTCTACTTTCAAATGGAACGTGGTAGAAGTCGCGCCCAACATTTTTTTCGAGACCTACATCCTCAATACATGGGGCAATGCCTTTGCTGAGGGTGGTAACGTTGTTCCTTCAAAAACCGGATACTGCAGCGCCTTGAGCGATCACTTCGCAATTCTTTGCAGTGGAGATTTGATCTATTGCTGTGTGGATTACGATGGCAAAACTGCAGCTGGCAATGTATTCGAAAATTCCATCACCGAAATTTTAAACACACAGCCGGTGATAGATGCAGTCGAAGGATTCCAAAACCTGAAAGTCGTGCATCCACATTGCCAAAAATGTTTGGGAGGCAGCACCTGGTTCAAATCTGTTCTCAACCGGGTAGGGTCCATCGTTATCTGGAAATACCTCAAAAACTTCTTTTACAAAAAATCATAATCAAAGTCGGGATGTAGCGCAGCCTGGTAGCGCACTCGCTTCGGGGGTGAGGGGTCGGAGGTTCAAATCCTCTCATCCCGACCACCCCTTAACAGGGGAGGCTGAAAGTTTGCCCGACCTGCTTTTTCAATAATTTAAGTTCTTTCCTTCATCAGTAACCCTCAGCACCTACCTCCTTATTGACCCGTTTTATCTTATTTTGGTTATTGCCAATAAACGGAATAAGTACTAATATTGGCACAGCTAAATTTCAATCTTCCGAATTTCATCCTGCCCCGGCAGGTTAAGTACCTTATATATTTATATACAGTTCCAAATTACAATTTCTAAAAATTAAGTTCTAATCTTATGGGGAGAAAGATTATGCGACGCCTACCTGCACTTGTATCTCTTTTTACAGTTCTATTTTTCGTATTAAGTCTCACTGGAAATATTTTGATAGCCGACCCAATATTTTCTAATGAAGCATTTGCGCAACAGAAAAAAAAGGTCGTTAAAAAATCAATAAAGAAAAAAGTCACCATCAAAAAATCCGATGGCAAGATAACGATCAAGAAAAAAGTCGATATTAAAAAGGTCGTTAAGAAAAAAGGCGGCGGTAATAATGGAATCCCAAAAAAAATTCGTGAACTTCAAGCTGGGATCGCGGCACTTCAGCAACAGATCGATGATTTGGAAGGCGGCGTTGAAGGTCCGCAGGGTCCCCAAGGTGAACAAGGCCCAGTAGGACCTCAAGGTGATCAAGGACCTATCGGTTTAACAGGGCCAGCCGGGGCTCCCGGCCCACAAGGTCCCGCAGGAAATGATGGCGCAGTCGGTGCAACCGGTCCGGCGGGTGCTGACGGCCAGGATGGAGCAACAGGTGCCACAGGTGCTGAAGGACCACAA
>CAZECX010000245.1:0-2190 GCA_964510965.1 uncultured Nitrospina sp. | reverse complement strand
CGGGTTCGCATTGCTTCTCCAGAAAAAATCCGTTCATGGTCTTATGGTGAAGTAAAAAAACCGGAAACCATTAACTATCGTACTTTCAAGCCGGAGCGTGATGGACTGTTCTGTGCGAAAATTTTTGGTCCGGTAAAAGATTGGGAGTGTACCTGCGGAAAATACAAGCGGATGAAACATAAGGGTGTCATCTGCGAAAAGTGTGGTGTTGAAGTCATTCTTTCCAAGGTTCGAAGGGAGCGCCTGGGTCATATAGAGCTTGCAACCCCTGTTGCGCATATCTGGTACTTCAAAGGACTTCCCAGTCGACTTGGGCATTTGTTGGATATTCCTCTCAAAGACCTTGAGCGAATCATTTATTTTGAAAATTATGTGGTCACCGATCCAGGTGATTCGGAAATGGAAGTGGGTCAGATTCTGACCGAAGAAGAATATCGTGAGATGGAGATGGAGTTTCCCGATACCTTCCGCGCGATGATTGGGGCAGAGGGTGTGGCGGAGCTTCTCAGGCCAATGAACCTGGATGATATCTCTGTGCAGTTAAAAGAAGAGATGATCACCACCAAATCGGTTATGAACAAACGCAAAATTGCCAAGCGTTTGAAGATTGTCGAAGCGTTCAGGAAGTCTGGCAACAAACCGGAATGGATGATTCTTCAGGTTGTGCCTGTAATCCCTCCTGAATTGCGTCCTTTGGTTCCATTGGATGGTGGGCGTTTTGCAACGTCCGATCTGAACGATCTTTATAGAAGGGTGATCAACCGCAATAACCGACTCAAGCGTTTGCAGGAGTTGAAGGCACCGCAAATCATTATCCGTAACGAAAAAAGAATGTTGCAGGAAGCTGTTTCGGCCTTGTTTGATAATGGTCGTCGAGGTCGCACTCTCCGCGGTACCAATAAGCGACCGCTGAAATCCTTGAGCGATATGCTCAAAGGCAAGCAGGGTCGGTTTCGCCAGAACCTGTTGGGAAAGCGTGTAGATTATTCAGGTCGATCCGTCATCGTGGTTGGGCCGCATTTGAAGTTTCACCAATGCGGGTTACCGAAAAAGATGGCCTTGGAATTGTTCAAGCCTTTTGTGTTTAACCGTCTGGAAGAAAAAGGTTATGCGACGACAATAAAAACTGCGAAGAAAATGGTTGAGCAAGAGCGGTCTGAGGTTTGGGAGGTTCTTGAGGAAGTGGTTAAAAACCATCCGGTGCTTCTTAATCGCGCGCCCACACTGCATCGATTAGGTATTCAGGCCTTCGAACCATTATTGATAGAAGGAAAAGCGATTCAAGTGCATCCCATGGTTTGTACGGCTTTTAATGCGGACTTCGATGGCGATCAAATGGCCGTCCACGTCCCTCTTTCCATGGAAGCGCGAACTGAATGTAAGTTGTTGATGATGTCGTCCAACAACGTTTTGTCTCCGGCGAATGGCAGACCCATTGCTGTGCCAACTCAGGACATTGTTCTGGGTTGTTATTATATGACGAAAATTCGCGGTGATGTGCAGGGTGGTGGCAAGGTTTTCTCCGATCAAAAAGAAGTGATCGCAGCCTATAACGCAGATGAGCTTGACCTGCAGGCGCTGATCATGGTGCGCATCGGTAGGGTTTTAACGCAGACCACGACAGGTCGAATTCTTTTGGGTGAAGTGCTCCCTGATGGATTGCCTTTTGAACTGGTTAACCGGTTGATGGATAAGAAATCACTTTCCGAACTTATTTTTCAGGCTTTTTTGCAGGTGGGTCGGGAAAAAACAGTTACCTTGCTCGATGACGTGAAGAGGCTTGGGTTTAAATATGCGACGGAAGCCGGTCTCACAATTTCCATCGATCAAATGCGGATACCAAAGACCAAAGTTAAATTGGTAGATAAAACCAACGATGAAGTGCTTAGGGTTCATAAGCAGTATCGCGATGGACTCATCACCAACGGTGAGCGGTATAACAAGGTCATCGATATTTGGGCGCATGTCACGGAAAAAGTTTCTGAAGAAATGTTTAAAGAGCTGGAAAGCGAAGACGAAGCGACCGTCAATGGAAAAACGGATAAGGACTTTAATTCAATTTTCATCATGGCTGATTCGGGAGCAAGAGGAAGTGCCCAACAGTTAAGGCAGTTGGCGGGAATGAGGGGTTTGATGGCCAAGCCTTCAGGGGAAATTATTGAAACACCTATCACTGCAAATTTCCGAGAG
>CAZECX010000244.1:0-2240 GCA_964510965.1 uncultured Nitrospina sp. | reverse complement strand
GCAACCAACGTGGCGGCTCTAAGAACCTTGCTCTGCATCTTCTGAAAGAAGAGAACGATCATGTGGACGTGCATGAGTTGCGCGGGTTTATCTCCGATGATTTGGTCTCTGCGCTGAATGAAGTCCATGCCGTGAGTAAAGGCACAAGAGCAAAGCAATTTCTGTATTCACTCAGTCTCAATCCACCGCCTCAGGAAAAGGTCTCTACAGCAGCCTTTGAAAAAGCCATTGGGCAGGTGGAAGATAAACTCGGGCTATCCGATCAACCACGCGCTATTGTCTTTCACGAAAAGCAGGGCCGCCGCCATTGTCATGCCGTATGGTCACGCATTGACACCCAGGAGATGAAAGCTATTCCCTTGCCCTATACCAAATTTAAGCTCATGGATATTTCCCGTGAGCTATACATTGAGCATGGCTGGACAATGCCACGGGGCATGATGAATTCAGAACAGCGAGACCCCAATAATTTCACCCTGTCTCAATGGCAACAAGCCAAGCGGGTGGGTAAAAACCCGAGAGAGATTAAACGGGTATTTCGGGACTGCTGGGCGGTTAGTGATAGTAAAAATGGTTTTGAGCAGGCCTTAAAAGAACGAGGCTATCGGCTTGCCAAAGGCGACCGCCGGGGATTTGTGGCACTGGATCATCGCTGCGAAGTCTTTGCTGTTGCGAAATGGGCGGGTGTCAAAACCAAAAATGTGCGTGCCAAGTTGGACAACGAAAATCATCTACCCTCCATTATGGAGACCAAAGTACAAATTGCCAACGACATGGCGGCGCAATTAACGCGTATCCAAACCCAACAAGCCCGCGCGATTGAGGCACGAAAGCAGCGTATTGACAACCAACTCAAGAAAATGGCGGCACAGCAAAGACAGGAACGCCAGAATCAAAAAAATGCGCAAATTACCCGCTCGCAGCTCGAATCCCGGCAAAGGCAAGCGCGGTTTCGTAAGGGATTGCGCGGTATCATGGACCGCGTAACGGGCAAACACCGCCAAACGAAACAGTATAATGCGCAAGAGGCAAAACGTGCCCTTCAGCGTGATAGACAAGAAAAGGACGCACTCATATTCAAGCAGGAGGAACGACGTCAAGCGCACCGATCACGGATGGAGCATTTGGAAGTCTTTAGACAAACCCGCGCTCAGTCGCTTTCAAAGGATATTGAGCAATACCGCGACATTAGCCAACAAAAACGCGATTTGTTTGAATTTAGAGAAAATCGGCCCCAAAGCCAGACGATAAAAGGGATGAGCCATGAACCAAAATTGTAGGAAAAGAAGGACTGACACTTGACACCTTTCGATTGTCAGTTCTAGACTGGAATATGATCGTGAGTTTTATACATCATGGATTTAAAAGGGTCGTTGAAATTTAAGCCCCAAGATTGGAAACATGTATCCCGGCAACATCATTACCTCCTGAAACATGTTTCTTTACGGTAATCTCAATATCCATATCAAGTGCATGTAAACAACGATACAAACGATCAAAGGTAAAACCGGACAAACGGCCATTGGCAAGTAGTGAAACTTCTGGTTGTGTGATGCCAAGCATTGATGACGCAGCCTGCTGTTTCAAGCCGCGCTCTTTAATTAAGGCGTTAATTTGCCGCGCAAGCTGTGCTTTTGCCAGACGCTCCTCGGCATTGTCCAGCCCTTCAAAGGGGTGGGCTGTAGTCACGATGGCATCTTCATTGTTTGTAATGTTTGTCATGATATTCCTTCGCTTTCTTTAAACGTTGCTTAATCAACTGAATGTGACTTTTCGGTGTGGTAATGCCCTTCTTGCTTTTCTTTTGAAAAACATGAAGAACATAGACAACGCCCTGAAATTTCACCGTATAAACAGCCCTGTATGTATCACTGTCATAATCGTCGGTAATTTCCAGCACCGACGCCCCCTTAAAACCAGTCAACGGTTTAGCGGTACCGGCTTTCTCTCCGCACTGCGCCAAATGCAAGGCATAGCCCAGAACATCCTGTACATCATCTGGAAAATTTCGCCAGTCCTCATGGGAAGATCCTATCCAGACGACAGGTTTTGGTTGGCTTTCATTCATACTTAAATATATGATATTTCATATATTTTGTCAAGAAAAAAACATTCTTGACACAGATAGTTAAAATCCACGCCTTATAGTAATTTCGATTAAGAATAAGACAGGACTAACTCCTCCACCGTTGTTTCTATAGGCATGCCTTCACGACGTTTTTTCATGGCGCCGAAGCTTT
>CAZECX010000243.1:0-2262 GCA_964510965.1 uncultured Nitrospina sp. | reverse complement strand
AATCCTGGAATGAAAGTAGAAATCCAGGGGCATTGTGACGAGAGGGGTACCAATAACTACAATATCGCGCTAGGTGAACGCCGAGCCCATTCTACCAAGAAATTCCTGGTATCTCAGGGTATTGATTCTAGTAGAGTGAATGTTATTAGTTATGGTGAAGAAAAACCCTTCTGTTTTGACAGCAACGAAAACTGCTGGTTTCAAAATAGAAGAGCGCATTTTATGCTAGCAAAATAAAACTGCGTTAAACGGTTTGCAATACAATCGTATATAATAAGGCCGTGTTGGGTTTGATCCCGGCACGGCCTTTTTTTTTAATATACTTGGATATTCAAATTCGGCTGTTATTTGAAAAGAATAAATATGATGAAATTCATTAAATCACTCTTCTTAGTGTTTCTTGTGTTTGCGTTGATTCCTGTAAATGCATCAGCCCAGTTGTTTGGTTCTGACGATGAAAAATGGGAAAAGGTATTTATAGGTTTAAAGAAAATCAATTCGAGATTGGTAAGGCTAGAGACTTCTGAAATGGTAAATTTGAGGCACCAGCTTGAAGATTTATTAAGGCAGATTGAGGAAGTTAAGCAAACCCTTCCACAGCTGCAGGGGGCCGTCGAGCTGAATAAATCAGAAACTCTGGCTCAGGTCAATAAGGTCGACTCTAAACTGAGTGACCTGGAGGCAGAGGTAAAAAACCAGGTTCTATATAAAATCAGTCAACAAAATCAAACCCTCGACAAGATTAAGGAAGACCAGAAAAAGCTAAAAGAAGGTCTGGCTCAAGATATTGAGCAATTCGAAAAAGCGAACAAAGAAAATTTTAAAAGTTTTGTATCGGTAAATAAAAGTAACTTGGAAACGATTGCACAAAGATTGGCTTCTCTGGATGAGACCACCAAAAAGAGCTTTGAAGATACGAAGGGGCTTTTTATTTCCGATGTTATTCCGGCAATGGCTAATGAGAACCAGAATAATAGAAAGGTAATTCTTGAACATCTATCCGCGTCGCGCGAGACCAATGATAAAGCTTTGGAAAGCTTGTCCAATAAAAACCAAAAACTGATTGAAATTCTCGGGGAAAACTTAATACAAGGGGCAGATACAAATATACTTGTGGAATCCATTGACAAAAATGTTGCTGCTGCTAATAAACAAGTGGAATTCATTAGCAAAAATGTTACTGCTGCTAATAAAAATATAGCGGTAAATAACAAAAATCTTATGGTGGCAGATGAAAAGATTAATAAATTAGCTGAGACCATGAAGGCTCTTCAAGTGCAGCATTCTGCTTCTAGTGAAACCCTTGATGAATTAAAAAAGGATCTGATCACGGCCCAGGAATTTGATCAATTGGCAGATGAAAAGATAAATAAGCTTATAAAGAATTCTGCGCAATTAACGGTTCATGCAAATCAGCTTGAAGAATCAGTCCTAAACGAATTGCAGCAGTCATCCCTGAAAGTAGATTCGAGTCAGGACAAAATAGTTTTAGCCAATGAAAAACTTTCGCGCTTGATTGAGATATTGAAAGCCATTGCGGCAGAGCAGGATAAATTAGGCAAGACGGTAAAGGTGCAGAGTGGATTGAAAAAAGCGCAAGCAGGAATAATAAAAAATCAGGAAAGTATAAAAGAAGCGCTTGCCGATTTGCGCAGAAAAGCCAATGTGACCATTTCCCGAAGTGATGATATAAAGAAAACTTTGGGCGAAATGAAGAAAAAATAATTCCTCTACTTTCAAAAAATCTTCGAAAATTAGAAGCATAAATAGGCAGTCTTACCCGTCTCTTTAATTTTAGCATTCCAATTTTTAAGATGATACATCGCAGAAAATGTAAATGACTCTCTTGCTATATGGCTAAAACAAGAACGATTTTTATATGTCAGGAATGCGGCAATCAGGTGTCTAAGTGGCTGGGGAGATGTCCTGAATGCAATTCGTGGAATAGTTTTTCTGAAGAACGGCAATTACAATCCTCATCCTCCAAGTCCCGCATTAAATCCGAATCATCTGCCCCTTCATCAATTACCCAGGTTCAATCTGTCCAGGAAAATCGTATGACGACAGGCATTGGGGAGTTCGACAGGGTTTTGGGCGGCGGTATGGTAGAGGGGTCACTCATTCTTATTGGGGGCGAACCGGGGATTGGAAAATCCACCCTCACTCTGCAAAGTATGGGGCATCTTGCTCGGCAGGGGAAAAAAGTTCTTTACGTTTCTGGAGAAGAATCAGGTTCGCAAATCAAATTAAGGGCGGAACGTT
>CAZECX010000242.1:0-2311 GCA_964510965.1 uncultured Nitrospina sp. | reverse complement strand
CTTTCATTTGAGTCAAAATGATTAAATCCAAATTTGTGAATAGTTTAGAGTTGATCGGTGGCACTCCTTTAGTTAAACTGAATAATGTTATTCCCAAAAATGGCGCCAATATATTCGCCAAACTGGAGTTTTTCAATCCCGGTGGCAGTGTAAAAGACCGAATAGCTCTGGCTATGGTGGAAGATGCTGAAGAAAAGGGTCTTTTAAAGCCAGGTTCTACCATTATTGAGCCGACAAGCGGCAACACCGGTATCGGCCTCGCATTGGTCGGGGCCATTAAAGGCTACAATGTCATTCTAGTCATGTCTGAAAACATGAGTGCTGAAAGACGAATGATATTGGAAAGTTTTGGCGCTAAAACAGAATTAAGTCGTGCCGAATTTGGGATGGAAGGCACTATAGAAAGAGCTGAGGAGCTGCTGGCTGAAAACCCGGACTATTTCATGCCACAGCAGTTTAATAATCCAGCCAATCCGGAAGTACACAGGAAAACAACCGCTCCCGAAATCATTGAGGCAATGAACGGGGAGTCGGTAGATGGTTTTATAGCGGGAATCGGAACCGGAGGAACCATAACGGGCGTAGGAGAAGTATTAAAACAGCATTATGGGGAAGTAAAAATAGTGGGTGTAGAACCCGCTACCTCGGCAGTTTTATCCGGAAATCCGCCCGGCCCCCATAAAATTCAAGGCATTGGGGCAGGGTTCAAGCCTAATGTTTTAAATTTCGACCTTTTGGATCATATACGGCCTGTTACAGATGAGGATGCTTTTCTTTATGCTCAAAGACTGGGCAAAGAGGAAGGATTATTAGTAGGCATTTCTTCTGGAGCAGCCTGTTGTGCAGCAAATGAGGTTGCAAAAGAATTGGGTCCGGACAAAAACGTGGTGGTTGTATTGCCCGATACTGGAGAGCGCTACTTCAGTTTTAATCAATATTTTTAGTTTAAACATATAAAGTTCACTCGAACACGCAAGACTCTACTGGAATAATCTGGTTGGTTTATTTGCTTGTTTATCAATCTAAGGAATTGCTGGAATGGGTTATGTAAAAGGCTTGATCTGCAAAGAATGTAAAAGAGAATTCGAAAAAGAACCGATTCACGTCTGTGAATTTTGCTTTGGTCCCCTTGAAATCAATTATGACTATGAGGGAATAAAAAAGGTCGTCAATAAAAAGTCTATCGAAGCTGGCCCTCCTTCCATGTGGCGCTACCAGCCCTTACTTCCCATTGATGAAGATCCTAAAGTAGGACTGCATACAGGCTTTACTCCCTTAGTACGGGCTAAAAACCTAGGGAAAGCATTGGGTATCAACAATCTATATATAAAAAACGACAGTGTTAACCACCCCACATTTTCATTTAAAGATAGAGTGGTTGCCGTGGCAGTTTCTAAAGCAATAGAGTTTGGTTTCGACACCGTATCCTGTGCCTCAACGGGTAACCTGGCAAACTCTGTCGCAGCACACGCTGCGGAAGCCGGACTAAAAAGTTGCATTTTTATTCCTGATGGACTCGAAGCCGGAAAAATTCTTGGCACCTTGGTATACGGTTCACAACTTATAGCGGTAAAAGGAAGTTACGATGATGTAAATCGGTTGTGCAGCGAAATTGCAGTTAACCATAAATGGGCTTTTGTAAATATCAACATCCGTCCCTATTATGGCGATGGTTCAAAATCGTATGGGTATGAAATAGCCGAGCAACTGGGATGGAAAACACCGGACAATGTAGTTGTACCCGTTGCCGGAAGCTCACTGATCACAAAAATCTGGAAAGCGTTTCACGAATTCGAAATGCTTGGTCTTGTCGATAAAGTACAAAGTAAAATTTTCGCCGCACAGGCAACCGGATGCTGCCCGGTCACCACAGCTATTAAAAATGGCACTGAAAATATTATCCCGGTAAAACCCAATACCATTGCCAAGTCCATTGCCATTGGCAACCCTGCCGATGGATATTATGGAATTAAAACTGCAAACACAAGTGGCGGGTATGGAGAAGATGTGTCCGATGAAGAAGTCGTAGAATCCATGAAACTCTTAGCCGAGACCGAAGGCATATTTACAGAAACGGCAGGCGGAGTTACCGTAGGAGTTACCAAAAAATTGATTGAACAAGGTCGCATCAAATCCGACGAAACAACTGTAATTTGTATCACAGGAAACGGACTAAAAACCCAGGAAGCTCTGGACGATTGCTTTGAAGCACCGGCCGTGATCGAACCTAAAGTAAATAGTTTTGAAGAAATTTTCGCAAACAGTTTAACGGTTTAAAAGGAGTAAAGCATGGCAGTAAAAGTAAGAGTAC
>CAZECX010000241.1:0-2315 GCA_964510965.1 uncultured Nitrospina sp. | reverse complement strand
CCTAAAGCAGTTCACGGATACCCCACCTGTCCTTGACAGGTTCAAAAAATAGTTTTTGCACGGCATGAACGGGGAGACTTTTTAATTGAGTTAAGAGCTTCAGGGGCAAGCAGCCCAGGTGAGCCTGAATATATATGATCCAGTTTTCAGTTTTAAAGAATTCTGGGCCTAATTGCGGAGCGAAGATTATGAACGAAGCATATGATTTTGTTTCGTTTTTTGATATACCCATAAAAATAACCAAAAGGTTATTTTGCCTTATCTTGTCTCTCCTCAGGCCTGATGCTATCGGGCTGACTCCCTGATGTTGCTGGTTCTCACCTAAATTTTTTAAAATGCCCGGTTAGATCGCGGGTTGCGCGATTATTGTTACTTAGCAGGATTGGTATTATGGCTTGCACTGCTCCGAAATTGGATAAGGCGGCCGTCCGGAAGATGATGATCCGGCGTAGAAATGATCTAAGCGCTAAAGAGGTTGCGGATTTAAGCCGGAAAATAGAAGAAAATCTATTTTCCTGTGAAGATTTTTTAAGTCGCCAACATATTTTATATTACCTCTCGTTTGGACAAGAGGTGAGCACCGATGCCATGATTGCGCGTTCTTTAATGTTGCGGAAAAAAGTTTATGTTCCGCGGATTATAAAAAACGCAAAGAAAATGGAAATTTGTGAGATTGAAAGTTTGGAAACGGGTTTGGAACTCAATGGTTTTGGAATTAGAGAACCTTCCGGGGCCCGTGTCCATATCGTCCCACCCGATGAAATAGACGCCGTTGTCACCCCTGGGTTGGCATTTCATTTTTCTGGCGGGCGGATTGGTTTTGGAGGCGGTTATTATGACAAATTGTTTGAGGAATTACCGCAAAACTCTTTGCGCCTAGGGGTCGCTTACAGTTTTCAAATATTGGACTCCCTGCATCAAGATTCTTGGGATAAAAAGGTGCAAAAAGTTATTACTGAAAAAAACACGTTAAACGGCTGAGGTTTCCGGGAACTCTTAGCAGTTTACTTTTTATAAGAGGTATTTAAATGCATATTTTTACTGCCATAAAAGTAAATTTCAGTACCTTGGTTTTGGGAATGGCGTTCGCTCTGGCGATCGGTTATGCGATTGGTTATTTTTTGCGGAAGTTATTTACGGAATATCAAATCAAGGATGCTGAAGCTCGTCGCCAAAAAATTATAGAGGAAGCGGATAAAGAAGTGGAAAACCGCTTAAAGACAGCTGAAATCGAAGCGAAGGAAAAATCCCTGGTTGTTAAAAGCGAATTAGAAAAGGAAATGAAGGGCAAACGCGATAGTCTGCGTGACTTGGAAAAAGATCTGGAACAAAAAGATAGAGAGATAAGGAACGAATTCGGAAAATTTCAGTCGCGTGAACAGGAAATCAAAACTCAATTTTCAAAACTGGATGAAAATAAAAAAGAAGTCGAACAGCAAAAGGTCGAATACAAACGGCTGGTTGAAGAAGAACTGAGAAACCTGGAGGTGATCGGTTCCTACACCGCAGAAAAGGCACGTGAAGAGATAAAGAATAAAGTCATAGATGAAGCCAAGATGGATGCGGCGCGCGAAGTCAAAAAAATAGAGGAGAAGGTAAAATCACAAGCCGACGATGAAGCCCGGAAACTGATCACTATGGCGGTTCAGAGGCTGGCTTCCGACCATGTTGCAGAGACAACGGTTGCCGTAGTTGAATTGCCTAGCGATGATATCAAAGGCCGAATCATTGGTCGCGAGGGAAGAAATATACGCGCACTCGAGCAGGCAACAGGAATTGATTTGATCATTGATGATACGCCGGGTGCGGTTGTGTTATCGGGTTTCGATCCAATTCGGCGAGAAGTGGCTCGGCGGGCTCTTGAACATTTAACTCTCGATGGTCGTATTCACCCTGGACGAATTGAAGATGTGGTCACTAAATGTAAAAAAGAAGTCACTGAAGAGATTCAGAAAGCGGGAGAGCAGGCCATCCTTAATGTTGGGATCGATAATGTACACCATGAAATGGTTAAGTTGCTTGGCAGGCTCAAATATCGAACCAGTTACACACAGAATGTTCTCGAACATGTTCAGGAAGTGGCATTTGTTTGTGGGGCGATTGCTGTTGAACTTGGATTAAATGAAAACATGGCAAAACGTGCAGGACTGTTGCACGATATCGGTAAGGCAATCGACCATCAAACCGATGGCACTCATACTTCTTTAGGGGTAGATATCGCTAAACGCTATGGGGAACACCCTTTTGTGCTAAATGCCATCGCGGCGCATCATGAAGATTGTGAAGCGGAATCTCCCTATGCTGTTCTCGTTGCT
>CAZECX010000240.1:0-2324 GCA_964510965.1 uncultured Nitrospina sp. | reverse complement strand
AATGTTTTATGCCGCACAGATTAAAAGCAAACCTCCCACCTTCAAATGTTTTTTAAATTTTCCAGAGGGCATCCATTTTTCATACCGCAGGTATTTAGTAAATAGCATTAGAAAAACATTTGGCTTGGTCGGCACTCCCGTACGGTTGATTTTATCTGGAAAAAAAGAGGAACCCTGATTTTTTGTAGAGTTTTTTGAGTTGAATGATCTGGCCCTCGCTAAATAGGAATTCAGTTGGCATTATTTGCTTTAACCCCAATAAAATGAATTGTGTAACCCGATAGATGCAAATTGTACGGCTTCCTCTTTTCAGTCACTTCTCCTAAGTTCCCAAATTTAATCAGTTTTTTATACGTTTCACTCTTATAAACCTTTGACTTTTGCCTGGAAATTTGGAATGGTGAGGTTCTCGAATTTAATGGATTCAGATTCTTTGTGGTGTTTTTATTCCTGATGAATAGGTTGCAACATTTACCAAGCGAGGAAATATGAAACAATACAAACTTCAGGATATCCGGAATATAGGGTTTGTGGGGCATGGCGGGTCGGGTAAAACCTCTTTGGCCGAGGCGGTATTATACTTAACAGGGATTTCCGATCGTTTGGGTAAAGTTGGCGACGCTTCATCCATAATGGATTATGATCCTGATGAAATTAAACGGGGTCATTCAATAAATTCCTCCGTAGCATTTTGTGAATTCAATTCTACAAAAATCAACCTTCTAGATACTCCCGGAAGCAGCAACTTTATTGCCGATACCCCCGCTGCCTTAAGAGTGGTTGATGGTTTGGTGTTTGTAGTAAGCGCCACTGAGGGTGTGCAATTTTATACTGAAAAAATCTGGAAGTGGGCTGATGAGTTGGATCTCCCACGAATCATTTTTTTAAATAAAATGGATCATGAACGTGCCAATACAGGTCCGATATTAGATGCCATTAAAACTAAATTCAAAAAAACGCCTATATTTATTCATTTGCCCCAAGGCACCGGGGATAAATTTTCGGGCATAGTGGACCTGATCGAAAATCATTTTTTCGCCTATGATAAGGGAGGCGCTGGTAAGGGAAAGGCGGGGGACGTGCCTGCCGATCTTTCAGATGAAATGGAAATCAGCCATGCGGAATTGATGGAAGCTGTGGCTGAAGTGGATGATGAGTTGATAGAAAAATACCTCGAAAGTGGAGAGCTGACTGAGGAAGAGTTTTCACGCGGATTAAAAGAGGGCATCCAGAAAGGACAATTGATCCCCGTTTTGTGTGGTTCTGCATTAGAGAATGTAGGAGTGGATCTTTTGTTGCAGGCAGCGGTTAAATATCTACCTTCTCCAGAAAACCGGAATCCTGTACCAGCTAAAAAAGTAGATGATGATTCGGAGGTTACTCGATCTGCAGGCAATGAGGATGTCACTTCCGCATTAGTTTTTAAAACAGTCGCAGATCCTTATGCTGGAAAGCTTACTCTATTTAGAACATTTTCCGGTACTATTAAAGGCGACTCTTCTATATATAATACATCACAAGATACTTCAGAACGTATTGGGCAGCTCTATATGTTGCAGGGAAAAACTCAGGTTCCTGTTTCCGAGGTTACCGCAGGGGATATTGGTACGGTCGCTAAGCTTAAGCAAACCGTCACTGGGGATACTTTCTCGGATTCAGGTGACAAGGTAGTTTTCCCCCCAATTTTTTTTCCATTGCCAGTTTTCTCAAGAGCACTGTTGCCCAAAACACGTGCAGATGAGGAAAAAATCAGCCAGGCTCTGCATAGGCTTACGGAGGAAGACCCAACTCTTAAAGTTGAGCGAAATGCACAAACAGGCGAATTATTGATTTCAGGTTTGGGGCAGGTTCATTTCGATGTCGCCTTAGAAAGATTAAAGGTCAGGTTTGGGGTTTCAGTAGAAGTTAAGGCACCACAAATTCCTTATCGTGAAGCAATAAAAGGAACTACCAAAGTTCAGGGAAAATATAAAAAACAAACGGGTGGAAAAGGCCAGTTTGGCGATACCTGGATCGAAATATCCCCTATGAAAAGAGGGGAAGGGTTTGTTTTTGAAAATAAGATCGTAGGTGGAGCGATCCCCAAAACTTATATTCCCGCTGTGGAAAAAGGCATACAGGAAGCGATGGCAAATGGAATCATTGCCCATTATCCTATGGTTGATGTGAAGGTCAGTCTCTATGATGGCTCATACCACAATGTTGATTCTTCAGAAATGGCTTTTAAAATTGCCGGTTCTCTGGGTTTTAAAAAGGGTATACCCGATTGTAAACCTATACTTATTGAGCCGGTTATGAATATGGAAATTGTGGTTCCTAACGAT
>CAZECX010000239.1:0-2347 GCA_964510965.1 uncultured Nitrospina sp. | reverse complement strand
ATCTGCCAGATATATATGAACAATACAGGGACAGGGAAACTTATGTTCCACAGTATACGGTCGATGCAGATCAACCATGGCTTCCCGCACGGGAACTTGACCCTGAGATAGCACAACCATTAACAGACCTTGAGGAATGGAGACAGCAATTCATGGCAGGAGAGCCAGGTGCATATGAAGCATTTGCAGATTTGCAATTTGGTGCTATGCCTCCTGCAATTCCTGAAAGTCATCGTAACTGGGCAGGTATATATACTGTTGATCAACAGATGGCAGACCTTGAATTTTTACATCAGATGGGTCTTACAAATCCCCAGACAGGAAAATCTTTCGATCCAAATGATTTGTCAGAACTGGAAGATGCTAAGGACTGGAGAATTAAACAGTCTGGTATAAGTGATCCTTCATTTGCAAGGTTGACTGAGGCTGATTACCCAACAAGAGAAAACGTATTCACTAATCTTAGAGATGCATTTTCAGGATCAGCACGGGAAAGAGCATTTATAGAAAAAGAGATAGCACAAGGAGATATAGATTTTACTCCCTTTGATACCAGACTTGGTAAAATACGACAAAGAGAAAATATTAGGCATCACCAGTCAAGGCCAACTGATCCTATGTCATTAATACCCAGTTTCACATCGCAGTTACTTCCTGATTTACAACAGGGTTTTGCTGAATCATTACAGGAAGAACGAGCACGAAGAGGGGAACTTACAGATCTGGGAAGCACTATATTCAAGCGTAGGACATTATAATGGCAGACCCACCTCCAATTACTATTGGAACCCCAGCACCGGTTCAGGTTCCAACACCGCCTACTCAAAGGACTGTACCTACACAGCCTACAGGACCTGTTGGCATCACACCGGAAATTTCTGAATGGTATAACCAGAACTTTCCTATATCAATTCCATCAATGAGTCCTACTGTTTATCCTCCTAATTATAACTGGCAAGCACGTCCAGATACTGCTGATGTTCTTATGCCGGGTCAGAGTCGCCCACCGGAACCATCTTTTCTGGAAAAGCTAACGGGATGGGGACGATTTGGTGAAGCACAATTTGATGCTGGTACCGATAATGTTGCGTTTACTGATCCATCTATAGCAATGGCAGCGAACCCTCTTTTGTCTGGAGTCCCTGCTCTTTGGGAAGCAGGTAAACCGGTTGCGGAAGCTACAACTGCAAATGTTGTAATGCCGGCTCTAGCATTTGTAGGTGATAGAACAAAAGGATTGTCAGAAGAAATAAAAGCATGGGAACAACTTGAAGGAATACCAACATGGGCATTAGGAACACAAATGCCAGGGGCTATGGATGCTGGTATCCGATCTGATTTAGTTGATTTTGCTGGAAGGGAAAACGTAAAACAATTCCAGGCATTAGCTGAAGAGGGTGAAAAGATTCATAACATGAGTCCTTCTGATGCAAGGACTTATGCTTACAGGCAAACAGATTTTGAACCAGGATTTAAGGGCATGATGGAAGAGGTATTCCATCCAATGGGTCTGCCTCTTGAAATAATACCAGGCATTGGTATGTTTTCAGGAATGACAAGAGGGTCAGCACAAGCCTTATTGAGGGGTACCAGAAGAATTGCAGATATACCTGGGGCACCACAGCTTGATTTCTTATTTCCTTCTCCTACCCAGTTTGGTAGACAACTTAACAGGGCAGATATCATACCTCCACTACCAACGGTAGATGTTCCCCAAATACAGACAATTGACGGGATACCATCAATAGTGCCTGAAGGAAATGTACAGACAATTGGTCAGTCATTTCCAGGAGGTGCTCCAAAACCTAAATGGTATAGTGATTTTGAAAGATCACTTGAACATCAAAAAAGAATTGAATCTAATCCATATAGTCTATTTCAAGAAGGTGATCCAGTAACTCTTGTTAGAAGAGAAACAATTGAAGAAGTAGAATCATTATCTAATCCTGCAAACCCTGCACTAAGAGTAGGAAGTCCGACAAAGCGTCCAGTATTAATTGGTACAGGAATTACAAAATGGGAACTGCCTCCCCTAATTATCAGTATGGAACGTGCTGCATTACAGGGTAGAAGGCTTGTTTTATCTGACACACAGGTCAATACATTACGGGATTTCTTTGATCGTTACGGAGTTGATCCGTGGAACAGCAGTGATGAAGCACTTGGCAGGTTTGAAATATCTTCTGCAACCGGAGACAGACAATTTATAGTAGGTGCATTTGATAATCCATATCGTAGAAATCCTGCTGGTGTAAGTGTTTCTGGTGAGAGACCGTTTGAAAGGTCATACGTTACTTACAATCCTGAAACTAATGCATTTGGAATACAGGCAGCTTTTGGTGAAAAA
>CAZECX010000238.1:0-2393 GCA_964510965.1 uncultured Nitrospina sp. | reverse complement strand
TGCAATAGGAATTTTTAGATATTCAATGATGGCAGGCTTGATTCCCTGCTCTTCCAGCAACGCCAGGGTCTGACGTGATTTACTGCATTTCGGATTGTGATAAATGGTTACAGACATAATGTTTAAAAAAGAATCCTTGCGAATAAAAATTTATACAATAAAATTTTAAAGCATTTTAATTATCAATGTTTTTATACTATTTATTGGAACTAAATTCAGCCAAAAAAATATTTTAATAGTTATAAAAAGAGGAAAAGATGGACCTTGTAAAAGATAACGTTGTTTATATGGACGAGTCTGATTTAAATATCCTTCCTGAAGCAACCGTGGTAGAAGCGGCCAAAAAAATGCGGGATAAAAAACTTGGCGCTTTAATTGTTTCCGGAGGCGGACAAAATTTAGGGATCATAACAGAAACCGATTTATCCCGAAAAATAGTTGCAGAAGAATTAATTCCAAAAGATACCAAAGTCAAATTCATAATGGCAAAACCCATCATCAATATAGAAAGTAACAGTTCAATGATGAGTGCTTTTTTAAAAATGGGCACTCATCATATTAGACACGTTGCTGTAACTGAAGATGAATTGGTAATGGGAATTCTTTCCATGAAAGATTTTGTCACCTACTACACGAAAAAATTTGGAGTTAAGGAAAAATAAAAAAGGAACCCCGTTCGCTTTTTCCTATAAGTACAACTTACCCCAAGCCACATTGTACAAATCCAATGTCCTGGATATAGACGGCATCGATACCCTGTACTCGGAACTGGTGGTTTTACATCCTTAACTACCCCGCGCTATAAATAGAAAACCTCTTAAGTATGTCCTAAAAGGAATATTTACTGCTCTCGTTCCATGCCACCAAAAAACAGGAATATCGATACTATTAAGAAGTTTTTATCCTGCCAAATTATTTTTAAAAAATAAATGAAAAAGGGAAGGAACATTGCCACTCCAGCCAAGGGGTCCGGTTTTCGTTGGCCTTGCGCCGAGCAAAGCCAGCGGGCCGAATTGAACCGCCGACCTGCTGATTACGAATCGCAAATTAACGTTTTTAGGAAAGTATTGATTTCAGGCTGGTTTTACTTTTCTACTTTATTTACAGACATCATAAGGCATTCCATAAATTCCATGAATTTCATGAATTCTGCCTGTTTAGAAAATTTCAATCAAGAATATGTCATAGTCAATATTTGCGCTTTGTCCTTTTTCATAAATAATATTGCTAGGCAGATAATATTCCAGCACCTTAAATATACTTTGTGGCAGTTTTCTATAGTCATAACGAACTTTGCATTGCTAAGATTTCTCTTTAAACCTCCCAATCTATATTTATCAAAATTTTTGCAAAATTTTTCTTGTTATAAATTACACCTCGTTTACCCTAGAAATAATGAATAAATTATTTAAATAAATAATGTAGTTCCAAATGATGAAGTTTTATTAAAATTTCGCATTAAATCTACCAACAAAAGATTTTATATTTCTTGGGTTTCGTAAAATATGATTGAAGAAGTCGAGCTGTTAAATTCCAAAATTTTGATAGTGGATGATGAAGCGACCAATGTCAGACTTTTAGAGAGGATATTGGAAGAAAATGGATTTACTTCATTTCAAAGTTCGACAGATCCAATAAAGGGACTTGAAATTTTTAAAGAAGGTAACATTGATTTAGTTCTTTTAGACTTGAGAATGCCCGATATGAGTGGTTATAAGTTTATGGAAAATGTTAAGGAAACAAGTCCTTATTTACCCCTTCCCGTATTGATTTTAACAGCTGATTTAGGCCCTGAAATAATATCAAAATCTTTTGATTCAGGTGCCGCTGATTTCCTTACAAAACCATTTAAGGAAATAGAAGTTGTAAATAGAATAATCAATCTATTGAGGATTTTTTACTACCGAAAAAAAATTGAAACTATAAATGAAACTTTAGAAAAAAAGGTTGAAGCGCGTACCTCGGACCTTATAAAAGTCCATAAAGAACTCGAAAAATTTATATTTTCTGCCTCCCATGACCTTCAAGAGCCTTTGCGCAAAATTATTACTTTCGGAGATTTACTGCAGCTTAAATTAGCTGGATCAGCAAAGGAAGAGACTCAAATTATAGAAAAAATTCAAACCTTCTCCTATAGAATGAAGTCTATGGTTGATAGGCTTCTAGAATTCTCTAAGATTACTTTAATTGAAAATAACTTTGAACATATTGATTTGAATGAAATTGCCGAAGAGGTCTTGGTAGAGCTTGATATTATTGCAAATTCCCCAAGGGCGACTATTCAATCATCCGATCTGCCTGAAATTGAGGGCGACAGAGCTCAAATTCGACAACTTTTTCGATATTTAATTTCCAACGGATTAAAGTATAAGAAACCCAATGTAGCGCCAATT
>CAZECX010000237.1:0-2445 GCA_964510965.1 uncultured Nitrospina sp. | reverse complement strand
CGTGGAGTGTTAAGCGGGTGCAATACAATAAAGTGATAGTATTATAAATAGGAAAAAATAGCTGGACTCAAGTGCCCCTCATGTGTAATATAAGATACCATGAATTGGCCATTAAAAATACAAGGGCGTTTTGTTACAGAGGCGGAAGTCAATGAGGTTCGGATGCTTCTCCACAATAATCCGTTGTGGAATCGATCTCGTTTGTCTCGTGAATTGTGTGAGCGTTGGAATTGGCGTCGCCCTGATGGTCAAATTAAAGACATGGCCTGCCGTGAATTTCTTCGAAAACTTGAGTCTCGTACCTTAATAAAACTTCCTCCCCGTCAGCGTTACAGCCCTGGACGGGTTCCAGCAAAAATTGAAGCGGTAGATGTTGATCGGAGTACGGTATCCTGCTTATTATCAAAGCTCCAGCCAATTGAAATCGTCAATGTAAGCAAAGGCTCTAAATACGAGAAAATTTTTAATTTTCTCGTAAAGGAATACCATTACCTCAGTTATGGACGTCCCATTGGTCAAAATATGAAATACCTGATCCTTGGCCAAAACAAACGTGTTCTTGGCTGTCTTCTTTTTGGGGCTGCGGCCTGGAAGACTGAGCCCCGTGACCAGTTTATAGGCTGGTCAGTAGATGTCCGCGAACAAAATCTAAGTTTGATTTGTAACAATACACGCTTTTTGATTTTGGACTGGATTAGAGTTCCACATCTTGCAAGTCATGCTCTTGGGATATGCCTACGCCGTTTATCGGGTGACTGGAAACACCGCTATGGAACAGATATCGCAATGGTAGAGACATTTGTTGATACAACACTTTACGCTGGAACCTGCTATAAGGCTGCCAATTGGATCAAGATTGGTCAGACAAAAGGACGAAGTCGTCAGGATCGTGACAGAACATTTAAGGTTTCGATTAAAGATATTTTTGTTTATCCCTTACGTCGCGACTTCCGTCAGTTGTTGCTCACTTAAAATAAAAAGAATTCAGGGCAGATCACAACCTATAAAGGAAAGGGTTATGATCGTAGAGAATGAAATAATATCTGTTTTTGGTACAAAGGATTTTGCGCAATACGAGCAAAATATGTATGAAAAATATCAGGAAATGGCAGAACGTGAAATTATCATCCAGCTTAATAAACTCCTGTCCACCCCATCTTTCCTAATACTATTGAAACAATGGTGCGCTAAATGTGCCTGTCGTTTCCATGAATATCGTGAAATAACGGTTCGATTGAAATCTGGAAAACGATGGAATGTTATCTCTCCCGTTTTCCTTCGATCGAAACCAAAGAGAAAACGCGGTAAAGCACCGAAACAACAAAAAGGGGCATTACGACATCTTGGTCTTGAGTTACTTGGGATCATAAAACAGATCAGTCCTGCGTTGATTGAGATTTGTGTCTCCATGGCCGTTCTATGTCCTTCTTTTGAAGTCGCTGCCAATGCTTTGCGTGGGTTTGGAATCATTATGAATGATCACCTTCTGCAAAATATAACCATGCGTTTTGCTCGGTTAGCCAAAAGTGTCCGAGTCGAATGTCATGGTAATGATGTTTGGCAGAAATCTGGCCTCAAAATCTTGATCTGCGTTGATGGTGGGCGTATCCGTGAACGATGTACAAAACGAGGGAGACGCAAAACGGGCCAAAAAAGACAGGGGTATTCCACCGAGTGGTTTGAACCCAGATTGTTGACCATCAATCAATTTGATGAAGGGGGCAAAAAAATCAAATCTGTTAGTCCAATTCTTGATGGCTCCTGTGGTAGTTTGGATGATTTTTTTGAATTGCTCAAGCAACATCTTTTATCGATAAATCTTGATGAGGCATCAGAAATTGTTTTTTGCGCAGATGGTGGAAAAGGCATTTGGCCTAGAACTGAAAAACTCATAAATGAATTGAGCCTTAGTAATGCGAAGCAAATACTCGACTATACACACGCAAAACAGAATATGAATATGGTCAGAAAATTAATCTCAGATACCCTAAAGTTGTCAGATAAAGAAAATAGAAAACTCTCTAAAAAGATCCGTGAATTACTTTGGAATGGTGATATTAAAGGAATTTCAAAATTGGTTAAGGAAAAATTAGTTGGAAAAAGAAAAGCCCCAAAGGCTGCGTTGGAAAAGTTGAACAATTATTTTGGGGAACACTCCAGGTTCCAATATAATACATTTTGCAACAATGGATTGCCCACGGGTAGTGGTTCTATCGAAAGTGCCATTCGTCGAGTTATTAATCTACGAATCAAAGGTTCAGGATTATTTTGGAAGCGAGAACATGCAGAGAATATCATCTTTCTGCGTTCACTAGTCCTAACTGGAAAACTGAAAAATGCTTGTCGTAAAGGCTTGGGGATAGTCAGAAAGATGTTTGATAACAAGATGATAGAAAACTTACCATTAGTGGCTTAATTAGTGTACTTTTTTGTATTGCACCCGAT
>CAZECX010000236.1:0-2479 GCA_964510965.1 uncultured Nitrospina sp. | reverse complement strand
AGCACATGGCTGCATTTGATCCCGTGTGGGCTGAAGAAGAGTGTGATGTTTCTGCTGAAAAGATACGTCAAATTGCAGACGAATATGTTGCTCACGCGTGCATTGGCGAAACGATCGAGATCGAGGGTGTGGAGATGCCCTTTCGCCCTGTCGCCGTTATGCTTGGAAAGGGCGTAAACAACGGGTGGGGAGGTTATCAAACGTGTTGGGCCAGAACATTACTTGCTTGCTTGGTGGGCGCGTTGGAGGTACCTGGAGGGACATTAGGGACGGCGGTAAAATTAAATAGACCCGCAGATAATCGCCTTAATACGGTGCGGCCGACCCGCGACGGTGTAATGGATTATCCCTTTAATGAGACGACAAAAGACGAATGGTCATCCGATCCACATATCCGAAATGCCTACAAAACATTGGTTCCGCTTGCTGCGGACTCGGCGTGGTCCCCCGCGCTTGGGCCGGCGCACCTCCCTTGGCTGTTCCAAAAGAAACAACCAAAAAACTGGCCAAAACAAACCAAACCCGAGATGTGGATAAATTATCGGACCAATCCCGCCATTTCATCTTGGAATGCGCCGGAGGTCGCTGAGAGAATTGCCGAGTTTCCGTTTACGGTATCCTTTGCATATACCAGAGACGAAACCAACCACATGGCAGATATCATTTTACCAGATTGTACCGATTTAGAGAGCCTCCAACTCATTCAGATCGGCTCTACTAAATTCACTGAACAATACTGGAAACATCAAGGATGGGCGATCCGGCAACCTGTAGTCGCTCCGCAGGTAGATGCAATGGATCTCACCGACATAGCGACCGAATTGGCGGAGCGCGTTGGGGTCCTTGAAAGTTATAATAATGCCATTAACCGCGGCGCCGCCGGGGCGCGGCTCGTGGGTCGAGATAACGAATACGATTATGGGATTGATACCGAAATTCCGAATTCCCGTGAGGTAATTTGGAACGCGGTTTGCAAGGCTGCGAGCCACACATTGACCGATGGAAGCGAGGTTCGAGATCTGGATTGGTTTCGAGAAAACGGGTTCATGCTCAAACCCTTTCCGCAGTTACAGTGGTATCTCTACCATAAGGTTAAAAAGGAAAAGTTGCGTTTTGAAATGCCCTATCAAGAGCGCATTAAACGTCATGGTGCACAGCTTGCGGCGCGCCTTCATGAGATAGGTATCGATTGGTGGGAAAAACAATTGGATGAGTACCAACCCCTACCGGTTTATGAACGGTTCCCTGATATCTGGAGTGACCATGTTCGGGAAGCGGGAAAAGACCCGAAGGATTTCCCGTTTTTTGCTTTAACCGCACGTTCTATGCAGTACTCGTGGGGTGCTAACGTCGGAATTCCATTAATTAATGAAGTGGCAAATAATATAGCTGGGCACCGTGGTGTCATTATCAATCGAACGAAGGCTTTCGAAATGGGGTTGAGAGAGGGAGACCGCGTGGAGATCCAATCGGTTGCGGGTATCACACGAGGGAAAGCTGTGCTTCGTGAAGGTATTCGTCCGGATACAATTTTAATGATTGGCCAATTTGATCATTGGGCAACGCCTTACGCAAAAGATCTTGACCTTCCTAGCTTGAATTCGGTGACGTCATTGTCCCTGTCACTTACGGACGCGACCGGGTCAAGTGCAGATCTTGCACGGGTATCTATCCGGAAGGCCGATAGCGAAAGGACAATCGCGTGAGTGTTGACGAGACACCAAACGATGTCCGCTATGGGATGGTAGTGGATCTTAATCGTTGCGTCGGCTGTCAGACATGTACGATCGCGTGTAAGCACGCAAACGATACACCGCCAGGCGTGCAATGGCGGCGCGTACTGGACGTGGAACGCGGGACGTTTCCCGATGTGGAACGTCTTTTTATGGTGGTTGGTTGCCAACACTGCGCAGAGCCACCCTGTGTACCCGTATGTCCGACAGGCGCCACGAGACAAAGAGCCGACGGATTGGTGACGATGGACTATGACACTTGTATTGGATGCGGTTATTGCGCGGTCTCTTGCCCATACCAAGCTAGAACCATTGGGCATGATACGGATTGGTACTACGGCGAAGAAACCACCCAGGAAGCCCATGTTTTTCACGAAGAACGGGTGGGTGTTGCCAATAAGTGCACATTTTGTGTGGAACGGGTTGACGAGGCTAAAGCGGAAAAGAAAATACCAGGCGTAGATATGGAATATACTCCGGCTTGCTCAGCGGCGTGTATTGCGAGTGCTATCCATTTCGGGGATTTTAACGATCCCGAGAGTAATGTGTCGGCGCTTTCTAGAGAAAATAATTTCTTCCAAATGCACGAGGAATTGGGGACGGACCCGCAGATTAAGTATCTCTACGATGTGCCAAATGTCATCGCAGGGCGCGATCCCGAATCGGAAGATATAAATGATGACGTACTTGGCGACCCAACAAACCCGCTGGTGGGCGAACGACAAACATTTTGGGATTATAGGGCG
>CAZECX010000235.1:0-2506 GCA_964510965.1 uncultured Nitrospina sp. | reverse complement strand
CCATCAAATAGATTTGATCTTTTTTGATCCTTGCATAAGGAACCCTTTCCGTGAGTTCAATTTCCAATCCTTGAGGAAAAACTCGTCGAATGGATGCCGTTTGCACCCATGGATGCTCTGAAAGTCGCCGATTCAATTCAACTAAATCTATTGCAAATAAATTTTCACCTTTTACAGGATCTAGCCATTCAAGAATTTGTGAGTCGCTCAATACATGATTGCCTTGGAAAGACACGTTTTGGATTTGGAACCGAGGTGTGGAAGTTAAAAAATTGTATCCCGCAAAAAGGAGATACCCAATAACACCTGTAAGAAAAAGCTTGGATGCAAGCTCAACCAGAACCCGTGCCCAAGTTCCAAATTTTGCTTTGTTTGGATTCTTTTTGTTCAGAGTGCTGCCGCGTTTTTGCTTTTTGTTTCTTTCAGAACGAAAATCATCCCATCTAGCGGCAGGTCCTTTTTGTCTGGCTATAGCAAAGCTCATTGCAGAACCTCATGATCCAATTGTGCCGTTTTCAAAATTTCAATTACAAGGTCATCAAAGTCCATGCCAACTTTTAGGGCGGCCATAGGCAAAAGGCTGGTAGGTGTCATGCCGGGTACTGTGTTCATCTCAAGGACATACGGTGTGCTTTTATCATCAAGAATTATATCCACCCTGGGCAATCCACGCCCTCTTAATACTTTAAAAACTTTCTTGGATACTTCGTTGCATTTGTTGGCCTCGTTTTCACTCAATTTTGCAGGGCATATATATTCGGTCTTTCCCGAAGTGTATTTAGCTTCATAGTCATAAAAACCAGATTTAGGTCGAATATGAACGATCGGCATAGGATTTTCACCATTCATTCCAATTGCCAGGAGTTTTCCCTCTATAAACTTTTCCACAATTATTTCATCAGAATAATTGAATGCATTTTCCAGTGCTTGCTCCCACTGATCTTCTTTGTCAACAATGCTTACTCCAAAACTGGACCCTTGGTTGGTGGGTTTGACCACAACAGGTAAATTCAAATTTCGCTTAATGGGGGAACTTTGGTTTCGATAAAAAACTTCGTAGTCAGCAGTTGGTATCCCATGGTGCATCAAAATTTCTTTGGTCTTCAATTTATCGTATGCCAGAGCACTTCCAGTAACACCTGATCCTGTATAGGGTATTTTTAAATATTCCAGCAATCCTTGAATGCAGCCATCTTCACCATAGGTTCCGTGAAGTGCGTTGAATGCCAAATCAATCCCCTTTAGGTTATTGGCAATGTTTTGATCAACATCGATGGGAAAGACTTTCAATCCTTTTCTGGTCATTGCCTCTACGACTGAATTCCCGGTTGAAAGGGAAATTTCCCGTTCTGATGATAGTCCACCCATTAAGACACCTATTTTTTTTTCTTCAAAATTTTCCAAAAATATTTTCAACTTATAAAATGACAGATCCGCCCCGGCCCTTGGCCAAAAGGGCCGGGAGCAAAGGAAGGAGGGGTTACCTTTGCGCGGACCTTTCAATAAAAAATTCCTCCGAAATTAATCTCCGATGATCACAATCTCTGTTTGCAGGTCAAAATTGGTTTTTTCTTTTACCTCTTTTTGAATATGTTTGATCAATTCAGTTACGTCTTTTGCTGTGGCCCCACCTTTATTCACAATGAAGTTTGCATGCCTGATAGAGACACCGGCTTTCCCTATGGAATAGCCCTTGAGTCCCAGTGATTCTATAATTCTTCCAGCAGCATCACCTTCGGGGTTTTTGAAAATAGAACCAGAGTTGGGAATAGTAAGAGGTTGTGTTTGCGATCTCCTGGAAAGATGGCGGTCCATGGTAGCCATAATTTCCGAACGATCACTTTCTTCAAGTTCTATTTCTGCTTCAATAATGATTCCTGCTTCACTCGGGAAGACCGTTTTTCTGTATTGGAATGAAAGATCTTCTCGCTTCAGTGTTTCTATCTCACCTTTTCGGGTAATTCGAGTTACACTGCGGAGAACGGATTCGATTTCTGTTCCTTCCGCTCCAGCATTCATGATTATTGCTCCACCTAAAGAACCGGGTATACCAACAAGACGCTCAATTCCAGTTAGTGAGAATCGCGCTGCATGTTTTGCCAGGTAAGACATTTTTGCGCCCGCGCCTGCTTTTATAACCGCACGTCTTTTGCCTTTTTCTTTTTTAAAGAAAAGAGGACGCTTGATTTCTTTAAAGCAATCTTTTAAGGAAATTACGATGCCTCTTATTCCCCGATCACTGACAAGCAAATTGGTTCCTTCTCCCAAAATATATATGGGTGTTTTTCCTCTATTTTTTAAAATGGTTTGAATATCCTGAATATCTTTCGGGAATATCAACACATCTGCAGGACCTCCAATTTGAATGGAAGTATGGCTGGCAAGTAATTCGTCTTGTAAAACCTTACCTTTTATTTTGTGTAACCAGGAGAATGTATGGCTCATAGTTTTACTCTGATGAATTTTTTGTCCCAGAACGGTTTTCGGAAACGCCATTCTGGTTTTG
>CAZECX010000234.1:0-2526 GCA_964510965.1 uncultured Nitrospina sp. | reverse complement strand
TAGCTTGGCTGTCAATCTGGGTGGCCTACTTCATTGAAATTTTTAAACGCAGGCAAGTATTGGCTATAGATGAGACTCAAAGTGACAAGAAAGGTATGCTGTTAGGTTCCTCGGTAGGGGTTCTTGGTTTTTTAGTTGGAGGTTTTTTCGAGAGCAGTTTCTATGACTCAGAAGTAGTAATGTTGGTTTATTTTATAATGGGGCTTTCTCTCTCCAAGGTAAAAAATGTTCCTAAAGTCTCATAGGTTTTTAGGAAGGGAAGGGAAAAAACCAAATTGCGACCCTTATTTAAGAGATGTGGATTGTGAGGATCTTTATCTCGAAAACTATTTCAACCATACCCCCTGATTTGAATTCCGTACTGAACAACAAGAAATTCCAGGTAGCCTTTCTAATTTTTGCTTCACTTTTAATATTCCTGGGTCGACAATTAGATACCGGAATCACAATTTACGATGATGTCTATTACGCCCAGAAGGCAAAGGAAGTCCTAAATTCAGGGTCTCTCTGGGATATCACATTTGCTGGGACTCCAGCTTTTGACAATCCACCTTTGCCTTTCTGGTTTATGGCTTTGGCCTTCAGCGTATTTGGCGTTTCCAGCTATTCAGCAATTTTTTCCTCAGCCCTATTTGGAACCGGAATCGTTTTCATGACTTACCGGCTGAGCTTGTTACTCTATAAAGATTGCTGGATCGCCTTTACCTCCGCCTTTGTTCTACTTTTTCCCGGAATGTTTGTTGATGCGTCTCGCCGTGCTATGATCGATATTCCTCTGGCATTTTTTGTCACTCTAGCGTTCTTTGCTGTTTTTAAAGCAAAGGACCAAAAACCCTGGTACCTGGTTTTTGGTCTTGCCACCGCAGGTGCCATATTGACTAAAAGTGTTCTTGGGCTTTTTCCTCTCACAATCGTTGGAACTTTTTTAATTTTAAGTCGGCAGTGGAGAGAAATTATCAACCCCTGGTTTCTGTCGGGATCTTTAATTGGTCTGGTATTGGGGTTCAGTTGGCATTTTATTAACTGGCAACACTACGGACAGGGATTTATAAACGCTCACTTTGGCGGGCTGATTTTTGGCGGAAGGTATTTTGGTGGAGTTGAACCTTTTTATTTTCTGGGTTACGCAAAAGACTTTTTAAAGAACTACTGGCCCTGGCTCCCATTTGCACTGGTAGGTCTGGCACAGTTTGGCAAACGCGGCTTCAAAGATAAGAATGAAACTGCCCTCTTACTTTTTCTATGGCCTGTTCTCACCTTTTTAGTGATGAGCACGAGCAAAAATCAGACGCTCCGTTATTTATTCATGATATTTCCTGCCCTCGCCATTATCACGGCGAGAACCATTTCTACCTGGATGGGAACTGAAAGAAAAAATCAGGCCTTAGTCATAATGACTGGGGTCATTGCCGCTACCACCCTGTTTGTAAATGCTACTCCCTTCCAGGCTAAAGTTACTCTCGGACAAAGTACTAAAGAAATACGGGAACTGGCCGCTGTTATAAATCTCAACACGCCGGAAAATCAGAGAATTGGTAATTACCGTCTTCAACCGTATAACCCTAGATTAACGGCGCTGTTTTATTCCAACCGCCTCGTCGAATTAAACGTCACTTCTAGTACCAACGAATTAATAATAGCCATGGTTTCTAGTCCCAGAAAAACATGGTTAACTTCTACTAATGAATTTAGAAAATTAGCAACCCAGCATCCAAACAAGGTTTATTTGATTCAGGCCAATAACAAATATGCTTTTTTCACATCAATCAAAAACCGGGAAAACATCCGATATGATTTCTCTGCTATGCACGTACCCGTCGTTAAATAACCTGCTACCTATCCGGGCTTTTAGCTATTGTGAGTAACCAGTCATGAAACGATCGTGTACTATTACGATATTTGCAGTCCTGATGTTATGTTTTACAAGTTCACCCTTTGCGGTAGAAACTATGAATCCAGATTCGACCACTATAAACCCAATTTATCAATTGGTATCTGTATCCACGACGCCCACCCCTCCAACTACTTCCCGGAACAAATATATTCTTGCACCATTCAGCTTGCCACCAGCGTCCTTAATTAATCAAAAGGAATCCCGCACGTTGGTCACCGGTATATTTGACAAGTCCACAAACAAAGATGAAGGGAAAAACAATGACGTACCCACACCGGAATGTCAGGGGGCAATTAAACAATTAGGTCTGTTCATCACGTCGTGGAATAAAGGCCCTCAAAGGAAAGATCACCACTTTTGCTGGATGTTGACCGAGGATTGTTTCTATCCACACAAAAAATTTCCCGTGGACCTTTATCATAATGTTGCCAATGCCTGTAATATTGGTAAGGGATCTGCATTGAAAGGGAAAACTCACAATTTGCAATGCTCCGACCAGTTGCAATCCCTCAAAGAATCTGTATATAAATTAATTGCTGCTGTAGCTGTCACTAAACGTTATCCACCTTCCCATCCAATCTGGGCCGAGACGGAGGAGGATTGTAGAAAGTACGGGCTGTGCGAGTTCCAGC
>CAZECX010000233.1:0-2589 GCA_964510965.1 uncultured Nitrospina sp. | reverse complement strand
CAAAAGAAAATAAAAAATATTTCATTCTAAAGCCAGCTAACCAAATTACAGCCAAACCACTTATTGTAATAAGTAGAGCTGTGCCTAGATCAGGTTGTGTAATAACTAAAAAAACAGGAATAAATAAAATAAAAACAGGTAAAACCATATGCTTAATACTATTCACTCCATGAGATGGTATTTTATTGTAGTATTTAGCTAACAAAACAATAATACCAATTTTCATTAACTCTGAAGGTTGAAGGTTAAAAATAACAAAACTAATCCAGCGTTTTGAACCTGACGCTGTCACTCCAAAAAAATCAACTCCCACTAATAGTAATAATATTATAAAATAAAATGGATAAGCTGCTTTATTCCAGAATTGAATGCTAAAAAAAGAAAAAATAATAAAAAATAAAAAGAAGATACAAAATCTATAAATATGACTTTTTGTATAATAATCAAAATTTCCTCTTTCTGTAGAATACATTGCAAAAAAACTAATAACTCCTAAAATTAAAACTAGGAAAATTAATAGATAGTCTAGCGACATAATTTTATCTCTAAAATTTAAATTTCCTCTTTGAAAATAATTATTAATCATAAATTACACCTCTTGGAATAAATCAAGTTGATATTTTTTTCTTAACTTGTGCCGATCTAAAACTTTTTTAATTACTTTTTTTGCAATTGGTGCAGCACCTGAACTTCCTGTTCCTCCATGTTCTATGACAACACTGATTGCATATCTTGGATTTTTATAAGGCGCGAAACCAACAAATAAAGCATGATCCCTTCTTTCATAAGGCAATTCGTTCTGTTTTAATTTTAATTCTCTTTCTTCTGCGGTAATTTTCTTTACTTGTGATGTTCCTGTTTTGCCTGCATAAACGTATTCTGATTTCAAATGCCTAGATCTATAAGAAGTTCCCATTGGTTCATTGGTGGCACCGTAAAGAGCATCAAGAACAAATTTAATATTTTCTGGGTTTCGATAAAGTTTTTTTGAATCTAATGTATTTAAATTATTATTTTTTTTATAAAATCTTTCTCTCCATTCTTCAATGATCGGCTGTATCGCGTATCTATCATCAATTATTCTTGGTTCAATTTTATAACCACCATTAGCTAATTGTGCCGTCATTAAGCAAAGTTGAAAAGGAGTTGATTGAAAATAGCCTTGCCCAATCCCAGTAATTAAAGTTTCTCCTAAAACCCATCCCTTACCAATATTTTTTAATTTCCACTTGGTGTCTGGAACTAAACCTTTTTTTTCTTCATCAAATATTTCGAAAGCTTTTTCTCCTAATCCAAATTTTTTTGCTGTGATTGATAATCTATCAACGCCTAATCTTCTGGCCGTTTCATAAAAATAAATATCACATGATTGTTTAATTGCATTTCTTAACCCCATAAACCCATGACCTTTTTCTTTCCAACAGTGATACTTTTGACCATACAATTCCATATTACCCTTACACTCAACAACAAGTTTTGGACTAATTACATCGTTTTCCAAAGCTGACAAAGCAACAATAGGTTTAACTGTCGAGCCTGGGGGATATAATCCTGTGAGGGATTTATTTATTAAAGGTTTTTTTGTATTTTTTATTAAATCTTGCCAATCTTGTGTGGTGATTCCATGAACAAATTTATTTGGGTCAAATGTTGGGCTCGAGACCATAGCAATAACATCACCTGTATAAATATCCATGACACAAACTGATCCGCTTTTATCAATGATTTGTGCATTGGCATATTTTTGAACTTCATTATCTAATGTAGTTTTAAAATTTTTTCCTTCAGTTCCTTGGATAAACTTCAATTCTTTAATTTTTTTACCATAAGCATTAACCTCAAATCTTTGAAGACCTGGTTTACCAAGCATCGGTTCATTTAAACTTTTTTCTAAACCATTTTTTCCAGTTTTTAGTCCTGGAATATTTATTTCTCTCAAAAGCTCATTGTTCTCTAAATCTTTAACGCTCACATCAGAAACGTAACCAATTATGTGAGAAGACGATCCATCTTCAGAGTATTTCCTTGCTACTGATATAACTGGTTTTAAACCCTGAAGTTCATGTAGATAAAGATTTATTTTCGCAAACTCTGCCCAGGTTAAATTGTCAGAAATTATAATTGGTTGCCAAGGTTTCCTTTTTTTTATTTTCTTAAATAAAATATTTTTTTGTTTATCTGTGAAATTGATTATTCTTTCTATTCTAAAAAAAGTTTCATTTATGTTTGGTACATCTTCCGGCATCATATGCAATTGATAAATTTCAGTATTGCTTGCAATTTTATTTCCAAAGTAATCTTCGATTGTTCCTCGTTGTGGCACTACTTTCCACTCTCTCAATCTATTTTTATCTGATAAAGATCTATATTTTATATTTTCTGAAATTTGTAAGTAAAACAGCCTGCTAACTATAGCAACAAAAACGGTTGCTTTAGCGGCTGCTAAAATAAACATCCTTCTGCTAATTAACTTTGATTTATTTTGGAATGTTTCTAAATTATTTAACATCTGTTTATGACTTCATTAAATTTAAAATTAAAGTAAAAAATAACCACAAAAGTGGATAAAAAGTAAATGTAAAAACAGAA
>CAZECX010000232.1:0-2595 GCA_964510965.1 uncultured Nitrospina sp. | reverse complement strand
CCATTGTTCTTGATGACAATGTTTATTCAGCACCCGTAATACAGGATGCAATTCCTGGAGGTCGGGCTCAAATAACCGGACAATTTACTTCAGAAGATGCACGCGACTTGGCAATCATATTGCGTGCAGGTGCCTTGCCTGCTCCCGTTGTGATTCTTGAAAACAGGACAGTCGGTCCCTCCCTGGGGCAGGATTCAATCAATAAGGGAATCAATTCGATTATTTTTGGGGGTGCTTTGGTCGTTGTATTTATTCTTTTTTACTACAAACTGTCGGGTGCAATTGCGGTCACAGCATTGTCTTTGAATATCGTTCTTTTAACTGGGGCGCTGGCCTATTTTGGTGCTGCTTTGACCTTGCCGGGTATTGCAGGGATCATACTAACGGTGGGTATGGCAATCGATGCAAACGTTTTAGTTTTTGAAAGAATTCGTGAGGAAATAAAGATCGGAAAAACGGTGAGGGCTGCTATTGAAGCAGGTTTTTCAAAGGCATTTCGTACTATCGTTGATGCAAACATCACTACCTTTATTGCTGCGGTGGTATTGTTTCAGTTTGGCACAGGCCCAATTAAAGGTTTTGCAATTACTCTTTGTATTGGAATTGCAGCAAGCATGTTTACGGCGGTATTTGTAAGTCGTACCTTTTTTGACAGTACAATGAGTCAGAAAAAACTGGATAAATTGAGTATCTAATAATGCAATTATTTAAAGATGAAACCCATTTTGACTTCATGGGGAAGATCAAAACTGCAATGATCTTTTCCAGTGTTGTGATTCTAATCGGCTTGGGTTCCATTGCTATTTCTGGTGGACTCAAATATGGAATTGATTTTGCCGGCGGGACCCTGGTTCAATTACAGTTCAAAAGTGCGCCTGACATTGAAGTTATTCGCGATGGTCTAAAAACCATTAGGTTGGGTGAAAGTACCATTCAGGAATTCGGTTCGAAAAAAGATATCTTAATAAGAGTGGAACGGTCTGAAGAAAAGCTGGAAGCCGTGGGTGCCATGGTTAAACGGAGTCTTTCAGGAAAGTTTAATGTCGATGAGATTATTATTGAAAGAGTAGAGATGGTGGGCCCAAAAGTGGGTCGAGATTTGCGCGAAAAGGCAATGCTCTCCATTTTGTATGCAATTATAGGAATCGTAATTTATATATCGTGGCGCTTCGAATTCCAATATGCAATCGCTGCGATCATCGCATTGATACACGATGTGTTGGTGACTATGGGTGCGTTTTCGATTTTCGATAAAGAATTTACGCTGGTGATTGTTGCGGCTTTTCTAACTATCATTGGTTACTCCCTCAACGACACCATTGTTGTTTTTGATCGCATAAGAGAAAACCTCCGGCGCAAAGGGAAATTTTCCCTGTCAGAAATCATAAATGCCAGCATCAACCAGACATTGAGTCGAACTTTGCTGACATCAGGGACAACTCTGCTGGTGGTGTTGGCTTTGTTCTTTTTTGGTGGTGAAATAATTCATGATTTTTCTTTTGCCCTGCTCGTAGGGATTTTTGTGGGAACCTATTCTTCCATTTTTATAGCAAGTGTGTTTCTGGTTTATTGGGCTTCCCGGGCAACCGCCCACCGCTAGCGGCCTCTTGTATCCCGCGCCCCGGTGGGAAGGATAATAGAATTTCAGGCTGCGAAAATCCGTTTGATTAGTATTTTGCTTGGTTTTGAGGGTAAAAGTGGAATCATTTGCATTTCACGTTATGCCCATGCTACATTTTTTCAAGCCCCTTTCTGAGATGGAGAATTATGACCGCGTCGCCAAAGATACAGCTTCAACAACTGGTCGATTTGCAAAAAATTGACGATAAAATTTCCGAGCACAAAAAAACCCTTGCAGATATTCCCCTTCAACTCAAATCTGCCCTCGCTGAGCTGGAAGAAAAGAAAAGTATTTTGAAGGTTGCAACAGATGAAATTGAAGCGTTACAAAAACAGCGTAAAGATTTGGAGCTGGAAGTGCAGGGTGAAAATGATCATATGGCAAAAGCAAAAATCAAACTTCCTGCGGTAAAAACCAATAAAGAATATACCGCTATTCTTACCGAAGTCGATGCAATCAAAGAGAAAGTATCTAAGATAGAAGACAAGGAGCTTGAGATCATGGAAGTTCTGGAAGTGAAAGCTCAAGAGATTCCTGGTGTTGAAAAAAAATGCAAAGAAGAAGATGCGCATTTCAACGAATATAAGCAAAAAAAAGAAACTGAAGAAAAACGGTCCAAACAAGAACTCGAAGAGCTGGTGACGAAAAGAAAGAATATATCGGATCAAGTAGAAACGGTTATCTTAAAGCGGTATGAAAAAATTTCAAATTCCCGGGAAGGAAGAGCGGTGGCAGGTCTTCGTGAAAATATATGTCAGGGATGTTTCCAGCAGGTTTTACCACAAATGGTCATTGAGGTAAAAATTGGAGAGAAGATGCACCAATGCGGGGGTTGTCTGCGGTTTTTGTATTGGGATGAGGTTTCTGAAACATCAGTGCCGAAGTAAACCGGGTGATCGCTGTTTCGGCCTTTGGGCCAAAAGAGAGGAAAGTCCGGGCTCCACAGGGCAGGATACTCCGTAACGCGGAGTGAG
>CAZECX010000231.1:0-2633 GCA_964510965.1 uncultured Nitrospina sp. | reverse complement strand
AAAAGAAACCTAAATCTGAAAGTCTGGACAATTTCAAAAAGAACTGGAATGAGCGTATAGACGAGCTCCAGAAAACCTGTGACTTTGAATATCAAATTCTTGATGTAAAAGGATTTTTGTTAAAGTAATAAAGAAGATTTGCCTGGCAGGTGATAGATTTTTTCCTTGCGGGGCAAAAATCAATTTTTCGGTTAAATGTCTTACTGTAGACATATGGCTTCAAGAGCCCCGTAAGGGGCTCTTTCCTATTGGAGTCCTATTAATAGCAGGCGGCATGGTAAAGAAAGGGTTTGAAAATTGGCTGAAGAAAATACCGATGCAAACGAAGATCCGAATGCCCTAGAGGTTGTAGCGACTGAAGAGACTCTTCCAGAAGAACGCCCGAAGGTTGATCACAGTAAACTTTATGTCTGGATTGCTGATTCGGGAAATGATCGAATACAAAAATTTGATGGCAATGGCAAACTGCTAAAGCAGTTTGGGACTTCGGGGGGGACACGTCCACCTTATGTGCCGGGAGAATTTAAAACCCCAAGCGGGATCGCCGTAGACTTGGAAGGATATATCTGGGTCGTAGACACGGGGTGCCATCGTATCCAGAAGTTTGATCCTGAGGGGGATTTCTTTTTTGAGTTTGGCACAGAGGGCTGGGGGCAGGAAAAATTTTATATGCCCGAAGAAATTGTGGCAGAACCCACCGGAACTATTTTAGTGGCTGATACTTCAAACCATTGCGTCAAGCGATATGATGATGATGGTGAATTTATCCTAAGCTTCGGCTATGCCGGAAACTTTGATGGGTTTATGAAATTTCCTGTTGGATTGGCTTTGGATCGTGAAGGAAATATTTATGTTGCTGATCGTGATAATCAGCGGATTCAAATTTTCAACGAAGATGGTCAGTTTTTATCAAAATTTGGTGAATATGGATTTGAGCCGGGACGACTGAATTTTCCTACCGGCATCACCGTTCGTCGGGATGGAACCATCATCGTTGCTGAAAAAAGTCAAAACCGCCTTCAGCTCTTTGATCGGGAAGGACACTCGCTTGGGGTAATTGGTGAAGGGGGCAAACGCGATGGGCAGTTTAATTGTCCGTCTTCTGTAGTTGAAGATCCCTATGGATACGTGTTTGTGGTCGATACCATCAATCAGAGGATTCAAAAGTTCGATCCAGACCTTAATTTCATGGCTAAATGGGGTATTGTTGGCAAAGACCCAGGCCAGTTTTATAACCCTTCCGGAATTTGCCTGTCATGGGAACCCGATTGGGCACCTCAAGAAGAGTGATCGTGAAAAATAAAATCGAGATTACAGTCCCAAAAATTTTGCAACGTTTATGTGGCTTAATGATTTTCTTCCTGCTAAATTTTTTTTCAGGTCTTGGAATTGTGCAAGCCGAAAATAACACCGATGAGATTTTTGGTGGACAGATTTTATCCATGACTGAAGAAAAGCCACCACTCTCTCCCTCCAACGACCCAAGGTTCCAAGATAATAAAGACGGCACGGTGACCGATTTGCAGGAAGGGTTGATGTGGAAGAAAATAGATTTTTATCAGGAAAAAAAAATATGGGCTAGCTGGGAGGATTCTCAGAAACTCATAGAAAAGTTTAATAAAGAAGGGTATGCAAATCATTCGGATTGGCGGCTGCCGACACGTAAGGAACTGGAAACTCTTTATGAAGAAGATAAAAAAATTCCCTGGAAATATTATTGGACTGAAAATGTAATACATATCGATCCTATTTTTGGTTATTCGCATTGTTGCTTCTGGTCAAGTGAACTTTATAAAGATAAATATGCCTGGGGATTTAATTATATAGGTGGTAAAGATTACCCGAGCATGAAGGGAGGGGGGCAGTCTCATCTTTCTTTGTCAACGATCCGCCCTGTACGGACCGTTTCCAAGAAGTGAGCAGAAAACGCGGCTAATAAAACCCCAGGAATGCATGTGAAAGTTTTTTAAAGTGTTGGAACTGAGCACAAGATTATGAGCGACGAAGAAAAAGAAGAAACCCCCGAAATTGAAACCACAGAAGAATCTTCTGAAGATTCTTCTGAAGACTCTGCACCGCCGACAGAATTAGAAGAAGGTGAACCGTCTGAGGCGGAAGAAGATGAGCTTGAGGATGAAGACGAGGAAGAGGTTGAGTTTGACCTGGAAGCGCAGGTTGAAGAATTTCGTCGCCTGATAGATGAAGACCCCGATAACTGCGTTAATTTTTATAATCTGGGTGAGGCGCTCGCCGAACTAGGTCAAACAGGTGAGGCCAAGGAAGCTTTTGAACAAGCTTTGGAGTTGGATGAAAACCAGGAGTTCCATTCGATAATCCACCTTGGCATCGGCAATCTTTATTTTCATCAGTTGATGTCGGGTATACAATCCACCGTTGTTAAAAGCTCCGTGGGAATGCTATCCCAACACAAACAGCAGAATACGATTAATTCTGTCAGTGGAAATGATTATTCGATCCCTATCGGTGAGTTTGAAAAAGCCATTCAATTTCTCCCCACACTCAATGCAGATGAAGAAATAGTAGATTACGTCAGAAAAAATGCTCCAAAACAAATTTCTACTATTTATTACAAATGGGCTTCAGACTTGTTTGATAAGGCCCGGCAACTCGAA
>CAZECX010000230.1:0-2678 GCA_964510965.1 uncultured Nitrospina sp. | reverse complement strand
TGGTGCGGTGAGTCATTTGCCTCATATCGTCGCTTATGCGTTGATGAATACTCTAGGAGCTTTGCGCACTCAACAAGATCATGAAGTCACGGCCTATTCCGGGGCAGGGTTGAAAGATATCACCCGCATAGCGTCCGGTGATCCCGTGATGTGGCGTGATATCTGTCTCTCGAATCAAACGCATTCACTGGACTTGATAGACCGGTTCCAGAAAACATTGAGTGAAATTCGAACGGTAATTGAAAAAAATGACGGGCAGGCTTTGGAGGAGGCGTTTAGCGCCGCCAATAAATACCGGATGAAAGTAATTTGACTCTATGATCATCGCCATTGATGGACCGGCAGGCAGTGGTAAAAGCACTATTGCAAAATTTATAGCAAAGAACCTCAGCTACCGTTACATCGATACCGGCGCTATGTACAGAGCGGTTGCCTGGTCGGCAAACAAAGCAGCTATTGATCTGGATGATGAAAATGCCGTAGGGCAATGGGCGGCAAAAATAAAAATAGAATTTGTTGCCGACCCAGCGGGACAGCAAGTAAAGGTCAACGGAGAAAATGCAACCGGGTTACTAAAAAATGAAATTGTGGGGCGGGGTGCTGCCAAAGTCGCAGCACAAAAAAGAGTTCGGGAAATCCTCGTTGCCAAACAGCAGGAAATCGGTCAGGCAGGAAACGTGGTGATGGATGGTCGTGACATTGGAACTCAGGTGTTCCCAAATGCAGAATTAAAATTCTTTATGGATGCGGACGCAGAAGAGCGCGGCAAAAGACGGTATCTGGAATTGAAAGAAAAAAATATGGATGTCGATTTGGAAAATATTATTGCAGAAATAAAACAAAGGGATCACGAAGACAAGACCCGTGCCATTTCACCGCTTCGCCCTGCGGAAGATGCTATTGAAGTCGACACTACGAAATTTACGATTGAAGAAGTCATAGATCAGGTCATGGAACAAATTAATTTAAAACAAAACAATTAATCTTATTCAAATAACCCTATAGAAAGTGAGAATTAGCAGGTCATGAAAATACCCAAAGAACTTTTAGAAAAAATGAACGAGGATGATAAGGCCGAGCTGGATGAATTGACTCCCAGCGAGGAAGCCAGTTATTCCGAAATGGAAACCTATTTCAATGAAAGTCTCGGCCGGTTCAAGGCTTCGCAGATTATCATGGGAAAAGTTATTGCCATTTCTAAAGGACTGGTCACCGTTGATGTAGGATTTAAATCAGAAGGTATGGTTTCTCTTTCCGAGTTTCCTGAAAGCGGAAAAAATCTGGAGATCGACGACGAAGTCGAAGTCTTCCTGGAAAAGGTTGAAGACAATGATGGCAATGTTGTTCTTTCCAAGGAAAAAGCCAATAAAATTAAAATCTGGGATGATCTGGTTAAAACTTACGAAGCCGATGAAATCATTCAGGGCACGGTTATAGCGAAAGCAAAAGGCGGGCTCACCGTCGACATCGGACTCAAAGCCTTTTTGCCGGGATCGCAAATCGACCTTCGCCCCATTCGCAATCTGGAAAAACTGATCAGCGAAAAGTTCGATATGAAAATCATCAAGATGAACAAAAAGCGTGGCAATATTGTTCTTTCTCGCAGAATTCTTTTGGAAGAACAACGCAAACAGATTCGTACTGGCACGCTTGAGAAAATGGGCGAAGGCAACCTCATTGAAGGAATTGTTAAAAACATTACCGAGTATGGTGTGTTCATTGACCTTGGCGGAATCGATGGCTTACTCCACATCACCGATATGTCGTGGGGCCGGGTCAACCATCCTTCCGAAATGTTTTCGATTGGCGACAAGGTAACGGTAATGGTTCTGAAATACGATAAAGAAAAAGAACGCGTATCTCTGGGACTCAAACAAACCAGTCCCGATCCATGGGTGGATGTGGATTCCAAATTTCCGGTTGAAACAAAAATTAAAGGCAAAGTGGTCAGCATCACCGACTACGGCGTTTTTGTCGAACTGGAAAAAGGCATCGAAGGCCTCGTGCATATTTCAGAAATGAGTTGGAGTCGACATGTCAAACACCCAAGTAAGATGGTCGCTATCGGCGATGAAGTGGAAGCTCTTGTCCTTACGCTAGATAAAGAAAAGAAACGCATCTCGTTGGGAATGAAACAAATCGAGCCCAACCCCTGGGATAAAATTGAAGATAAATATCCCATCGGCACGGAAGTCGAGGGCACCGTTAGAAACCTGACCGACTTTGGTGCTTTTGTCGAGTTAGAAGATGGCGTGGACGGATTGATTCATATCTCTGATCTGAGTTGGAAAAAAATCAAGCATCCTTCTGAGGTGTTGAAGAAGAAAGATAAAATTGCCTCGGCCGTGCTCAGTATCGATAAGGAAAACTGCAGGATTTCCCTGGGGGTCAAACAATTGCAGCCGGATCCATGGGATGAAATCGCGGGTAATTATCCAATTGGTACAGAAGTTTCAGGTAAAATTATTAAGGTAACAAGTTTTGGTGCCTTTGCAGAATTTGGCGATGGGCTTGAAGGTTTGATTCATGTTTCTCAATTGAGCTCAAAAAATATTTCTGAACCTGAAGAAGCTGTGAAAGTGGATGATGATATCAAAGCAAAAGTGATCAAAGTTGACATCAATAATAAAAAGATCGCTTTAAGCATAAAAGCACATGAAGAAAACCTGGATCTTTCT
>CAZECX010000229.1:0-2685 GCA_964510965.1 uncultured Nitrospina sp. | reverse complement strand
GAAACGTGTGGAGATGCGTTAACACCCTCAGCGGTATAGAAGTAATGGTAATCCATCTTCAAGGTCCAACCCGCGATCGGATTCATTTTTACTTTTACGGCCAAGTCTTGGAGACCTAATCCTTGTGTTCCTTTTGGTCCACCTGAACCAACACCCAAGAAGAGATCTTGCAAGCCGTAGTATTTATGACCGGTGTCATATAGGGTATCGAAACTGCTCCATTTACCATTTTTCAAGTCTTCATCCGATGTTCCTGAAAGGTAGTCGTACCACAAGGTAACAGAAGGTTTATACGATACGTTATTAAACGCCTTACCAATTCGTACACCGTACATATACGCTTCTCGGTCCATTTCATTACCAGCTGTTACGGAAGAATGATCTGTTGCGCCTGTGGAGTCAACAATACCCGTCGCATCACCGAACTGGTAGTAGAGTTCAGCACGGTATTTTAGACCGAACAAGGTACCAGCCTGACGACCACCGATTGTGTGGAAATCATTGCTAAAATTGGTACAACCCGGTGAGTTAGTAGTGGCAGCTGCTTGCTTAGGACTACAACCATTGTCGCTGTATACATAGTAACCGGAGAACTGGCCACCAAGAACGCCCTTCATATTTACGTGGGCTGCATAAACATCAAAATCGTTATCATCATTTTGATCGGTTGTCCGGCCATCTTCATTTCTGAGAATGTACATCAGACTCGCAGTTAAATTATCATGCTTATGAGTCAAGCGAACTGCGTCATGAGTCTGCATACCCGTTGTCCAGATCGTGTTACCGAATAGACGCCAACCATCCAACTTGATTTCTTGACGACCTACTTTAGCATCCCAACCCATAGGTAGGTTCAAAAAGTTTTTAATTGTGAAATACGCCTGATGGAGTCCAACTGATGAATCTTGGTTGTCAGCCGAGCTAGATGCGTTGCCACTACCAGCACCATTAGATCCGTTTGAGGAGCCACCCCAAGTTCTAGCGCTCTGCAGTTGGACGAAGGCGGATGTAGTGTCATTGATATTAGCCTTCGCTGCTAAACGCGTTGATTGAATGACGAAATCATGAGGCTGGTTGTTGAAAGCCTTACCATCTGAATCACCGGCACCGGCAACACCACCGTTACCCAGGTGTTCTGATAGTTCCCAACGGGATCTAACTTGCCCGCTGAATGTGATGTCAGCTGCTTTTGCAATTTCGGTCGACACAAAAAATGCCACGACCGTCATTGCGATTACAGTCAGAAAATTCTTTTTCATACTTGTCTCCTCCAAGTTTAGTTTACGACCAACTACTTTTTATAAAAACCTATCAAAAACTATAAAATTAATCTGAAGTAAGTTATTGAAATCTTACGTAATTCGCCTTTTCAAACAGCAGTTCCTATAAACGCTGCAAAGATACCACATAAAATATATAAAAATCAAAGGTTTTTTTGTCTTTATACCCTTTTTTATTTAGCCTCTTTTTTACCCCCAAGTCGAATAATTCCTTAACCCGGTTAATCAGCTTTCCAAAAATAGGTCGAGAACTCACTCATACCGCCTGACATAGCATTAGAAATAAAGTTTCTTTCAGTCCTTAATATGTGTACATCCGCGCCTGCATTACCTTTGCGCGGCACAACCCTGAAAGCCGCCAGAAAACCCTTTTGTTTGTTGGTTTCGAGAAATTTTTCAAAACCTTCGCGGTTTACACCTAAAATAACAAGCCCTGAGTTGTTCACGAGCACTAACTCACTTATCAGCCCATCCCCTGCCACATAATTTTTGGGTAGAACTAGAAAACGACGACCTCCATTTTTCACAAACTGAAGCCGGCCTTTATAGCGAACCGCCCCTTCTCTACCGACACTCTCACCGCCGCCGGGTGTCAGGTTTCCCAACTCTTCGTCAACCACCCCAACCTCGATCAAACGCGGATCGTGACCGTAGTAAGCATCTGATTTTACTAGCACTTTGCCACTTGGGGAGTATACTCGTAAGTGGTAGTTGTTGTCAAGGATTACTGTTTCCTTCACCTTGTTCCCGCCCAAATTGGCCTGTGTCAACCCATACAAAATGAAGTATTTTCCATAAATATTTGGAGTATTCAGTTTGGAGCCTTGGATATAGCGTCTATTTTTAAACACGACCTTCTTAATTGGACCTATAAATGGGGTTTCAAACCCCGGACTCTGCGATAAAAGGGTGGGTTTTTGACCAAATGGGCGAATAATACGAAAATAAAGATTTACGTCTTTCCATACGTATTTAAGCGTTTTTTTTCTTACCTGTCTTTCCAGTGCGAAGGATTCCAGTTTATCGCCCTTCCAGCTGGTGACAAAAATTTCATCACGGCCATTGCCGTTAATGTCTCCCACATCCACGCCTATAAGCTGATTGATCCCTTTTTGGGTTCTCATCTGTTGAATTTGTCTTAATTTCCCCTTTTTTAGTTTGAACACCATGACTCGGTAATGATCGATCAAAACGTATTCGTTTTTCCCGTCCCCGTCCAGATCTCCGACATCGAAGTCCACCACCTCATAGGGAAAGTTCTGTTTGTCAATAAACTGGATTTTATTTCTCTTCTTATCCAAACTGGTCTGTGTGCCTATTTTGGAGCGTGCTTCTGCTGTGGGCAGGTCATCGTCAGACAGTACTTTAGCCTGTTTTTGTAAAGTGCCATCTGCCGCGGACATTA
>CAZECX010000228.1:0-2708 GCA_964510965.1 uncultured Nitrospina sp. | reverse complement strand
CCGATTCAATAAAACCATAGCCTTTGCTCTCATTGAACCATTTTACTTTACCTTGAGCCATTTTAAATTTACTCCCAAAAATTTGCGGGACGAGCTTGCATTCAGATATTTAAACAGAGTCCCCAATTAAAATAATTAAGACATATTTGGACCAAACCAGTTTAGGGCATAAAAAAAACCACCCGGAAAATCAGGACGGTTAATTTATTTTCGATTGAAATTGTTTTGCCATGCCACAAATGCTTTTCCAAAAACTCGGGAATCATTATCCCAAATTGTCTTAGTATGATAAGGCATTTTAGCACAATGACCTCTAAAACCCAAGCTTATATCAAAAATCCAATTTGAAAACGGTCGATTTGAGGCCAGAAAATCGCCCAATCGTCAGGTCGGTTCATTCCAATGCAAGTATTATCAATGACCTAGTAAGTGCGGGGCAGAACTATGCGAGCAAAGAAATAAAATTACGCAAAACTTTCGGATCGAACATACCTTTCATGTCACGAGTCATTATGGTTAGCGCGTCCAAAGGTTTCATGGCCCGCCTGTAGACCACAGGGGATGTGAGGCTTTCATACACATCGGCCACCTTGCAGACTCGGGAGAAATAGGAAATTTTATCTTGTGAAAGGGCGTGGGGATAGCCTTTGCCATCAAAGCTTTCGTGGTGCTGTGCTGCCATTTTGACCACTTCTTCATTATAAAGCTTTAATCCTTTAATTATCTCAATCCCTTCTTCAGTGTGAGAGCGCATCCACTGAACTTCGTCCATGTCTAACTTGTCTTTTTTATAAAGAGTCTCATCCGATATGGTCGTCAAACCCAGGTCATGAAACAACCCTCCGATTGCAAGGATTTGAGTTTCTTCTTTTTCCATTTTCATCTTGTTGGCATAGCTCAGGCAAAAAAGTCCTACATTAATGGAATGGATGTAGGCGGGGTAATTTCTAACCATTGTTTTTGCTAATAATGAAAACCCTTGATTGGTAACTTCCATGCAGGTTTGCATGGCGTTCATTATGTCATGGGCGGAATTCAGAATTTTTTTGGAGGAACTGTTTTCAAAAAACTCTTTCATAACAGCCATTGAAACGCTATAAATTTTTTCAGCTCTTAATTGCGGAGTTAAAGCTTCATCGGAGGCTACCGATGCCAGGCTTCCTGTGACCTGCTTAAAATAATTTTCCTGCTCCAAAACATCTATATAAAGGTCTTCATTCAATTCACCCGCTTTGAGCAGATTGCGAACTTTTTCCTGATGTGCGGGTTCGGTTCCTGCAAATTTAACGAAGTCATCGTTCGACTTCACATATAAATTGAACTTCTGGTCTCCCGTCTCACTGAGAGACTCTATATCAATTTTTCTATACTGCTCAGCCGTCGCACTCATTAAAGGGTCCTCCCCCGTTTGTGGGATGCTTCCGCAGCCTACCACAGAAACAGTTACATTTACCACAATGGACCACTCCATTTCGAAAGACCGATAACTTGCTATTTGTAAAAGGTTTATTGAATTTATTTAGGGGGTGTTGTAAATCAAATATGAGCATTAACCTCGGGGTGTTTAGGCCGTCAAGTTCAGATATTTTGAGGAATCTTGTGATTTACTGAAACGAAGGAGTACGCCTGGTAGGATTCGAACCTACGACCTACGGATTAGAAGTGTTAAATTAACGTTTTTAGGAAGTTCCTGATTTCAGGCTGGTTTCTCTTATCTGCTTTATATGCAAACAGTTTTAGGACTCTATAGATCCCACCATTTCGATGGAATCTGTCTTGTTAGGAAATTTCTATCATAGTTTTATCATAGTAGCCGATTATCTTTTTCAGGATTGCATAAGAACTTCAGGATGCTTATTGGCAACTCGCAGGAGAACCGTTGCGGGGCCACTGGGCTTTCTTCTACCCTGTTCCCACTCTTGCAAGGTTCTGACACTCACCCCCAAAAAACCTGCAAAAGCAGATTGACTCAGACCCATTTTCCCGCGAATGGTTTTAACATTTGGAGGAAGTTTGGATTTGAAGCGTTTCCCTTTTCCTTTTTTAATATCTTTTAAACTCATTAAGATTTCTTGTCCCACATCCCGCTTTTCAACGTTCCGCTTTTTCATGATTCTATCTCCTTGCGTAAAACGCGCAGGGTTGATGTAGAAATATTTTCAGCTTCCCCTTTAGCGTAGACGGTTAAAAACCAAATCTCCCCTTTTTGGTTTTTCCAATAATAGATGATTCGTAGTCCTCCTCTTTTTCCTTTGCCTTTTCCCGGCCAACGGAGCTTTCGGATTCCACCACTTTTAGGAATGACTTTTCCAGACTCGGGGTGTAACGCCAAAGACCATTGTAAGGCTGAATATTCTTCATCATCCAAGTAGTCATGGATCAGTTTAGAAAAAAGAGGAGCTTCAATAAATTCCATAAAAAACCAATAAAAGGATGCCTATACGGCATTGACGTATTATAGCAGTTTTTAATTAATTTAGGAAGGCATTGATTTTAGGCTGGTTTCTCTTGGCGGCTTTTTTTTTACAAATATTTTCAGGCTTTCAATAAATTCTACCACTTCGGTGAGTTCTGCTCTCTTGGAAAATTTCTATCATAATTTTATCAAAGTTGATAAAAACGATAAAGGCTTGAAGGACGTAAGTTCTTGAAGAAATGGTACGCCTGGTAGGATTCGAACCTACGACCTACGGATTAGAAGTCCGTTG
>CAZECX010000227.1:0-2711 GCA_964510965.1 uncultured Nitrospina sp. | reverse complement strand
AGCAACTACGAGGTCAAAGCTGGCCCGGAGGCGTTTTTACCTCCTGCTGCAGCAACAATGGGAAACGTTTTACCTGATCCGGGTGAAGCACATATTGGCGGTAAAGTTGTGCCTGAGGATGAGGCATATGAAATGGCAGCTAGAAAGATTTTAGCGGCCAAGGTTCCAACTATTTTTCCAGGACCATTGGTGCTGTGGAAATGGACCGATCATGTGGCTGAAAAAGCCAAAGCTCTCCGTGAGCTGGCGAATGAAGTTCCCATGCGATTGATCCCCATGGCTGACTACAGACCTAAATATCCTAAGATTATTCAGGAGTATGAGATCAATCCCAACCATCCCAATCTGACGATTTGGCATAACAAAATTGACGTATGTATCTTTATAGGTGTGCATTGCCATATGGCTAATTTGTCTCTAAAGATAATTCGGGGCGGCACGAGTTGTTATACAATAGCAATGTGTGCCATGGCGGGGCATGAAGACGCTTGTCTTTCTTTCCGTGACGCAGACCTGAATATGATAGAGAAACTCAAAGCTAAGATTATACAGTTGAAATCGGAGGGCGTAGAATCTCAGGCTGAACCTTTTACCCAATTTGTAATGGGTCGGTCCGGGGCTATTAACCCTTAGTAAATATATTAACAAGACCTACAATTATTTTTTGATCATTTCAAAGCACTCTTTATACGGGAGTTAATTTTATGAATAAACAAGTTGAGCTTAAAGATAGAAAAATCATAGCTTCGAAACATGTGAAGCTAGGCCAAAAAAACCAGAAAGGCCAAACCTATACAGATGTCAATGATATCTTCTATAAAGCAAAACAAACACCCAGCTTCCTGACAGGGAGTGAAGTGATTCGTGCTGCCATCAAGGTTGCCAGCGTAGGAACTTCGGTTGCCTATCCAATCACTCCCCAGAGTGAAGCGGCCGCTTTGATCGGTGAGCTTTTTGCTGAGGGTTATTTGGATGAGTATTTCCGTGGCGAAAGTGAATTTGCGGTTATGGGCCAATGTGCCGGAGCAGCTTTTGGCGGCCACCGTGTTTTTACCACTACGGCCGGTCCGGGAACTTTGCGGGCTATGGAAAATTTCCCAATGTGGGCGGGGTCTCGATTGCCCATTCAGGTTTGTGTTACGTGTCGGGGGGTTAATTCTCCTCTGAGTATTCAACCGGATACTTTGGAAATGCATTATCTGCTTGAGACGGGTATGCTGGTTTGGCACGCAGAAACCGCTCAAGATTTATTTGATTTTATTTTGAAGGGTTTTATTGTTGCAGAGCAACCAGATGTGCACGTTCCCATTGCGGTATGTTGTGACGGCTTCTTCGTGACTCATACCAAAGACACGGTTGAGCTTCCGCCGGATGATATATGCCTGACCCCCTATGATCCGTACAGAAATCCGCAACCCGTTATGGATATGGAAACCGCACCGATCCGTATGATGCGCGACCCGTTTGTTATGAAATCCAATTACATCAGTTATGCCACCCACGCCTCCTGGCAACAGGAAATCAAGGCGGCGGTTGAGCGTTCCCGCAAGCACACTATCCCGCTGTTGGACGGTCTGATCGATGAAGAAAACATCGATCGGGAAATTCTTGTGGTTAGCTCTGGAACGGCTGTTTCGCAGAGCCGCGAAGCAATCCGACTTCTTGAAGAAGAAGGTATCAAAGTGGGACTGGTTAAAATTAAAACCATCCGTCCTTTCCCGTATGAGGAAGTTCGGCAAGCGACCAAAAACGCGAAGCATATTTTTGTTCCCGAGTTTAATGTCGCCGGATGGCTGGCCCGTGAAATCAAAGCCAACATCCCGGATAATGAAAGAGTTTATGTTGGACCGCATGTTGCAGGTGGTATGACCATGCCTTCCGAAGTGATTGTTGAAGAGATCAAAAAGCATTTGGGAATGGAGGTCGCTGCTCGAGGGACCCTTGGTTAGACCTAATAAAATTAATTAAGTTTTTCCCATACGGGAATAAAATTTAAAGGGGAATTTATGAGTAAGGAAAAGATAGTTTTATGTGAAGATTTGGCTGATATCATGCCGCCGGAATATCAGGAGTTGGTTGAAACAGCCACCTTTGGTAATCAGGACCGCGGCTGGAAGGACATTGGTTCTTCTAAGGAGTTAATCGAGCAGCATTCTTTATGTGCGGGCTGTCCAGAGTCCATCGCTTTCCGTTATATTTTGGCCAGTCTACCGGCTCCGGAAGATACGGTATTTGTGGGTTCCACGGGTTGTACCAGTCTGGTTTTTCCGCATGTTGCCGTACATAACATCCACTCTTTGTTTGGCAATCAGAATGCCATCGCCTCAGGTTTGAAACGGACCTTGAAAAGTCGCTTTCCTGATGTTGAAAAAGATGTAGTGGTTCTTGCCGGTGACGGTGCTACGGTTGATATTGGCTTGGATATGACCATGCAGTCCTGGTTCCGTCAGGAAAAATTCACCACTATTTGTTTTGATAACGAGCTTTATGCGAATACGGGTGGGCAGGAAAGCGGTTTGATGCAAAAGGGTTTTGTTGCCAAAATGGCTCCAAAGGGTAAGAACTTTGAAAAAGTTCGACTGCCCGAAATTGCCCGAGAAGCGGGATGTGCCTATGTAGCTCTCTTAACCGTTAGTAAGCCAAATCGAGTTGAACAGGCTATTAAGAACGCTATTTATGTAGCTCGTGAAGTCGGGCCAACATTTGTGCAA
>CAZECX010000226.1:0-2780 GCA_964510965.1 uncultured Nitrospina sp. | reverse complement strand
ACCCCTTCCTTGAATGTTACATGTATTTGGGCAAGCATTTTGCGAACCTTAGCACAGAAAAAGTTTCAATTCAGCAGGCTTTGTAGCAGGAATTTATAAAAACACAAAGGCCATTTTTTGACCGACCGGAAAATTTATGATAAACAATGAGTTAGAAAGTATGAAACAATTTTTCTTGCCAAAATTCTTTTCCCTGAACCCTGAATTCCAACTATAATCCTGTTTTAAATTGTGGATGAATATGGGTATCGGTAGACGCAAACGGTTTGCGGCAATGAGATTAAGGAATAATTATGGAAAACAAATGGAAGGACTCGTCGGCCCAGGCCGCGATTGAACAGTACAGCGATGTCCATGAAGATATTGCCCTGCGCGTCTATACTTCGCGTTTGATAGGTGCAGACCCTGCACTTGTACTTCATGGTGGCGGAAACACCTCGGTCAAATCACGAACCAAAAACAAAGTGAATGAAGAAGTTGATGTTCTCTATGTCAAGGGAAGCGGATGGGACTTGGATACATTAGAGCCCCCTGGGCTTCCTGGAGTTTTATTAAATCATCTTGGCAAGCTAAGAGAATTGGATTCATTGACAGATGAAGACATGGTCAATGAACAGCGAACGCACCTTTTAGACGCTTCTTCTCCAAACCCTTCTGTTGAGACTCTGCTGCACGCTTTTTTGCCACATAAATTTATTGACCATTCTCATGCCGATGCCAGCCTGATAATCGCAAATCAACCGGATGCAGAAAAAATGTGCCAGCAAATTTTTGGCGCAACCATTGGGATTGTCCCTTACATTATGCCGGGATTTGCATTGGCCAAGGCTGCTGCGGAGGTTTACGAAAAAGATAAGAACGTTGAAGGCCTGATGCTGATCAATCATGGCTTGTTCACCTTTGGAACCACAGCCAGGGAAAGCTATGATCGACATATTGATGCAGTTACAAAAGCAGAAGAATATATTGCCAGTAAACAGCCAAAGGCTTTGACCCCTGTTGAAGGACCTGCGCTCAACGCCGGTGAAAAAAATTTACTGAATGCATTGGCTCCAATCCTTCGTGGCTTATACGGACAAAAGTCAGGTAAAGCCTGGGTGGTGCATCATCGAAAAAGCGAGAAAGCCAAAGCGTTTGCATCCAGCGAAGAATGTGTTAGCTGGTCGCAAGTGGGAACAGCGACCCCAGACCATGTGATTCGAACCAAGCAGAAACCGCTTTTATTAAATTTAAGTCAATGGCAAGACCCTGACACCTTGCGAGATGAAGTTGCTTCTGCTTTGGAAACCTATTATGAAAATTATCACCAATATTTTAAAACCAATAAAGAAGCAAAAGGAGTGGATAAAACCGAGCTAGACCCCCTGCCTAGAGTATTTTTGGTTGCAGGCCTGGGCCTGCTCACCATCGGCAAAACGGTTAAAGAAACTAAAATCGCGGCAGATATTTATCAACACACCATAGACATCATACATAAATCGTTTTCAGTAGGAGATTATGTTCCTCTAAAATCTGATGACTTGTTCGATATGGAATATTGGTCTCTCGAACAGGCGAAACTGGGTAAAAGCAAAGCCCCCACACTCCAGGGTAAGGTAGCCTATATTACCGGAGCCGCATCGGGTATTGGATTAGCGACCGCAAATCTATTTGCCGAACAGGGAGCAAATCTTTATCTGGCAGACTTGTCTGAAGACAAACTCAATGAAGCCGCAGATACAATTATAAAAAAATACAAAGTGGGCGTCACTGCGCGAGTATTGAACGTGGTCGATGAAGAAGCAGTGAGAGAATCGTTTGCAGAAGTGGTTGCTCATTATGGTGGAGTCGACTTTTTAATATCGAATGCGGGGAATGCAGTACAAGGTGCGATAGGTGAAATTGAAATGAGTACCTTGCGCCAGAGTTTTGAGCTAAACTTTTTTGCTCATCAGGTATTGGCCTCCGAGGCGGTTCGTCTGTTCCAGATTCAAAAAACCGGTGGTGTGTTGTTGTTCAATGCATCGAAGGCAGCGTTCAATCCGGGAAAAGATTTTGGTCCCTATGCGCTCCCAAAAGCTGCCATGGTGGCTTTAACAAAACAATACGCGCTCGATTATGGTCAGTTTGGAATCCGCTCCAATGCCATCAACGCAGATCGCATTCGCACCTCGCTCTTCTCAGAAGAGGTCGTTACCGAACGCGCTGCAGCACGAGGTCTTTCTGCTGACGATTATTTTAAATCTAACCTGCTGCAACAAGAGGTTTATGACACCGATGTGGCGCAGGGATTCCTCAATCTCGCTCTCGCCGAAAAAACCACAGGCAGCATTCTCACTATCGATGGTGGAAACATCGCCGCCAGCCCCCGCTAGGCGGCGAACCGCGGCTGGTAATAGGTCAAGGCTTTGATGGGTATTTCCACACATTTAAGCTTCTGGATTTAGTCTTTTATAATTCTCCTTGCGAAGAGGTGGACGAATGCCACCCTTTGGTTCCAATATATTAAAAATAGAAGAGGATGGCCGATCAAATAATCGACCGATTGATTTTAGAGACTCGCCTTTTTTCCAGCGATCCCATAACTCTGACATCTGTGCTGCTGTATAATTTCTTCGAGTTCGATATGCCATACTTACACTCCATCTTTTTGCTATAAAGATACAGTGTTGCGTTGACCGGTTGAACTCACAACCCAAAGCGGTCATATCACGCCGGAAAAAGTATCTATAGGGGTAGGTCAGAAATAATTAAGGGCTTGTCTCACTCAGATGAGCAACATCCAGCTTGACCGAACACGC
>CAZECX010000225.1:0-2843 GCA_964510965.1 uncultured Nitrospina sp. | reverse complement strand
AGAATATGTTTTTAATTCTTATAGTCAAAAAGAAACACAGTCATCCAATTGATAGGATTAGAAACCAATTGTTTTATTTGCCCTGCTCATTACCGAAGTTGGTGATGGGTGGGCGAATTATAGTTTGAATCTAAAGGCAGGGCCGTAAAGACCCTGCCTTTAAGTTTTCAAGTCGGCCTGAATTAATTAAGTAACGACTTAAAATATTTATTCCACCTCGATCCTATATACAGAATTTGATCAATAACCTTTTTAGGATCTTCCTGAACTACACTAGCGGGAAAGTGAACTGGGAGTATCATGCTTCCCATTAAAAAACGATTCCGTTCATCGTCACGTTTTTTATCAGCCTTTGATGAATGAAAATCGTGACCATCCAGCTCTACCGCAATTTTTGTTTCTGTTTTAGGGTTATCAGAATCGTTAATAATAACCATAAAATCTACCTTGTATTTAACAGCTCTTTGGTAAGGCATTCCAATTCTTTCTGGAGGGTCAACCAGTTCTCCTCTATAGTCAATACCCATTTGAGGAACAACCCGTTTAACAAATTTTCCAGAACAATCTCGCATCAACGCTTCAAACAAATAAATTGAAAGCCAAACAAAAATAATTTTTTCTGGAGGTGATTGGCATAGTTTGAGGTGAGGCAATCCAGATTTTTCCATTTGACTAAACATATTAAGCTCAGTCTTACGAGAATCTGGAAATAGTACTTCTTGCTGTTGAAACTTTACAATATTTGATTTGGACATAATGTGCTCCATTCAAGAAAAATGAGACAGTCAAGCCCCGGAATAAAATGCCATTCAAGGTTTAGGAAATCTGCTTCCAGTCAAAGAGTTAGCAGAAAGATATTAAACTTACTGAAGTAAGCCTAGGAATCAGCTTTATTTCGTATGTTTAATTGGTTTTCAGATAAATAATGACCGAACTTTTGGATGGTTGTTCTTCCGACGTCTCTCTCTATGCTATACCAAGCATTAAGTTTTAGAAGGCCTTTATTAATGAGGTGTTCTTGGATGGCGTCAGCAAAAGTGGTGATAAATTGGGCAAGTCGGGGATGGTAATAAAGCCGAACTTCTATCGGGCATTCAATAAGAGGCTTTGTGCTTTCAAGAAAGATTTCATCAACTACTTCCTTGAAACCGTTTGGTGAATCTGGATCTTGATACCGGTCAATTGAAATACTATACGTGGAAACCATTAAGCGATGGCGATCACTCTCTGGATCTTTTCGCCAATCTAAAGTTTCTTGACCAAATTCCTCGGGGTCCCAACCTGGAAAATCCTCACTACCATCACCATTATACATATCCTCGATTCGACCAAAATTAATAACAAAGGTAGGATCGGGGACGTTTTTTTCACCAAGAAGTTTTTCGGTTAACTTGATATCTTGGCTTGCAGAGTCGAAACGATTTGTGACCTGATCAAAAGTACTTTGGGTCTTTGAGAAAGCTTCTTGGATTTTTGGGGATAAAGAATGGGTGGATGTATCTTTTTTCATAATATTGCTCCAAATTTAAGTTTTTAACATAGGGTTAAAAACTCCGCGTCAGCATAACTATTCAAAGTGCGGAGGCCAATCAAGGCAGAAATCAAAAAATCCCAATCAAAGGATTTCAAACAAAATATACCCCAAAATTCTAGTTGTCAACCATCTTTGAAAAAAAACTGAAATATTAGTTTGTGTCTTTTTTTATTTGACTTGTCTTGCAACTGAGTTTAGGTTAGTAAGAGTATTTCCGACCAACCGAAAGGAGTCGGTGCTAACAGGTAAGCTGTAAAACCGACCAACTGAAAGGAGTCGGCTTAGGCGGGAGGGGTTCCCGTCACAGACCTAAGGGTCGGGAGTTCAGTGAGGATGCTCACCAAGTACTCCGAAAAGTGAAACGATTATTTTGCTTTTTGGAAGTATTATGACATCTCTAAGAACTCGAATTAATTTAAGACAAAATAGATATAAGGCCACACAAATGAAGCTTTATTGCCTTCAGTTGTTTGGCCTTTTTTTTGTTTTGAATCAGAGACTCAGTGTGTCGAAAGCTCCTAAGAACATGGAGGCATGGTAAAATTGACACGCTGGTCGGATGGGCATGGTTCTGATGGAGGAGCTACTATGTCCAAGCGAGAAATTAGACCGCGTGGAAATAGAGGTGTGTTTTATGCCAGTTGCCGTTGGAAAGGCATCCTACTTCAAGACTGTCTTCAAACAACCGATGAGCAGTTGGCGAGAATACGCCTGGCGGACCTTAAAAACCAAGTCGATAAAGGAGAATACCAGTCATGGAAATTGAGTTGGGATCAAATAGAGGCTGACTACCTTAGAGAAGATGGACGATATGACTATATAGTTCGTAAGCATCTAAACCCTTTTTTTAGAGGTAAACGGGTTAAGGAAGTAACAAATTATAATCCTAAGAATGGCAAGTCTCTTGTTACGGAGTACTTTAGAATTAAAGGGGACTTACCCGAATCAAGCCTAAAGAAACACGCTAGGGTGCTCAAGTGGATTCTTAGGCGTGGTGATAGGAAATTTGAACTTCCAACGATCACGTATCGAAACAAGGGCTTCTATCAAACTCGGTTCATGAGTGAAGCAGAACTTGATGAGATAATCAGCCACCTTGATGACCAATATCAATCCATTGCCTTGGTGATGGCCTATACTGGACTTGATTTGTCAGATGCGGTTAATCTTAAATGGCGTGATGTCAGTCTCAAAGATGGAATGATTCGCACTAAAAGAGGAAAGACAGGGAACAAAATTTCTATTCCCTTAGCTCAAGTAGTCTCGAATGTTTTGGTGTTTAGAAATCGAGTTAGGCGATTGCATGATG
>CAZECX010000224.1:0-2871 GCA_964510965.1 uncultured Nitrospina sp. | reverse complement strand
TGATAAATTTTGATGAATAACTGTTCATGATTATGAATTTCTTTTCCATATAGTTATGGAGAACATATCGAAAGGCCCTGCAGTAGTTATTTTATATCCAGGTCATGCAATTGCAAAGATAATAGAGAATGAGGAGGGACGATATATTATTCAGATAAAAGGGTAGAACGATTATAATAAGCAAGTTGGTAGTTCCATTCCATGACTAGACTTAAACTTAAATCTTGAGTTAAAAAGCTGTGTTCATGGGTTAAAATTTTTTACAGTTAAGCATTTGGAGAAAAATTCAAAAAAAGAATGTTAGCCTTTAGAACAATCATAGAACGCTACATTGTTTGGATCACGTTTTTATTTGTTTATATCATCCTTGCCTCAGTAGCTCTCTACCAAGGGAGTGTTCAGTCACCTGATACAGGGCGTTATATTCGTTTGGCCGATCTCTTAATAAGTCACCAATTCAATTATTATAGGTTTTACACTGATATAGAACTTTTTTCTCCTCCATTTTTCTACAGCCTACCAGTTACTCTTTTTGCGGTTTTGAAATTGGCCATGAATGATCAATGGATTGTCGGTTATCAAACCGTAAATCTTGTTGCCCTTTTCTTTGCCCTTTTCCTATACATCAAGATTGCTTGCCACCTTGAGATCCGTAAATGGCTAATCGCATTCTCATTGCTGGTTTTTCTTACCTCAATAGATTTTTTGCTCTGGACTAGGTATATCTTAACTGATACCGTGTTTGTCTTATTGGTAATGTGTGCAATCTTTGCGGTAACAACTCGAACCAATAAACACTCCTCCTCTCGCATACTAATAGCTGCCATATTACTTCTTTTGCTGGTTGCTCGTCCCTCATCAATACCTTATATAGTGGTACTTTTGTTTTTTGCTTTCATGCCTTCCTTGAGTCAGAAGATGCTGGTTAATAAAACATTGTTTGTTCGCTTGGGAATCTGCATTCTGTTGTCATCAGTCTTCTATAGCATTGTAATCATGGCAAATGCTTCAGGTTTCATCGAGAGCGATACCATCGATTATTGGAGCAAGTGGGTTGAGAAAGGCGTTGTTATTGATAGCAGGCCAGAAACATATATTATCTATGAGGCCACGTACTTAGGAACCGCGAAACTTCATCTTTACAGAATGGTCGGATTTTTCACACCTTTCGCTAAGGATCACTCGGTATTTCATAACACCTTGAACGGGTTATTGCTTCTAGGCTGTTACGTTGTTATTCTAGCAATGTTTCGCTATTCCTTCAGCGAGTTTGAGCAAAATAACACTCGGGCAAACGCTATTGCCTTACTTTCAACATTAATTATTTTCGTAGCAATTTTCACCTCGACTATTTTAATAGATTACGATTGGCGCTATCGCTATCCCGTGATTGCACCGCTTATATTGCTCACAACTCTTATATTCGATAACTATCTTAATTCAAGAGAGGGAAAAAACAACTATGGTACAAGGCAACACCTCTGACATTCATGGCCAACCAAAGGTGATAGTGGTTATTCCCTGCTATAGGGTTTCCCAGCAAATCATGAATGTCATCACAAAAATTGGTGCTGAATGCGACAAGATTATTGTTGTGGATGATGGGTGCCCGGAAAAAAGCGGTGCCATAGTTGAGCGTGAGTCCACAGACGAGAGAGTTACCGTTATCTACAATGAGTCAAATCTTGGGGTTGGGGGGGCAGTTCTTGCTGGTTATCATGTGGCTTTGGATTACAATGCCGATATTGTGGTTAAGGTTGATGGTGATGGACAGATGGAACCGTCACTTATTCCCAAATTCATTGAACCTATAGTACGACATGAGGCAGACTATACTAAGGGTAATCGCTTTTACCACATACATGCCCTAGGTAATATGCCTCTCATTCGTCTATTCGGAAATGCTGCTCTTTCATTTATAACCAAGCTTTCCTCAGGTTACTGGAGCAATTTTGATCCAACCAATGGTTATACGGCTATTCAGGCATCACTAATACCCCTGCTCCCGCCTGAAAAAGTTAGCAACGATTATTTTTTCGAATCAGATATGCTTTTCAGGTTGAATTTATTGCAAGCGAAGGTCGTGGATATCCCGATGTCAGCAAAATATTCATCCGAATCGAGCAATTTGAAGGTGCGAAAAATAATACCCCTGTTTTTCTACAAAAATATTCGCAATTTGGTCAAACGTTTATTTTATAATTATTTTTTAAGAGATCTTTCGGTCGCATCCATCGAGCTGATCTTTGGTTTTGCCTTAGCTACTTTTGGTTTTTTATTTGGTGCATGGGAATGGTATGCCCATAATCAGGCTGGTGAAATAGCCAGTACGGGTACTGTTATGGTTGCCGTCTTACCGCTGGTTATTGGTTTTCAGTTTTTAATTGCATTTCTTAATTTTGATGTTTCCAATAAACCAACCATACCTATCCACATTAAGTTAAAAAAATAATACAAAAGTGAGGATGGAGTGGCTGATTCGGGACCAGTGTGATACAGGAATTGTATTGCCTTGAGATTCCCGGATAGAAAAACCTCCTCCCTGTTAATCAGCGGAATGTTTTTGACAATGTGAGCATTTGAATAGGCATGAGTTATGTGAGAAGAAAGTTAAAATTATTATTTGTTGTTACTGAAGATTGGTTTTTTGTTTCTCATCGGCTTCAACTGGCTGTTGCCGCAAAAAATGCTGGGTTTGAAGTATCTGTAGCTACCCGTGTTGGGCAGCATGGAAACATTATTGAGAAAGCTGGCATACGTTTGATTCCTTTTGAGGTATCACGGCGGGTCGGTAATCCAGTATGGGAGATTTGGGATTTATATAGTCTTTATCGCCGCGAACGTCCGGATATAGTGCATCACGTTGCGCTG
>CAZECX010000223.1:0-2879 GCA_964510965.1 uncultured Nitrospina sp. | reverse complement strand
CCAATTTCTCTTCGTCCGGGGCCAGCAATAAACTTTACTTCTCCAGTACAGAAAGCGGGGAAGTTGTAATGCAGTAAAAATGATTTGGTGCCTTTGAATTCCAGGCTATCCATTCTTTGTTCATCGGAAGAGGTCCCCAGAGTTGCGGTAACCAGTGCTTGGGTCTCGCCGCGTGTGAAAACGGCAGAACCATGAACACGAGGTAAATAGCCTGTCATAATGCTAATAGGACGAACGTTTGCTAGTCCTCGACCATCGACACGATACTGTTTGTCGAGAACGAGATCCCGCACCGTGGTTTTTTCCAAGTCATGGAATAGATCTTTTATTTCCCCCTTGATGTTGTCATCTTCATCCGGGTTCAGTTCTGCGCAAAGATCGTTCTGAATTTGCTTTACAGCATCGCCGCGCTCATGCTTGCCGGCAATTTGGCATGCTGCATTTAGTTTCTCTGCGGCTTTGCTATTGATAGAGGCTTTAAGTTCTTCATTAACCGGCGCAGGCTCAACCGCCAGTTTTTCTTTTCCGAGAAGCTCACGCAGTTTGATCTGGATGCCAATGACCTTTTTAATTCGCTCGTGACCAAAATCCAAGGCTTCCATCATGTCGTCTTCACTTACTTCGTTGGCTCCCGATTCAACCATTACGATTCCATCTGCGGTCCCTGCCATGATGAGATTAAGATCGCTAGCTGCGGTTTCTTCGTAATTGGGATTGAAAATCAATTTTCCATCGACTCTTGAAATTCGTGCTCCTGCTACCGGATTTTCAAAAGGGATGTCTGAGATCATCAAAGCTGCAGAAGCGCCGGTGATTGCATTGACGTCCGGTGGATTCTCACCATCATGAGAAACGACCATGCAAACCACTTGCGTCTCATTTTTAAACTCTTTTGGGAATAAAGGTCGGATCGGTCGATCAATCAATCGACAGATCAATGTTTCCAACTCACCGGGTCGGGCTTCTCGTTTGAAAAAGCTACCAGGAATTTTACCTGCGGCATAAGTTTTTTCTCTATAGTCTACGGTCAACGGGAAGAAATCTATTCCCTCACGGGGCGAACCCGCCATGGTTGCTGCTACCAGAACCATTGTGTCGCCCTGACGGACGATAACAGAGCCACCTGCTTGTCGAGCCAGGTCGCCTGCTTCCAACGAGATGGTTTTTCCATCAATATCTATTTCTACTTTTTCCATTAATATATCTCCAATATCTTTCCCTAATATTCAATTAGGCGTGTGTGTTGTTGCGCGGTTATCTGCGGATGCCAAGTTTCGTAATGATTTTTTGGTATCGACTGAGGTCTTCTATCTTCAAATGGTCAAGAAGTTTTCTTCTTTTGCTGACCAGTTTGAGCAGTCCGCGTCTGGAATGGTGGTCTTTTGAATGTGTTTTGAAATGTTCTGTTAAATAGGTCACCCGTTTTGAAATAAGTGCGATCTGCACTTCGGAAGACCCTGTGTCTTTTTCATGAAGCTTGTTATCTGTGATAATGGTTGATTTTTGCTCAGCATTGAGTGCCATGATTAATTCTCCAACTCGTTAAATTTAGAAAAACGATTGGAAAATGTTTTCGTAGAAAGGCCCCGATATTTGCGACATCCCTGCGAAAACATTCCAATCTTTTTCCGTTTCTATAAATATTAGTTAACTAAAACACGTTTTAATTTGAACGCGATTTCACTTGAATCCATTTGGTCGAATTGTTCCTGATTTACCAGGGGTTCGACGATAGCGAGTATCGTATCACTGCCGTTTGAAACTCTCAGGCTCATTCCCGGCTCGAATTTCGCAGGCAAAGCTTTAAATGAAGATTTGGGTAAAGCCCTGCCGTTGGCAATGGGTTTGACATATTCATCTTTGATGCGAAGTTCCGGCAGGAAGGAAAGTACCTTTTCCACGGAGAAAAGCACATCAAGCTTATTTTCAATTGCTTTTTGTAAACCATCGATAGTGATCGATGATTCCAAATCAAATAATCCGACTCCACTTCTAACAAGATGAGACATATGCGCTCCACACCCCAACTCTTGCCCAATATCATGGCAAAGGGTGCGTATATAGGTCCCCGCTGAACAGTGGACTACAAATTTTACCCGATTTTCCTCCCTATTGACAAACTCAATGGAGAAAAAATGTACGGAAACGGGTTTTCTTTCGATAGTAATACCATTTCTGGCTAATTTGTAAAGGGGAATTCCGTTGTTTTTCTTGGCCGAATACATCGGAGGTACCTGTTTTTGCTCTCCTGAAAAACGCTGAAATATTTCCTCAATCTGGTCATTTGTTATCCCAGATGTATCTCCTGTGGACAACACTTTTCCGGTAGCGTCCTGAGTGTCTGTAGACGATCCTAATTCCATAATGCATTGATAATGCTTGGATAAGGGGGACAGAAACTGAATGATCCGGGTAGATTGACCGAGGCAGATGGGAAGAATCCCTTCAGCCATCGGATCCAGGGTGCCAATATGACCGGCTTTTTTTACTCCCAACATCTTTTTTACCTGGTTCACCATGGAAAAGGAGGTGGGACCTTGAGGTTTATAAAGGTTCAGTATCCGATTCTGGGTGTAAGTCATTGAGAATTCTTGTGATTTTTTCAACGTGTTCGGCATTTTCGTCTTTTTTAAATTCCAGTTCAGGCAAATATCTTAAATATAAGTTTTTGCCCAAAGAATTTCTTATAAATCCTTTTGCGCTTTTCAACGCTACCAAAGTATCGGTTTTTTCCTGTTCAGAGCCCATTACACTGACAAAAACTTTTGCGTGTTTGAGGTTATCCGAAACTTCGACCCGGGTGAGGGTCGTAAATCCGATTCTTGGATCTTTTAATCCGCTCTGAAGCAGTTTTGAAATTTCTTCAAGAAGCAGCTCCT
>CAZECX010000222.1:0-2893 GCA_964510965.1 uncultured Nitrospina sp. | reverse complement strand
CAAGATTTGACGACTAACGGTTTATATTTGCCTTCATCGAGTAGTTTATCGGAAGACCAGATTGACTATATTTGCTCTGAATTGCTAAGCATGAAGATATAAAGATTGGTTGTCTCATTTATAGATGTGCTGTTTAAATAGTACCTCTTTTTTTGATTTGCAATCGTGAGGTTTCTCGGGTTATGGACCAGAAACAAAATCCACATCAAAATATAGTTCTCCTCACAGGTGATAATTTATACACCCCGATCATTTATAATTCCCTAAAAGATACATTCAATATCTCGTGCGTTGTTGTAGAGAATTCCCCACCTAAACTTAAAATTATTAAAAAACGAATTAAACGATTTGGTTTAAATAAGGTTTTAGGCCAGATTTTGTTTCGAATTTTAGTGATCCCTCTTTTGAAGCAGTTTTCAAAAAAAAGAATCTGTCAAATCAAAGAAAATTATGGAATGGAAGAACAACCTGTTGACCTCTCTAAAATAATGAACGTAACCTCTTTAAACGATGAAGGTTTGGTTTCTATGTTAAAAGAAACTCGTCCTGATCTTATTGTTGTTGCATATGCAACAGGTATCATTTCTGCCGACACTTTAAAACAAGCCCCATCAAAATTTATCAATATGCATGGTGGTATCAATCCACTATACAGGGGCGTTCATGGGGCATATTGGGCATTGGTGGAAAGGAATTTTGATGCTTGTGGTGTAACCATACATTATATTGATAGTGGGATAGATACTGGAAAAATACTGGCCCAGGGTACAGTAGGTATTTCGAAAAAGGATAATATTTATACTTACCCCTTACTGCTCCTTGCACGAGGCATTCCTCTCTTGAAAAGCTCTATCCAGTCTATTTTAGGGGGTTGTGTTGAGTTCCCTGAGCCCCCAAAAGGCGAATCCAGATATTGGAGTCATCCTACATTATGGGAGTATCTGGGTCATTGGATAACAAAGGGCGTAAAATAATATGGGTAATACACCAACGGTTTAATGATTGGCCTTAGTTGTATACTGACCACACGTTTGTTAGATATCTTCTGATTTTCCCAGAAAATGAAATTGTAAATCGATGATCCCTGAAAAAAAAAGTACAGCTACACGTTTGGTAAAGAATTCGGCGTGGCTGTTTATTGCTGAAATTTTTTCAAAATTTGCTGGGCTAGGAGTCCAAATAATAGCCGCAAGATATTTAGGTAGTAAGGGATATGGAATATTTGCTTTCTCATTTGTAGCCGCTGGAATCATTCTGGATTTTGTCGATTATGGATTACGCACTTACCTGACTCGAGAGTTGTCTAGAAGACCTGATGATACTCAAATCCTATTGGTTAATATTTTTGTTGTTAAGTGGTTATTGACACTGATTTCAATGCTTGTCCTTGTCGTAATTTATAGTGGGTTCTCTTTGGACCAAGATACTTTATATGTTTTGGTTCTGATAGCAACGGCTATGATTTTGAATGGATATTCAGAGATTTATATTGGGGTTTTTCGGGCTTTTGAGCGGATGAAACTTGTTGCTTCGTTGGTAATAACTCAGCGGGCAATATTTTTTGCTATAGGTTTTTTGGTATTAGTTTTGGGTGGTGGGATCGTTGAATTTTCTTCAATATTTTTACTAGCATCTATTCTTAATTTTGTATTAGCGCGAAGTTGTATGAAAGACCAACGGGAAAAATTTTTTGCAAAAATCGATGGGTCCCTAGCCAGGGAAATTTTTAATGAGTCAAAATATTTGTGCCTAGCAATTCTCTTTGTCTGGATATATTTTCGAATAGATTCTGTGTTGATCTTTCTTTTCCTTGGGAAAGAGGAAACAGGTTTATATGTTGCTGCTTTCAAGCTCATCGAGTCTCTGGCACTTATATTAGCAAGCATTAGGGCTGCCTTGTTTCCTGCTTTATCTAGGGCTTTTTTGGAGAACCCCAAAGAATCTCATCAGATTTTTGAAAGAGCGATCCGGATATTGTTTCTGATAACCATTCCTATTTCGGTGATTATGGTACTGCTGGCTCCTCAATTGATACAAATTATATTTGGTTCTGATTTTGAAATGTCAGCCGTAGTCCTGAAAATATTGGCAGTACCATTCTTATTCGTGATTTTGAATGAGTTTATAACTTATCTATTATTTGCGGTTAATGAAACAAAGAAGGTTATAAAAACAGCAATTGCTGGAGCGATATTTTGCATTATCGCAAATTGTTTAATAATACCCCGTATGGGAATAATGGGGGCGGCGGTTGTCGCGGGGTTGACAGAATTATTAGTGCTTATTTTATTTTTTAGATCTATCAAGAAAAAATATAGGCACACACCCGTTTTCTCTTTAATATGGCGACCTGTTTTAGCGGCTGTGGCAATGGGGTTCTTTCTCAAACAAATTTCATGGCCTTTTATTCCTTTAATTTTAGCTGGGGGAGGTGTTTATTTTATAGTTTTACTCCTGCTCCGGGCATTTAATGATCAGGACTTATTAGTGATGAGAAATATTTTTAATCGAGAGGGGTAAAGTATTTTACTTCCGATTTAAGTGATCTGATAAAAACAGGGAAATTCAACAATTCTCAGGAGAACTTTAGGGAGTATTTTGATTTGCATTTGGCGCTTACGTTTATTTCTATATGGTTCTTTCTATTGTAAAGATTTTTGGTTTGTCTGGGCTAGGGAAAGACCCATAATAAAATAGAGCAACATAACTATCTCTGAATCATAGAAGTTTGTTTCAAAAACCCCTCCTGCCAAGAATCCCAAGACAGCCGCTACAGCACCCATCGCCAACCCTTTAAAATTTTCATTAGTGGATTGGATTGATCTTTTATATATAACAGTTAAATAGGTTGCCCAAATTGAAAGCCAAGCTGAGAGGCCTAAAATTCCTGTAT
>CAZECX010000221.1:0-2896 GCA_964510965.1 uncultured Nitrospina sp. | reverse complement strand
TAAAATGGGGTTTCCTTTTGAGTTCATGTTATATTTTCTAAAAATTAAGGTTCGAATTGGTAATGATTTTTGATCAAACTATACTAAATAGCAAACATGTAAGTTATAGCTTACCAGATTAATAATTATCAATTTAATGGAAAAAAAATGAATGCCGCAAAATTAATCAAAACAGAGAAATTAAATTTAAATGATTTCATGAATGGATTGAAAAGGAGAAATCCTGGCGAAACAGAATTTCATCAGGCTGTGGAAGAAGTGGCTATAACCGTCATTCCATATATTAACAAGAACCCCATCTATCTTGAAAATCATATTTTAGAACGCATGACCGAACCGGATCGCACCCTTATATTCCGCGTTTGCTGGGAAGATGACAAAGGGGCTATTCGAACCAATAGAGGCTATCGGGTTCAGTTTAACAATTCTATCGGGCCCTACAAAGGCGGCTTGCGTTTCCATCATTCTGTCAATCTAAGTATTTTAAAGTTTTTGGGGTTTGAACAGACTTTTAAAAACAGTCTGACCACCCTACCTATGGGAGCGGGAAAAGGGGGTGCTGATTTCAATCCCAAAGGCAAATCAGAACGGGAAGTAATGAGATTCTGCCAGTCTTTCATGACGGAATTGTCTAAGCATATTGGTCAAGACATCGATGTTCCTGCAGGAGACATTGGTGTGGGAGCTCGTGAAATAAGTTATATGTTTGGCCAATATAAGCGCCTAAAAAATGAATTCACCGGCACATTAACCGGGAAAGCATTGGAGTTTGGCGGTAGTCTGATTAGAAAAGAAGCAACCGGGTATGGCTGTGCCTATTTCATGGAAGAGATGCTGCAGCATCGCGGTGATTCCATAAAAGGAAAAAACTGCCTGGTATCAGGGTCGGGAAATGTGGCGCAGTATGCGGCTCAAAAAATAATGCAATTGGGAGGAAAGGTTTTAACGCTCTCTGATTCTTCGGGTTTCATATATGATCCGAAGGGATTAACCTTAGAAAAACTAGATTTTGTTATTGATCTAAAAACAAATAAACGTGGCCGAATCTCAGAATATGCCAAAAAATATAAATGTCATTTTCACGAAGGCAAGCGGCCCTGGGGAATTAAAGCGGATCTTGCCTTCCCATGCGCCACACAAAATGAAATTGAGCTCAAAGATGCCAAGAGTTTGATAAAGGGAGGGGTGATTGCCATTGCTGAGGGGGCCAATATGCCCACCACAAATGAAGCTGTGGAGGCGATAAAAAAAGCTGGCCTGCCTTTTGCTCCGGGTAAAGCCGCCAATGCGGGAGGGGTTGCAGTTTCAGGCCTGGAAATGACCCAAAACAGCATTCGACTGGCATGGAGCCGGGAAGAACTCGAAGAACGCTTAAAAAATATAATGCGTGATATCCACCAACAGTGTGTCAACTATGGAACAGATAAAAAAAATGTTGATTACGTCAAAGGTGCCAATATAGCTGGGTTCGTTAAAGTGGCAGAAGCCATGGTCGCCTATGGAGCAGTTTAGTTTTTTTCGAATTCGGTTTATAATCAATCCCCAAAGCACTTGGCTTAAACCAGACCCAATTGTTATCTTTTAAGGAAACATTAATGGCATCCAAAAGTTCTTCGTTTGACATCACCTCAGCCACCGACCTTGCTGAGGTTCAAAACGCCTGCAACCAGACTATGCTGGAAATTCGCCAGCGATTTGATTTTAAAGGCAGCAAAAGCCAGGTAGAAATAGATATGAAAACGGCAGAAATCAAAATCCTTTCTGACGACGCCCACAAACTGAACTCCGTCCTTGATATACTTAAAGGAAAATTAGTTAAACGAAAAGTTTCTATTAAAGCATTGGATTATGGAAAGGTCGAACCAGCATCAGGTGATACCGTCAGGCAAAGTATAAGTATTCAGCAAGGAATCCCACAAGAAAAAGGCAAGGAAATTGTAAAACATATCAAAAGCATGGGGCTGAAAAAGGTTCAAGCGCAAATTATGGATGACCAGGTAAGAGTGACAGGGAAGGATAAAGACGACCTGCAATCCGTTATCGCGGGACTCAAACAAAAGAATTTTGATATTGATATGACTTTTACAAACTATCGCTGACAAGTCTGATATTTTTCACCTCACCCAAATTCTCCTTTCGATCCATCGCCTAAAAGTTTAAGAACGTTTTCTCCAAATATTTTTCCATTACTTGGATCGTTTGAAGTTATTATTTTATCATTCGCGACCAAACTTTTGGTTTCAGGAAAGGCTCCAACATCTTCCAACTCTTTCAAGCAGGCCTCATCCTGGATCGCAGAAACTTCGCATCGAGAAATTAAACCCGCTCGAGCTAACGCCACAACTGACAAACCAAAGGCTCCTAAAATTTTACCCGCTCTGAAATGATCTGTCAGAATTTGGGGTAAAATTGGGTCTTCCCAAATAGAACTCTTGGAACCTTTTCCACCTATGATGATTACCGCATCATATTTTTGCTTGCCTTGCAAATAACGATTCCAGTCAACCAACATTCCATCCGGTTGTATGATCGATTTAGCTTCACCCTTAGCTTCTTTGCCGGATTTGGATAGAATTCGACATTGCCCTGAATCTCTTTCTAATATCTCTTTTAAATCAAACAATTGTTGATCACAAAACCGATTTTGCGGTATCGCAAGCAAAAAGAGGGGTGAATTCATTCGTTGATTATTCTCTTCTCAAAATTTTTCATAGCATCATGTTTTTCAATAGTTTTTATATAAATTAAGGAAACAAATTAAGTTTTTTTTAAAAAACATATCCCCTTCAGGACAAAATATGTATGGGCAAAACTTCTTGACATAATTTTCGAACCTATGCTAAACAACACTTGCTTACCATTTAAACGAAAGGGCACACTATGGCTAGTGGGAAAG
>CAZECX010000220.1:0-3021 GCA_964510965.1 uncultured Nitrospina sp. | reverse complement strand
AAAGAGGAAGAGCTTATCGATGAAGCTGCCAATGAAATAAAGGAAAATCGAATTGGCACCATCCGCACCGCACATGATGGATTAGTTCAACAGGGTGATGTATTTACTTCGTCGTTGGGCCGTACTCCTGGTGGACGTGGACGGGATCGCGGAGTATCAAGAGATGCTTTTTAGAGTTTAAAGCTTTTTACGCTATTCCAGCGACTCGGATTTTATATTGGCACTTTTAAATGCCATTAACCATCCCAAGGTTAATCCAAGGGCCACCCAGGCTAATTGTTTCACCCTTGCTATAAGGGATGCAGCAAGCCCGAGGCTAGGGGGATAACCCAAAGAAGAAAAAATAAGAACCAGTCCACCTTCCAGCGCACCTATGCTGAAGGGTATAAAAAAGCTGCCTGCTTTCACCAGTTGCCCCATAGCTTCAATAATCCAGAGGTCTATGAAGGAAGGGGAAAATCCCAAAAAGTAAAAAATTAAGTACACCTCTCCCAGGCCCAAAATCCATCCCACCATTGCAAGGAGGATGGAAATAAAAATTCTTTGTGGAAAATTTCGATAATAAACTGAGAACAGTTTGTCAAGCTGGACAAGTTTTCCCAGGAAATTTTGCAGCCCAGGATTGCTTGTTTTGGATGCGAACCACTGGGACATTTTTCCAAGAGTTCCTGTTACCTGAAACAGGAAAAACAGGAAAATCATTACAGAGAAAGACACCAGCCCCCAAAGGCTGACTGTTTTGAAATCGGAAGGTATGTCAGCGGAATCTAGAATAAAAAATATTCCAGGAACACAAAAGAGAATCAAAGCAGCCAAAAAGGTAGTGCGGGAAATAATCAGAGAGGACAGGGTTTGCTTTAAACTGATGTCACAATGTTCCTTTAAAAGATATGCTTTGACCGGCTCTCCTCCCAAAGTTCCTAGGGGAGTGATTGTGTTATAGGCATCTCCAATCGTGCGGACTACCCATAATTTTTGATTGGAGAAATCTTTTGTTAAATCTGGAGGAAAATTATATTTCCATGACAGCGTGTCAACCCAGGTAATAAGGCAGTAAATAAGAAGAATGGCAAAAAATCCTAACTTCAAATCTAACAAAAGTTCGAGGGTTTTTTCGATATCAACTGAATTGACAGCCCATATTAAGAGGCCACAACCAAGAAGAAATAAAGCCAGATTAAAAAATATTTTCATTTCAGGTTTTTAAACCTTATTGAGAGAGGATTTTGAAGGCCTGGGCCGGAAAACCTGATGGAGTGTTTCGAGGGATAATGCTGTTAATGATTAGAATGCTAGCGATCGCATTCTCCGCCAATCATGTTGATCATGTCAAAGGTAGGGATGATATCTGCCAGCATACCCCCTTCACACATGTCAGGCATGGCTTGAGTTAAGGTGAAGGACGGGGGTCGGACACGGCATTTATAAGGTTTTCCCGAGCCATCGCTTACCAGGTAGAATCCAAGTTCGCCATTTGCAGCTTCTGTTGGAAAATATACCTCACCGACAGGTGGCTTTAATCCATCAATGACCATTTTAAAATGAGCAATCATTTCTTCCATGCGCTTGTATACATCGGGTTTGGAAGGATTCCTTAAATAAGGATGGTTCACATTGATGGGTCCATCAGGCATGTCACGCATGGCTTGCTTGATGATCTTAAGACTCTGCTTGATCTCTTCCATGCGCACAAGATATCTGTCAAAGTTGTCGCCAGTTTTCCCAAGTGGAATATCGAAGTCGAGTTTGTCGTAGCAGAGATAAGGATGGTTTTTGCGCACATCATAATCAACGCCAGATGCTCTCAAGCAGGGGCCTGTGAAACCCCATGAAATCGCATCTTCAACAGGAATCGCACCGGTGTTTTCCATTCGATCAATAAAGATTCGATTTTTGGTCAGTAGTTTGTCTACATCTTCAAATAGGTCATCCAGTTTAGGATATGCAGCCTTCAGGTCTTCATCGAAGCCTGGTGGGAGATCGCACATCAAACCTCCAATTCGAATGTAATTAGATGTAAGACGGGCTCCACATACTTTTTCAAGTAAATCCCAAACGATTTCTCTTGCTTCAACAAAATAGATGAACGCAGTCAGAGCCCCAAGCTCCAAAGCGGCGGCCGCGATATTAGTGTAATGATCTGAAATTCGCGCTAATTCATTGGTAACCACTCGAATGTATTTGCAACGTTCTGTTATTTCAATGTCACATAATTTTTCTACGGCCAATGCAAATCCGATATTGTTCATAATTGCAGAGCAGTAGTTCAACCGGTCGGTATAAGGAAAAACGTTTGAATAGGTAACGCTTTCACACATTTTTTCAAACCCGCGATGCAAATAGCCAATTTCCACATCCAGATTGACGACAGTCTCACCATCCAGGGTCAGTAGAAATTTAACTGTACCGTGGGTGGCAGGATGTGATGGGCCCATATTCAGGACCATATGATCAGTATGTAAGTTCTCTTTTAAGTCAGTCATAGTTTGAAATTAGTTTGTATGCGTTAGCTGGATTTGGATACTTTAACTTGTATCAAACCTTTTTCACCATTGCGTAAATCATTGACAGGAACTTCAGGCCAGTTTTTAGGAACATATACCATCCCTGGGCTTGTTATTTTTGTCGTTTTAATTTTCACTTGCACCTTACTGCTCGAAGATTCAATGACAACTTGATCTCCTGAAGCAACTCCCAATCCTTTTGCATCTTCTGGATGGATTTCAGCGATGCATTCCGGCCCGATCTCGACCAATGCCTTAGCATGCTGGCTATAACTTCCAATATGGAACATGTGATTGTTCGTTTGTAATGTAAATGGATAATTTTCTTGAATTCCCTCGGATGCGTTGGCAGCAGGGTTGATTTTAAATGAAGGCTTTTTATTGGATGCCACAGGAACCCATTGTTTTGAATCCTTTCCAGGAAAAGCCCCCTGATAAATGGGCGCTGCTTTCTCTATCTCAAGTTGAATTTCCGATAGGGTGGAATGTTCAAAAGGTTTCCCCATGACTTCTGCCA
>CAZECX010000219.1:0-3055 GCA_964510965.1 uncultured Nitrospina sp. | reverse complement strand
GGGTTTTTATTGAGGATGGCGTGTCGGCTGTGTGCAAGAAACGGCCTGTTTATGAAGAGGTGATGATGGCTCTTGAGCCCGGTGATGTGTTTGTCGTCGGCTCGCTGGATCGTGCCTTCCGTTCCTCTCTGGATGCCCTGTCAGAATTGGAAAAGTTGCATCAGAGAGACATTCAGTTTCAATCGCTGTCGCAGAATTTCGATACCGCAACACCGGACGGGAAGTTTCTCTATACTCTGGCAGCCGCGTTAGCCACATGGGAGCGGGAAATTCTCTCTCAGCGTACCAAAGAAGGTTTGGAAGCCGCCCGGCGGCGAGGTAAGACACTGGGAAGACCCCGGAAATTAACCGACACACAAATCGCCGAGGCTCGAAAAACATTGGAAGCAGATTTTTACTCTTCCCTGACACAAGTTGCCGAGTCTTTTCGCGTTCATGAAAAAACGCTCATGCGCGCATTACAGCGGTAATACATATGCGGTGCCGTTGATATTTCCACGCTTTAAATCCATAGGTTGGCCAGGCAAACAAAAAAGCGGTTCTATCAATCAATTCGGTTTTTAAGCCGGTTCAACATATCCATTTTCTCATGCAAAACCGCAATAATGCAGGGTGGTTTTTTCTCCGGGTGAATATAGAAAATATAGTGATGCTCACACCGGCTTACCCTGACTTGCGTATACCGTTCTGAAAAGCTGCGTGAGCGCGCCGATCTGGCGGCGATCTCACGGAACCGGTTTTCCAGTAGAGCGGCATAGTGCAGGGATTGTTTCTTGCCCCATTGCGCTAGGGTGTAGCGGGCAATCTCTTTGAGGTTTTGCTCAGCCGGGAGAGTGAGTTCATAGGGTAGCATCCATTACCGCGTTTCTTCGTGGGTTTCCTCAAATATCTGTTCTACAGATTTATTGACAATTTTACCTTGCGCCGCCCTGATACGGGGTTCAAGGAATGTTTCCAACTGGCGCAGGGCTTCATCTTCATCGGGTGCCGGGGTAGAAGGCAAGACACGATCCAGAACATAATCCTTGATGCTCTTACCACGCAAAGCCGCAACAGCTTTGAGCCTTTGATGTTGTTCTGGTGTGACTTCAATGGATAAACGCATAATGACGATCTCCTTTTAATATATTGATACTTATACCATCCTAGCATTAAACGCAACATTAACACAAATGTACATTTGTTGTGTTTGTTTGGCTCAAACACTCGGAATTTAAGCTCAGCCCATTCGGGTCATATTGCTAATGCGGGTTTGGTCCGCTTACTGCTCGTAAGCGGGCTTTTCTTTGTACAAGAGAAAGGGGCTGCCGCCCCCCGTAAGGTCAAGCCGTATCCCCGACCTTCCGCTCTCCGCTTCGCTACGTTTGTGCAGGCCGGGCGATTCCCCTCGGCTTGACCTTGCACCCCCCGCTCTTCGCCAGAGGGCAAGGGTTGCATGCGCAACCCAAACCCTTAAAGGAAGGACAATCAAATGAAAGAGCAAACAGGAACTATCAGAATCTATGTCGCGTGTCTGGCATCGCACAATAACGGCATTCTCCACGGTGCGTGGATCGATGCCGATCAGGACAGGGACGAAATCCGGGCGGGCATTACCGATATGCTTAAGGCGTCACCGGTGAAGAGCGCGGAAGAATTCGCCATCTATGATTATGAAGGTTTTGAAGGCGCTCCAATCAGCGAATATCAAAGCATTGAAAGCGTGGCTGAGATGGCCGGTTTTATCGCTGAGCATGGAGCCTTGGGCGGGAAGTTGATCGAGTATTTTGGTGATCTGGATGAAGCCAAAGAAGCCATGGAAGATCATTACGCCGGGCAATACCAATCAGTGGCAGAATTTGCACAGGAATTGACGGAAGAAACAACGGAGATACCTGAAAACCTGCAATATTACATTGATTACAAGCGCATGGCCCGCGACTTGGAAATCAACGATATTATCACTATCGAAACAGGATTTGAGCAGGTGCATATCTTTTGGAGGTATTGAAATTTCTCCAGAAACCTATCGATGTTGTTGACAAGGATTTCAAAACCAGCCGCCAAGATAAGCTTTTTTTGTAAAATTTCAAGGCTTGATTGGATAGATGATTTGGGATTTTTTTAGCGAAAAGAGTGTCCTGTCATCTATTCGTTGTCCGATCCCTACTGGCATTTTCATCGAATTCCAGAACTTCCTTGGGTTCGATATAGCGGTTTTCCTTGTCGAGCGCCTGGTAAAGCCTGACCGATTGATCAACGAGTAATCCGACATCGCTGTCTCTCTTCAATTCGGCCAATCCTTTCAATGTGATTTTATCCCAATAACGATAGGCGACCGGTCCGGTGAAGACTTCCAGAACTTTGCCAAATAACGCTTTTACCCCTGTTTTATGTGTCAGGGTTAAACCATCTTCACTGACCGTCCAGTCATTGTGCCAGGTCGCCATTATTCGTCCTCGTCTTCGGGGGACAAGCAACAATGGCAAATAAACGCATCCGGTTGGGGAGGCTTTTCCCCCTTCGATAAAACCATCGTGTCAGAACTACCGCATTGCGAACATTCCATCGTTATCACGATGCCGATTTCCGTTTCATAGGCCTCATGGAGCAGGGCAAAAAAATATTCTTTTTCATCGCTTGGCCCAAGAACCGCGTGACGTTTGTGGTGATTGGCGATCACCTCACGCAGCATTGAAATCGTGTCTTGATCCGGATGTTCCTCGATACTCATGTCTTCCTGCGTAGCACTGGGGGCCATCGCTGACAAGAAAAAGAAGTGGCCTCTCCGATTGGGCAGCCCAATCGGAGAGGCCACTTCAATGTTGCAAAAGAGAATTCTTTTGCAATAATCTATGCTTTAATGAGGTCGTCCCAGAAATTTGGTTTATACCAGCTTCTCAAAACCTTTCGTTTTTCGGAAATGTAACCAGAAAAATGCCACAAAACGACCTTTTCACACAGCTAATTAGATTCAAACACAACATGTTGTGTCTCCGAAAAACGACCGTTTTTCGGAGTGTGATAGTCTCTCTGAAAAGACCACTTCCGGCCCTGGGGGTGAATAGTTAAGTTT
>CAZECX010000218.1:0-3081 GCA_964510965.1 uncultured Nitrospina sp. | reverse complement strand
ATTCGTGGAATGGATCTTAAAGAAGAAGATGTTGTTGAAAAACTTTTCATTGCTACTACTCACAGCCATCTTCTCGTGTTTACTAGTATAGGTAAGGTTCATTGGCTTCGGGTTTTTTCAATTCCGGAAGTAAGTCGGACGGCTAAAGGAAAGTCCATTGCCAACCTTTTGAACTTGCGACCTGGAGAATCGATTGCAAGTATTTTATCCGTTCGAGAATTTGAAGAAGATAAATTTGTAATGGTTGCAACAGAACGTGGAATCGTGAAAAAAACCTCATTAATGTCCTACAGCAAACCGAGACAGGGGGGGGTAATAGGGTTGACCATTGATGACGGAGATCGGTTGATAGGCGCCGAACTGTGTGATGGGGAAAGCGATATTCTGTTGGCGACTGAAAAAGGGTTTTCAATTCGTTTTTCTGAAAAAGAAGCGCGCCCAATTGGTAGAACTGGAAGGGGTGTGAGAGGAATTCGATTGAAAGCAGATGACCGTGTGGTTGGAGCTGAAATTGTCCACCCAGGAAATATGCTTCTCACGGTAACCTCAAATGGATACGGAAAAAGAACTCAATTGGAAGAGTACCCTGTGCAGGGAAGGGGTGGGCTGGGAGTTATGACCATTCGCTGTAATGAAAAAATTGGTGGGGTTGTGGGTATTCAGCAGGTAACCGAAAGTGATCAGCTTTTGGTAATCACTTCCGATGGAAATATTGTTCGAATGAAGGTCAATGAAATTTCTGTGATTGGCCGGAACACCCAGGGAGTTAGACTGGTTGGAACGGGTGAGTCGAATCAGGTTGTGAGCGTTGAAAAATTGGTAGAGTAAAATAAACGGAAGTGTTGCTTTATATAATATGTATAAAAAAGTTTTTCCCGCCCAAATAGTATCTCTTTTTTTCTCTACGCTGTTTATTCTTGTTTCCTGCGGCGAACAAAACGACCCATTAATTTTTAAAGCCAATGAAGAATGGATTCAAGGGCATAACCACAGTGCTCTTGAACTATTGAATGAGGTTTTAAAGGAAAATCCTTCCGGGCCGAAAGCCGAAGAGGCTCTTTTCAGAATGGGAGAAATCCATCATTTCAGTTTGAATAACAGCACACGAGCTCTGGTGTACTTTCAGGAAGTTCGACAAATGAATTCACAGGGGCCTTTTGGTTATAAAGCGCAAAAATATATCGCGGAAATAGCGGAATTTGGATTAAAAGATTACGATCAGGCCATCATTGAATATCAAAACCTCATTAATTTTTACAAAAAAGACCTTTCCAATGGAGATCATCAATATCGAATTGCCTCTATATATTATAAAAAACAAAATTATGAGCAGGCCTTGGTGGAACTGCAAATCCTTTTGGAAAATTATCCTAAGAGCCCTTGGGCTGAGGAAACAGAATTTAAGATCATAGAAATCCTTTATGCGCTCAATCGTTGCCCTGAAGCAAGAGAGCAATACCGGCATTTCAATTTGGAATACTCCAACAGTCGTTTTAAATCAGAAATGGATTTTGTAGTGGCATCTTGCCTGGAAGAAGAAGGTCATCTTCAAGATGCTTACAACCGATTTAAGGCTTTAGAGGGGCAATATACTTATCCCTCCATTTTGAAAATGAAGTTGGTAGGAATAGAAAAAAGGATTGAAAAGAAAAGATAATGCTAGATATAAAATTTATCCGCGAAAACCTGGAGACTGTAAAATCAGGACTTGATCGTCGTAACGGAAACAATCACGATTTGGATGCTTTGTTGCAACAAGAGGATGAAAGGCGACAAGGGCTTCAGGAATCTGAACAACTTAAAAATAAAAAAAAGAAACTTTCTGCAGAAGTTGGAAAACTGAAACAGCAAGGAGAAGATGCCTCCAAACAGATGGATGAAGTGAAAAACCTGAATGTGTTTATAAAAGAATTGGATGAAAAAGTTGAAGCATTGGAAAGCATCGTCCATGAAAAACTTTTGGGCATTCCCAATTTGCCTGATGAAAATATTCCTGATGGTAAAGATGAAGCCAGCAACAGGTTTATCAGGGAGTGGGGAAGCAAGCCCAGCTTGACAACCACACCTCTCAATCATGTTGAACTAGGTGAAAAGCTTGGTTTGATTGATATGAAGCGAGCTGCAAAAATATCTGGCGCAAGGTTTGCGGTCTATAGAGGAGCGGGAGCAACTTTATTACGGGGCTTGATAAACTTTATGGTGGATGTGCAGACTCAGGAAAATGGATATGAAGAACTCTATCCTCCTTTTCTGGTCAATAAAGAAAGTATGTTGGGTACGGGTCAACTACCGAAGTTTGAAAACGATCAGTTTGCTATGCGAGACGATCCTCTTTATTTGATCCCCACTGCAGAGGTTCCAGTTACAAATTTTCATAGGGAGGAAATTCTTGAAGAAGAATCTCTGCCCATTTGTTATACGGCTTATACACCCTGTTTCAGACGAGAGGCGGGTTCTTATGGAAAAGATACTCATGGATTGATTCGGCAACATCAATTTGACAAAGTAGAATTGGTAAAGTTTTCCAGGGCTGATAAATCGGAACAGGAGCTGGAAAAACTTGTACAAGATGCGGAATCGATTTTAAAAAAATTGAATTTGCATTATAGAGTTATGGAATTATGTGCCGGTGATATAGGTGTTTCGGCTTCTAAAACCTATGATCTGGAAGTTTGGTTACCTAGTCAGAATACATACCGAGAGATCTCTTCATGCAGTAACTTTAGAGATTACCAGGCACGTCGCGCAAAAATACGGTGCAAAAAGCGGACTGGAGGAAAACCGGAATTTGTTCATACTTTGAATGGATCGGGTCTCGCAGCAGGTCGATTGTTTGTGGCAATATTAGAAAATTATCAGAATGCCGATGGAACCGTTACCGTTCCGGAAGCGATACGACCCTATTTAAAGGGGCGCGAGGTTTTATCGTTATAAATCAGGGGTTAGCCTTGATTTTAAAAGCTTAATAGGGAAAAACAGGCCTCTTGACTTTTGACCTCAAGTAGATAAATATAAGCCCAGTCCAAAATATTCAGGAGGGATGGCCGAGTGGTTTAAGGCGGCGGTCTTGAAAACCGTTGA
>CAZECX010000217.1:0-3121 GCA_964510965.1 uncultured Nitrospina sp. | reverse complement strand
GGACAAGTTCCCCAGTCACACTGCATTCATAACTACTCTGGCTTTTCAACGTATGAATATGAAAGCCCTTAGGGAAAAAATTGAAAGAACCCTATTAGAAGACGCGTTAATTCGCCTTAAAATTGCCCCTAATGTAAAACTAAGCGATGGTTCTGTGAAGGACTTCTATAATAAGAATCGAGGAAAATTCTCTAAACCCGTTTTGTACCGGACAAGACATATTCTAATCACCACCATCTCAGCCCCAAAAAATTTAGAAGACGATTTAAACCGCAAGAAGGGTTTGCGGATGGCGCAGATGATTAATAACGAAGCTAAATTGAAAGCTGAGGAGGTTTTTCGCAAGATAAAATCTGGGGGTGATTTTATTAAGCTTGCTAAAGAATTCTCAGAAGATGAAGCTTCTAAACAAGATGGCGGTATGCTGGGTGATTTATATCCGGACGGCACGCTCCCGGAAATCGCAGCCGTGATGGTGAAATTAAATGAAGAAGAAACAAGCAATATCTTTCAAAGCCCATTCGGCTATCACATCTTAAAGCTAGATGAAATTATCCCAAGCACGCTCATTCCTTTCGAAGAAGCACAAAGCGATATCTTAAATATATTGATGAAGAGAAAAACACAAAGCCTTTTCAAAAAATATTTAGTTGATCTCGAGAATAATGCCAAAATAGAAATTTTTATATAGCAATGCTAGCACTTCTGTCAATAGGCTAAGGCTTTTGTAGAATCGATTCCCTTAGATCTGCTGACATTAATTTCGATTTGAAAAGGGAGTAAAAATTTCTACGGTGATTTTATCAACTCCCACAACTTCCTCCTTCTTCTTTATATAAATGACTACATTAATTACAGGAGCCACAGGTTTTTTGGGTTCAGCTATCGCACGAGAACTGCTACGTGATGGACGCAAAATTAAACTGCTGGCTCGGGGTAATGCTGATCTAGGAAATATTGAAGGCCTTGAAGCAGAAGTAGTGAAGGGAGATCTCCGTGATCGGGAATCACTAAAATCTGCTATGACAGGTTGCTCTAGGCTCTACCATGTTGCCGCCTATTACAGTTTATGGGATCAGGATAAAAAACTCATCTATGATATTAATGTCCAGGGAACCCGCAATATTCTAGAAACAGCACTAGAATTGGGTCTAGAACGTGTTGTTTATACTAGTACGGTTGGGTGCATCGGCCTATCTGAAGACCGCACACCTACGAATGAAGATCAGCCAATGGATCCGGCCACTCTGAGCAACGATTATAAAATTTCCAAGTTTCAGGCGGAAAAAATTGCCTTGGAAATGCACGATAGAGGACTTCCTGTTGTTATTGTAAACCCCAGCACTCCAATAGGCCCACGCGATATCAAGCCAACCCCAACTGGAAAAATTATCCTCGATTTTTTAAATGGTAAAATGCCTGCGTACTTGGATACGGGGTTAAACCTGATCGATGTAGCAGACTGCGCACGTGGACATATTCTTGCTGATGAAAAAGGTAGGCCAGGTGAACGATATATTCTTGGAAATAAAAATATGTCATTAAAAGAGATACTCCAGGCCTTGGAAAAGATTACTGGGGTCAAAGCCCCATCTATCAAGATGCCCTATTGGGTGGCATATGCAGCCGGTGTGGCCTGTGAAGCCATGTCTAACCTAGTCACTAAAAAACCACCGGCCGTCCCGCTTGCTGGAGTAAAAATGGCAAAATATTTTATGTATTTTGATTCTTCCAAGGCCATTCGTGAGCTGGGGTTACCGCAAAACCCGGTGGAAGACGCGTTGAGCCAATCCGTCCATTGGTTTCAGGAAAAGCACCGCTGAGATATGGAAACCCTTTCCTTACTTTGGGGTACGGTATTACTTCGTCCTTATGTTTTTCTATTTCTTACGGTTTACTTGACGATAGCTATGTTAAATATGGGCGTAATACGTTCATTTTTTTTCACTGTTCTTGCCTATAGCATCGCATTTCTTTGTGAATATTCTTCAACCCGGAATGGCTTTCCTTTCGGATTTTATACTTATATCGATACGACACGGGACCAGGAATTGTGGATCAGCAATGTCCCCTTTATGGATTCCCTTTCTTTCTCCTTCCTGATTTATGTGAGCTATACGTTAAGCTTGCTTTTATGGGCACCGCTTATTAAAAAAGGCTGGGACATACGATTGGGGGAGATCGGTCCTATCAAACACTCTTTTAAAGTTATCGCATCAGCATCCATTCTATGTATGCTGATGGACGTGATAATTGATCCGATCGCATTTCTCGGTGACCAGTGGTTTCTTGGAAAAATCTATTTCTACCGAGAACCTGGAGAATATTTCCACATTCCACTGACAAATTTTGCTGGCTGGTTTTTTGTCTCTGCGGCCACACTCACTTGCTTCGCCGCCTTCAACTCATTGCTGGACCGTAAGATACCACTAAAAACTAAGCAAATACCAGGTCAGGCGCTTTTAGGGCCTGGATTGTATTTTGGGGTATTGACCTTCAACTTGGGGGTTACTTTTTATATTGGCGAATTTCTACTGGGAGTTTGGGGAATTTTTGTCACTGCTGGGGTTTTAAGTTTGGTGGGATTTAAGATACGAAAATAAAAAACTACTAACTACATGGTCTTTGAACCAATATATATTCCATAGACAATGGCTGCGAAAATGATTCCCATTAAAAGGTTGTCGATGGCTACCGCTTTCCAATCGGGGATACGACCCCAGCTAGCCCAGGGAATAATAACGATAAACAAGGAGAGAAAACCCAGCACCAACAAACAGGCCAGAATAAATATCAGTTTTTTTTCATCCATAAGGACACAGGATTTTTAATGCATTCTAGTGTTCATATAAAAACCATATACAAACAGGACTATAGCAACCATTACGATTCCGCTGTCCACTAAAGTATCCTTCCAATTGGGTAACAGATAATTAGTAAACCAGGGAATCGCAACAAAAAGTACTGCTATAAAACCGACTCCTAAAAGGCTTAAAATTGTAATGATTAAAACCTTATCGTTCATAATTCAATTCCTTTAACGTTTTAGCGCATAAACTTTTATAAACTTTCCAGAATCATTGTAGCAATTAAACCGAAGGTATGGAAAGAATTGAACAAT
>CAZECX010000216.1:0-3162 GCA_964510965.1 uncultured Nitrospina sp. | reverse complement strand
AATGAGAGCCTCAGAAATACCACTTGCAACCAAACCTGGATTTCCCGTTCCGCTCAGCGATATCACATTAAAAGCCTTGATCATCCCTATAACTGTTCCTAGCAATCCCATCATGGGGGTTATATTTGCGACGGCACCTAATACACGAAGGTTAGAGTTCATCAAGGATGCTTCATGTTGTCCACCGGCTTCTATTGCACGTTCAATTTCATCCAACTTCCCGCCAAACCTTAGCAACCCCATTTTCAAAATTCGAGAAAGAGAGTTATCGTAGGAATTACAAAGACGCAGGGTTTTCTGGATATTTTGCCAATCCCATTGGCTACGCACATCTTTGAGAAAATCAGAATTGATTATATTTTTTCTTCTCAGGTTATAGCCTCTTTCGATTGCAATACCCAACATGAGCACAGAGCTGAAAAGGATGGGATACATCATCGCTCCTCCCTTTTCGAACAATGACAATAATTGCCACTGTCCCGTAGAAGAAGAGTCCGCAGCGAAGACCGTCGAGGGAATCATGATTAAACCCAAGCTGATGAAAAACAAACAAATTTTTAACGCACGATCCATTTGATTTTTTTAAATTCTATAAAGAGGATGAATATTGAATGATTCTTCCCAAGAAGGCCATTGTAATCAATCTACGCCCTTGCTGAGGGGGATCTTGATTCTGCTCATTCATTACCCAGTTTAACTTTTATAGCACGAAAAATTCAAGATTGGCAAGAAGCAAGCCTTTCCTGAAAAGGATTAAACTCTTTAAACATAGTGTTTTTTACTATATATTTGGTTATTACCTGAACTTTAAAAAAGACGCAATGCCCCGAACACACTTCAAATCAAGCCTGATAGTTATTTTACTCTTGTCATTTTTCTTTATTCTAAGTTGTTCTACAACCGAAGAGAGAAGATCCGGCTCTCCATCCAAACTATTACGGGAAGCAAAGCGCTATATAAAAAAGAAGGACCCAGAGAAAGCAAAAGAGAGTATCCAGCTGATTATGGAAGATTTTCCGGACAGCAAAGAAAGGGTCTCCGGACTAATGTTACTTGCGGATGTTCACTATAATGAAGAAGAATTTGAAGAGTCTAAATTCCATTACCAGAAATTCACCGAACTTTATCCAGCCCACAAGTTTGTAGACCGCGCTCATTTCTATAAGGCCATGTCCAACTTCAAACTCTCTGATTTAGCATCAAGAGATTTGACTCCTGTCAATTCTGCGCTGGATGGATTCAGAAACTTCATTAACGATTTCCCGAAAAGCACGTATAAGGCTCAGGCACAAAAAAGAGTCCAACAGTGTCTGGACATCCTGGCTCAGAATATTTTTGAAATTGGGAAATTTTATTTTCGCACGGGGTCGTATCAGTCTGCAATTATTCGTTTAAAAAGCTTGATGTTAGAATATCCCACTCATTCTTACGTTGCAGAAGCAGAGTTTCTTTTAGCAGAATCCTATTTCCACGAACAGAACTTCAATAAAGCACGTGATCATTACAAAATAGTTTTGCAGAAACACTCACGGACAGAATTTGCAAAACAAGCCCGGTTAAAATTAAGAGAACTTAGAAAACTATAACCGCTATGGCTAAAAATTCATCAAAAAACAATAACTTCGCAAGCAGCAGTTCCCACGATCCCCTCAATCAATATATGAAGGAGATCGGAAAAATAAAACTCCTTTCCAGAGAAGAAGAAACAAAACTTGCCAAAGCCATTAAGGAGGGGAACCCAAAGGCCATTCAGGAAATGGTTCGCAGAAATCTTAAATATGTTGTCACTGTTGCCAACAAATATCGAGGGTTTGGCATGTCACTGCAAGACTTGATCGAAGAAGGTAATATCGGTTTGATTCAAGCTGCTAAACGCTTCGATGTAACCCGAAACGTAAAGTTTATCACCTATGCCGTTTGGTGGATCAAGCAAGCCATCATGCATTCCCTTGCAGAACAATCAGGTACGGTTAAACTGCCGGTGAAACAAGCGGGGAAAATCTCCAGATTCAATAAAAAAAGTCAACAAATGTGTCAAGACATGGAACGCGAGCCAACGCAATCCGAAGTGGCAAAAAGTTTAGGCTACGACGATGAAGAAATCAATTCCATCATGCGCGCCTACCGCACCCATCTCTCTCTCGATACACCGCTTAAAAATGATGACCACACGCCCTATCTCGATCTCCTGGAAAATCAAGACCTCATTCCCTACGATGATCAAATCATGAGAGAATCGTTGAATGAAAAAGTTGATCAAATGCTGGAAGACCTTTCCGAAAGAGAAGCTACGATTCTGAAAATGCGGTTCGGATTTTCAGGCGAAGTCAAAACATTGGAGGACATCGGTCAGGAAATTGGCCTCTCACGTGAACGCGTACGCCAAATTGAAAAACGTGCAAAGGAACGACTGAAATCCAAGCTGCAAAATGAAGCATGGGTCAATGAAGATGAATGAACAATTATGTTGATAGAAATTGTTTTACTCTGCCTGTTTGCCTACCTATGTGGTTCCATACCATTTGGTGTGCTTCTTGCCAAGACACAAAACATCGATATCCGTGAGCATGGCAGTGGAAATATTGGTGCCACCAACGTTGCGCGCACCATGGGAAAAAAAGCAGGGCTCATTACCCTGGCCGGCGATGTATTAAAAGGGTTGGGAATTGTTTTTCTCGCAAGCCAATTGTTTGAAGAACCCATCATTATTGCCCTAGCCGGACTCTTTGTTTTTCTTGGCCATCTTTTTTCCATTTTCCTTAAGTTTAAGGGAGGTAAAGGGGTTGCAACTGGACTAGGGGTGTTTAGTTTTGTTTTGCCGCTGCCCACTCTGTTTTCCGCAGGGATTTTTGCGTTGAGCCTTAAAGTTTCAGGCTATGTTTCGCTGAGCTCAATCCTGGCAACTATTTCTTTGCCCATCCTGGGAATCTTTTTTAAAATGCCGTTACCCTATATCTATCTGGCTGTCATCGTTGGATTGTTCACCCTGCAAAAGCATCACGAGAATATTATCCGTCTCGCCCAGGGAACGGAGGCAAAGTTTTAAAAAAAATAGGATTTGACAATCTCATTTGAAGAAATATAATTGATTCCTTGGGAACTCCAAACATCCCTGAAAATCTGAAAGAGCGCGGGAGTAACTCAGTGGTAGAGTGCAACCTT
>CAZECX010000215.1:0-3281 GCA_964510965.1 uncultured Nitrospina sp. | reverse complement strand
TTTCACCGGGCTAACCGCATCCAATTTAAACTCTTCCGAATATTTTTTCACGTTCTGATTTTTTACACACCTCGTTTAGGTTAATTATTGCTCAACTGGATTACGCTTAATCTATTGAAGTAGTTAACTTATGGATGGACAATTATTTTTTGGCTAAATGACCATTCAGGAAGGTACGACTACCGAACAGGATTTGCAAGTACCCATGTTTTACTAGTAAAACAAATGGAATCATCTATCGATAACTGACCTCACTTACCCACGCTCAAAGCTATTAGATTGGTCCTTATATTTTACTATCGTAAATATTTTCCCGAAGTATAACAATAGCTAATTGGGGCTATTTACTGCATACGTAAATACAATTATCATATAGCTAAGACTCGTTTGTTGTCGGCGATTTTTTCTTAACCAAAGTCGCTGAAATCCAATTTTAAAGATTCCTATACAACATATTTGGAGCCTAGTGGGCTTATTGGAATTATTGGAGGAATCCCAATGAACAGAAACCAATCAAAAATTAGAAAGATCCAGAGAGTTTAGATGGATTACGCGACTCCTATTACAAAAAAAAAGGAGTACATCTCAAGCGACCAGATTATGTTTTATTACGTAGGAGATTTTTCCCCAGCTTACGGAAAAAAAGTCCTGAATATAACTACCGTCGCGAGAATTTAAAACTAACCAATTATCGGAGAGGGGATTATGTTACTTTTCTACCACGCGACGAAAAAGAGGCTAAAAACGTTTCGGCAGTTGTTGGTGGTCAAATTAGAAGCCGTTAATAAGCTTTTCCTTGCTATATACCACGCTTCACAGGCAACAAAACCACATGCTGGCGTAAGAATTGACGGTCCCTTTCACGGAGATAGCCTCGTGACTTCGGGTATTCTCGACCAAATTATTGACTTTCGTAACTACCAATATGCTAGTAATCATCAACACCTGATCAACAATGGCCAATATCTGATTGAAAAAAAAATGAGGATTGATGAACGAAGCTTTCACTTCGTGGCATTTGCTGGTGATCATATCGTGGGCTGTGTTCGATTAACCCCAGCTCCGTTTGAATTATCCAGCCTCCACCCTGAGGTAAAAAAATTAAATCACAAATATGAATATGGAGGCTATCTCGAAATCAGCCGACTCATATGCGCTTCTGACCGACTCCCGCGCTCTCGAGTGGGCGAAAGGCTTTTACTTAGTGCAGGGAAATGGGCTTTGGTGTCTAACAGGAGAAAAGGCTTATTCGCCATCACTCGTGGCAATAATCACCGCAAATTCTCCAAATACGGCTTTTGTATTCAAAATGATCAACCTTTCAGCGTGGCAACAAGAGCCGGAGCAGGGTATAACATCATATCCGCAACTTTCAGGGACATAACAGCAAACGTAGTGAAGAACTTGATATCAGTCAAAACCAATAACACGCCTTTGATTTCCAAACGTCGAATATGAGATTTGATATAAGACCTTGTCTTACTATAGGTGTTTTCTTCTTGCTCCTAACTTTCCCTGAACCGGGGTTTTCAGAGGATAATTTGCCTACCGGACATGAGATTGTGCTGCGGATAAATGCTAGAGAAGAAGGTAATTCGGTTGCCCGGAAAGTAACGATGGAGTTGATCGATAGCTACGGCAAAAGACGTATCCGGGAAACATTTGGATTTCGGAAATATTTCGGCGAAGAAAAACGGGCTGTAATTTTTTATTTAGCACCTAGAGATATTAAAGGGACTGCATTTCTTGTTTATGATTATCCAGATGCAGAACAGGAAGACGATCAATGGCTTTATTTGCCGGCATTAAGGAGAGTAAGACGAATTTCTGCCTCGAAAAGAGGCGGTTATTTCCTCGGGACCGATTTTACCTACGATGAAATAAAAAACGAAACCAATGTCGCAATTGAAGATTACATTTACAAGACTTTGGGTGTTGAAAAAATCGATGAATTCAAAACCTACCTCGTCGAAGCTATACCGCTAAATCACGAAATCGGTAAAGAATTGGGATATAACCGTGTTCTACTGTGGGTGGACGCAGAAATCTGGATAATTAGACAATCTAAATTTTGGGATATGCAAGGCAAGTTATTGAAAACAGAATCGTTTCAAGAAATAAAGCCGGTGGAGGGGGTTTGGACTGTCCATAGAATGGAAGCAGAAAATCACAAAACCAAGCATAAAACACGGTTTACGTTCAAGGACATACATTACAATACGAGCATGCCCGATGATGTATTTACCACGCGTGCAATTCAACACGGTTTTAAGGCGTCCCTTCATAAATGAACAAGGATGTGAGATGCTTCGGCAGAGGGGTGGGCTCTCTCCGGTGTCTCACGAAAGTTATCGGTTTATCACTGAAATCCAATTTCAACTCCCATCACCACACGATCGTTGTCATCAAACTCGCCGAAAATACCTTTTTTTACACCATAAAATAGGTCGAATCCGACCCAGAGCTTTAAATCGTCACGTAGATCATAATCGATTCTAGGTCGGATCAATCCATCACCGTTGTTAATGTTGTGGATAAAGATGGTTTCGATCGTTAATTGATCATTGAGAAGTTCATGTCGAGCTAATAATGTTGTTGTCGTATCCAATCGGTCCCGCACTAACTTTTTAGGGTTATCCACAATCCAACTCTGGAACATCTGGAAGCTAATCAGCGTTTCTTCCAGCCCAAACCAATCAAGTCCGATAACGTAGTTGAATTCCGGCGTTTTTACGATACCATTGTTATCTGAGGGGTCATTTGTCAGAAAGAATTGATCAGAATAATATGCAGCTTCGGTACGAATGACGAAGTCGCCAAAAGCGTTGCCCAATGTAAATCCAGCTATGTGAGTACGTTCGTAGCTCGGGTTAATGATTACACTAGGAGTGGATATTTCAGCCGAAAACTGCTGAAAAAGCACTGGAAAATTGTCATATTGATACAAATAATTCAAAGTGATGTCCCACCCGTCCCAAAAGGTGGATAACCTGAGCCCGATATCGGAGTCTGAAAAAAACCGGTTTGGCTTTTCTAACTTTCCAAAATCTATCCTTGTACCCGGTGATGCAACAGGAATAATTTGTGGGGAAGTGAAAGCATACAGAGCATTAGATTTTGGGATATCATGATAAGTGGTATCCGGAATCCATACGAACTGTGCCACGATGTTATCAAGTGGAACTTCAAGATTGGCAGCCCATAACGGTATCCGTGACCGATCGAATGGTTCAAGAATAAACTCCCGGAAATCTTGGGGATTAACGACATCAAGGACCTTC
>CAZECX010000214.1:886-3295 GCA_964510965.1 uncultured Nitrospina sp. | reverse complement strand
AAGATGAAAGAGTACACACCAGCAAGGGAATATTATATGAGGGGGGACGAATGGAATCAAAAGCTGAGTAGGGAAATGGGATTACCATTACGTTTAAGACGGCTTTTAGAAATTCATAAGATTAATACTGTTGGGGATCTTGTTGAGAAAAGTGAACTGGATCTACTCAAACTCAGACAATTTGGTCGGATGTCCTTGAGACAGGTTAAGGAATCCCTAGCAAATTTGGGGTTATCACTAAAGGAGGTTGAAGAATAAAAACAAAAAAACCCCCACATGATTTTACAGCAACGTAACCATGTGGGGGCTAACCCTCATCACAGAGGTAATGTGATGATCCTTAAATTCTAACTGAAAAGGAAACATAATGAAAGAAAATTTACCACAAATCAGAATTTCTAAACAAGCAGATGATCTGCTTGAAAAGTATTTAGAGAAATATTTTCAAGAAAATGGGCTTCGTCAGACAAAAACATGGTTTGTAACAAATTGTGTACTAAAATGCTTAAAAATGGAGTCTCAGATCAACGCTGGTGATAAAGAAAACAACATGCCCTAGTGTTTATACGTTTGGCTTTTGGGGTTTTCGTTCTAGAGAGCCTCAGAAGCGAACCACCTTTCAGACTTCCTTCCAGAACCAAAACTATCGTCTTTTACACAAACTACTAAACCTGCTTCCTGTAAGTCTTCTAAAATTTCTCTTCTGTGTTTTGAATTTCTAAGAAACCTCGTTGATCTATATAAATCTGTTGTTGATAATCCTTTTTTATTTGAATCAATTATTAATCTTTCAACTCTTTTTGAAATTCTTTCATTATCATTATCTGCGAGATGTAAAAATATTTCTGTGCAGGTATTTTGGGTGATAAATTTTACTAACTCGCAAGCATATTCTGCATGAGCAGATAAAATTTGTGATTTATCATCAGAGACACAATTAATAAGAGCAATCTTCTTTGCCATCTCAGCAGAGCGAACCCACATTGACCCTGTAACTGAAGAGGTATCAATTTTATCATTTGCATAATCTTCTAATTTCTCAAAAATTTGCCATGCAGGTTCTGAATAGCTAATTACTTCAGGTTTTGGTATTGCCATTTCTTCATTCATATCACCTTTGATTTGGTGCGGAGTTATCGACATATTTTTGAAATACATACAGCGATCAACAATTTCTTTTGGGAATGATCCGATTATTTTACCACGTTGTCTTTCAGGTCGAGAAAGACCAGCAGAAAAACATAAAAACCTACCCAAAGCCCCATCAGCGATTTTTCCCGAATTGAGACTATGCCAGAACGTAGAAGGAGTGCTAGTGCCGTAGATACTACAGCAGGGCTGTTGCAGTTCAAATCTTTGTTGCTCCGAAACGCTGGCTTTATCCTGACCAAAGTAACTACCGCCAGAGCTGGTGAATACTTCCATAAAAGTTGACATGATCTCAAGCTGATGCGAGCTGGCATTATTTGAAAAGATCGCTTTCATATAAAGTCCGAATTCATCAATCATAAAGATTGAGCTTTCCCTATGTGCAAGGACTCTTTCGATTGCAGCTCTGGAAGTTACTTTTTCTGCACCAAAGCATTCCAGTTTCAAGTCTGCATCCAGCTTTTTTATTATATGCCTCGCAGATTCTTTACCATGTCCAGTTGGTGCTAGGGCTGCGATGAATAAGTTACTGCGAGTATTTTCTTCAGTAGTTACTTTTCGACCCATTAAGACTCCAGCGTAAGCGAGGCTTGCGGATAGTGCCAGAATTGGCTGTCTATATTTCGAATTATCAACGATGAATTTTGCTAAATTACCAACGAAACCTTTAGGATAATAAAAATCTGGATGTAGAGTTTTTACTTCAGGCTTCTTCGTAAGCGCAGGTCTTTTGGGTTTCCAGACTACAGCTTTTTGTGCAACTTCCCTAAACTTATCTACATTATTACCATTTATTTTTATCCAATCTGAAACATCTCCTTTATCTGGAATGTCTGGAAGCTCTAACCAGAGGACTTGCTTTGTTGCGGGTGCAATCTTTTGTGCAAGCAAATCCATACCTTCTTTCCCAGCGATATCGTTATCTGGCAGACACGCAACTGAAGCATCTTTAAACCATTGCAAATACTCATCACGCCACTTACCTGCACCACCTGGAAATGTAGTTGCTACAATTCCCATCTTTGCTAGATTATCACAGTCTTTTTCACCTTCCACTAACAAAATAGTTCTACCTTCCTTAACTGCTTCCAGTAATTCAGGCAACCGATATGGTACTCTAGTAATTCCTTCTAATGTATATTTGCCATCAGGAGATTTAGGCCGGAAGTCTTTAGGCTCAAAACGAACAACGCTGAATGCGTGGTTCTTGTTTTGATCCTCATACTTATATGTTGCAACTATTTTTTTTGGAGGATTGGG
>CAZECX010000214.1:0-876 GCA_964510965.1 uncultured Nitrospina sp. | reverse complement strand
TTTCTCCATACCCAAAGCATTGACAACTTTGTCAAAGCTGCATCCAGCTTGACATTTAAAGAGAATCTTATCCTTAGTGAAGGATGCAGTCAGGCTGGCTCTTTTATCGTCATGTGCAGGGCAACACGCTTCAATGCCGTTCCCTGTTGTTTTCACCTTCTTTAATTTTGAGCTGAAAACTTTCCATATTCCATCTAAATCCATTTAGTCCACACTACTTAAAATATTATTTCATTTGTTAAATCAATAGGAATATTATAAAAATATTCACCTTTTGGGTATCTACTGTTTGGGATTATTTCAATAAAAACATCATCCAAATGCTTACTCTCCAGAATTTTAGCTTTGGTTACAGTTTTATTAAAAACGTAAAAAAACCCTTTCCCTTTTTCTAGGAGCTTCTTCTTCCTAGCAGGTATGTGTAAAGTTTTCCAATTGGGAGGCCATACATCTTCCCAACCAGACTTTACTTCTACTTCATGGAAGAATTGATGAAACGCCTGAATGTCTGCTCCATAGTCCTCAAAAACTTTTGTGAATATACCTCTTGAATCTAGGTAATTTCGCAAAACTTCTTTTGCTCTGGAGTCACAATCTTTATATGCATCTTGATTAAATTTTGGCATTTTGTTTTAAGAATAAAAATTCTTCGTAAGTATACTTATTGCTTTTTTGTTTATTACATTCCACGCAACAAATACATAGGTTTTCTGGATTATTAAAATCGTCAAAAAGTTCTGATAGAGGAATTTTATGGTCTAGTACCCAATCTCCATCCGGCTCTAATCTCTTAAGGCAGTAAGTACATGGGGCAGTCTTGTCGGAATGCCTTTGTTCCAAAAACTTTGTGACATACGTTGCCCTATTATAACCGCC
>CAZECX010000213.1:0-3313 GCA_964510965.1 uncultured Nitrospina sp. | reverse complement strand
GGACAAGACCATCCCAATGTCGCCACGTCGCTCAACAATCTGGCAGCGTTATATCAAACCCAAGGCGACTATGTTAAGGCTGAGCCCTTGTATCAGCGAGCGGTAACCATTTTGGAACAAGTCTTTCCTGATGGACACCAGAATCTTGAGACTATTAAATCTAATTATGCATCGATGAAAACACTGCAAGAAAAACAGGATAGAAATGAGTAACTGTACCCAATTACAGCTCAAGGAAATTTGCAGCCCGAATTTCTGACTTGATTGATGATAGGGACATTACAGATTCATCAATTTTTTAATATTACCCTTATCAAAAGACCGCTTTGTGCTGATACCCGACTGTTGTAAACACCACCCCAAAAGGGACCCCTTTTGACACAAAAATCTCAGGTTCATAACTGATTGATAATCAAAGCACTTGACAACACCAAAAGGGCGTGTCAAAAGTATTTGATGAAAATAGGCTATGCGCGAGTCTCTACAGACGAACAAAATCTTGATTTACAGATTGACGCTTTAAAGGCGGCAGGCTGTGAAAAAATATTCACCGATGAAGGCATAAGCGGAATCACGATAGTACGGGACGGACTGTCCCAAGCGCTTTCTGCTTTAGAGAAAGGAAATATCCTCATTGTCTGGAAGCTGGATCGACTAGGGCGGTCTCTGGGCTATCTATGTGAGTTAATCGAGCACCTGAAAGAGCAGGGGACCGGGTTCCAAAGTCTGACCGATGGGATCGACACCACCACGACAGGGGGAAAGCTCGTCTTTCATATCATGGGCGCATTGGCTGAGTTCGAACGTGATCTAATCCGGGAACGCACAAAAGCCGGAATGAAAGCCGCTAAAAAACGCGGGAAACATGTCGGACGGCCTAAAGCCTTATCACCGGGACAAATCCAACACATGAAGGAATTGATTGATTCCGGTAAAACGCAAGCTGAAGTCGCAGAACTGCTAGGTGTTTCAGCTAATACGATTGGGCGATCACTAAAACAGTGATCGCCCTACCTACCACAAAAAACTCCCTCTACGCCTATCGGAAAAACATTTGTGGAAGGATAAGTCGGTGATGAAGAATCAGGCCGCCATTAACGGTCACTATCTGGTGTTATTTTAACTGGTTTCCACCCATGGCCTGGCTGTGTGGTTGGAGGTAACGGCTTGTTATCGGCCACAGTCGCATAATTGGGTTTCTTCCCGCCTTTTGGACCGACCTCTTGATAAATTCCACCTTGCTTTCCGGTGCTTGTACCGGGCTTTTTAATGTTTGTCATTTAAAGACCCCAAGAATATTGATCTGCAAACCCCAATGGTTTACAATAAATATATTATAATAAGAATGTAAACCAAAAGCGAGGAGAACATCGATGATCGGTACCCGTATTAAACTGGCTAGAAAAAAGTCTGGCTTGTCATTACGGGCGTTGGCTGACGCACTAGAAGGAAAAGTCAGCGCTCAAGCAATTGGAAAATACGAGCGAGGAGAAATGACCCCAAGTTCTGGCGTACTACTCGCCTTGTGCAAAGCATTAGAGGTATCACTCTCCTATTTAATGGACTCTCAGGGCATTCAGCTAACTCGCGTTGATTTCAGAACTAAGGCTAATACCACCGCCAAAGATCGCGCACATGTTGAAACCGAAGTTATTGAGTGGATCGAACGTTATTTACAGATAGAAACCATTCTCGAACTTGATAGCGCAAAATGGCATCCGCCCATACGCCCTGCAAGACCTCTAAAAAATATCGAGGAAACCGAAAGTTTAGCGAATGAGGTGAGAAAAAACTGGCAACTTGGTGGCGATCCTATTCCAAACATGACCGAGCTTTTAGAAGAAAAAGGCTTAAAAGTATTAGTGAAAGAACTTCCAAAAAAAGTATCTGGGTTTACTTGCTTAGTTCGGCGAGGTGATGATCAATCTGATTTACCGGTCATCGTCGTTAACAAAATATGTTCTTTAGAGCGTCGGAGACTGACCTTGGCACATGAGTTAGCACACAGGATCATTGATCCGATTAACTTCGATGAAAAAGACGAGGAGAAAGCGGCGACTTATTTTGCCGGTGCGTTTTTAATCCCGAAAGATCACCTTGAAAAAGAAATAGGAAAGCATCGTAGCCACTTTGGATACAAAGAGTTAATTGATATTAAACGATTATATCGTGTCAGCATGGCGTCACTCATCGTTCGATTAAAAAATATTGGCATCATCACCAATGCCAAAATGATTTATGCCTTTCAAACCATAGCGCGCGGATGCCGAACTCTAGAACCTGAACCCCTTGAAAGTGCGGATATGCAAGGAAAAAGAGAAAAACCTTATCGATTCGAACGACTTTGCTATCGAGCTTTGGCGGAAGGATTGATTTCTCTGTCAAAGGCAGCAGAGCTCTTAAGGCGACCTATTAATGAAGTCGAATCGGAGCTAAAAGGGCCAGGACAGGCTAGTGCGAATTATTGTTAGCGATACCAGTTGTTTGATTGATCTACGTAAAGCCTCATTACTTGAGGCTTTTATGAAACTGCCTTACGAAAAAGCCATTCCTGATACGCTTTTCGAAGAAGAACTACTGAATTTCAGTTGTGATGAAAAAAATATTTTCCTTGAAGGCGGAATGAGCGTTATCGAATTACCTGGCGAAAGCGTTCTTCGAGCACAACACATTAAATCCTATTGTCCCGCTCTGACGATACATGATTGCTTTGCGTTTTCTCTCGCAGAACAAAGCCCTGGCTGTATTTTATTAACGGGCGATGACAAACTCAGAAGTGTTGCTACAAGCCATAAAATTGAAGTCCACGGCGTTTTGTGGGCACTTGATGAGATCAAGGACCACAGGACAGCCACCATATCCGCATTAATAGCGGCCTTGGAATTATTTGAGGAAGATAAAACGGTCAGACTGCCTGCTCGAACGCTAAGAGCCTTCCTAAAACGCTATTCAACATACCTCTGAACAACATAAGCGAAGGAAACACCATGGTTGAAAAAAGCCCAAGTAAACCGCAACCTATAAAGCCTACTTCTCCTTCTAAGGTACCTACAGGTAATCCGGGTACATACGACCCTAAGCCACAACCGCAAATAGAACACGCTCAATCGAAGAAAAGATGAAAAATTCTGAGCTATGGGGACAATACAGAACATATACGAAAGATGTCACTGAGGTTTCGAGAAAACTGGGATTTGCTGGAACAGCAATCTGCTGGGTACTCAAATCTCCACAAAGTACGTTCTCCGACTCTGTGCTGTCCGCCCTAATGTTTTTTGTCGCCTTTTTCATAGCAGATGTACTGCAAAGCTTT
>CAZECX010000212.1:0-3318 GCA_964510965.1 uncultured Nitrospina sp. | reverse complement strand
CAATTGAATATCTGCTTTTTTCAAACCGTACATGAATTGGCTGTAGTTCATTCCCTCAGCTCGGACAGCTGCGTTGATTCTGGCGATCCAAAGTCGACGGAATTCGCGTTTGCGATTTTTACGGTCGCGGTAAGCATAACAAAGGCCATGCTCAACAGATTCACGAGCTTTTCGAAACGCAGTGCTGCGTACGCTTCGATAGCCTTTGGCCATCTTTAATATTTTTTTTCGTCTTTTTCGGGAAATAGTCCCGTTTACTGCACGTGGCATTTCAAAATTCTCCTTTTATCCAAAATAACTGCGCGCCTCTCCCGTTAGGGAGTCGCTACCCTCGCCAGCGTGACGCTGGACTCAACTATTCAAAAATCAATTTTAGTTGTTAAGGGTTTATCTTTGTTAAAAAATTTATCCCATCACTTCTCCCGTTAGGGAGCTAGTAGGGTATTAATACTTTAATGCGTTGGGCATCAGAAGGTGCCATGATGCTGGCTTTACGCAAATTTCTTTTTCGTTTGGTGGTTTTGCTCGTCAAAATATGGCTGGTGAAAGCACTATTCCTACGAATTTTCCCGCTACCCGTCCTTCTAAACCTTTTGGCAGCCCCTCGGTTTGTTTTCATTTTTGGCATTGCTAACTACTCCACTTATTCGTTATTAGGCACCGCTGTTTCAGCGCCTGACTCTTCTGATGCGGGCTGTTTTTCATCCGCCGCTTCCACCGCTTTCACTTTTTCTACAGCCGGTTTGGGATTTTTTGGTGGACTGCCCTTTTTCGACTTAACATTTTTAGGGGCCAGAATCATAACCAAAGTCCGGCCTTCCTGTTTTGCCGTTTGTTCAATTACGGCGATGTCTTCGGTTTGCTCGGCGACCCGCTCTAAAACTTTTTGACCAAACTCGCGGTGAACAATTTCCCGACCTTTGAAGAAAATGACAACCTTTGCCTTGTCACCATTTTCCAGAAAACGTTGCACATGTTTTAATTTAAAATCGAAGTCATGCTGATCGGTATTGGGCCGAAACTTGACTTCCTTAACATGAACAACTTTCTGATTCTTTTTTGCCTCGTGTGCCTTTTTACTGGCTTTATATTTATGTTTACCGTAATCCATAATACGGCAAACCGGCGGATTTGAATTGGGTGCTACTTCTACGAGATCCAGGTTCCTGTCTTCTGCCATGGCAATGGCTTCTTCGGTAGGAATAGTGCCCAAGGACTCACCATCATCTAAGATGACAGCCACTTCCTTAACCCGGATCATATTATTGATGCGCTGTTTCTTGTTAATTTAAAACTTTCCTTCTTAAAAAATTAATCAATGTCAATGGTCCGGTTTTCTACGGCTTCATTGACTTCATCCAAAAACGTTTTGAAATCGAGGGTTCGCGTTTCCTTGGACCGTCGTCTGCGAACACCTAAAGTGGAGGACTCCACCTCTTTGTCCCCTAAAACAATCATATAAGGGATCTTCTGTAATTGGGCCTCGCGTATTTTGAACCCAATCTTCTCATTTCGCAAGTCTTTTTCTACCCGAATGCCTGATTCTTCAAGCTGTTGGGCTATTTTATCAGCATATTCAGCATGATTATCGGTGATCGGCAGCAAAATGACCTGAACCGGCGCCAGCCACAACGGAAAAGCACCTGCATAATGCTCGATCAGACACCCAAAAAATCGCTCCAAAGAACCCATTAAAGCCCGGTGAAGCATGATGGGTTGACGGCGTTGACCGTCTTCCTCAATATAACTGATATCAAACTTTTCAGGTAGATTAAAATCAACCTGCACCGTCGACACCTGCCAGTAGCGATTCAAACTGTCTTTAATTTTAATGTCGATTTTTGGACCATAAAAAACACCTTCACCCGGATCCACTTCGAAATCCAGTTTCTTGTTGTTCAACGCAGTTTCCAAAGCCTTCGTTGCGGACTCCCATCCTTCATCCGAGCCAACATATTTTTCCGGTCGTGTGCTCAAGTAAATTTTGTATTCGTGAAATCCGAACGACTGCAAAATAAAAACGATGAGGTCGAGAACCTTGGTGATCTCTTCTTCAATCTGCGATGGACGACAGAACAAATGCGCGTCATCCTGAGTGAATCCGCGTACCCTGAGCAGACCGTGCAAAACACCCGACCGCTCGTAACGGTAGACAGTGCCCAGTTCTCCAAAACGAACGGGAAGGTCGCGATAACTTCTCAACTTGGTCTTGTAAATCTGAATATGGAAAGGACAGTTCATCGGTTTCATTACATATTCTCTGCCTTCAACATCCATATTCGAGAACATATTGTCCTTATAGAACTCCGTGTGGCCGCTGGTCTTCCATAAATCTATTTTTGCCGCATGCGGACTGATGACCATTTCGTAACCGTGTTTGAAATGTTCTTTCTTCCAGAAGTCTTCCATCAGGTGACGAATGCGCGCGCCTTTCGGATGCCATAGAATGAGGCCGGGCCCGATTTCATCCGAAACCGAAAACAAGTCGAGCTCTTTACCCAGTTTGCGGTGATCGCGTTTCTTCGCCTCTTCCAGTCTTTTGAGATAAAGACGTAATTCTTTTTCCGTATTCCAGGCGGTGCCGTAAATGCGTTGCAAAACCGGATTGCGTTCATCACCACGCCAATAAGCGGACGAAGTGTGCAGCAGCTTGAATGCTTTTATCTTTTTTGTCGACTCAACATGCGGTCCGCCGCACAGGTCGCCCCAGTCGCCTTGCGAGTAAATCGAAATCGGTTCGCTGGGATCAATCCCTTCAATGATCTCGACCTTGAACTTCTCGCCCATGTCACCGAATTTTTTTATCGCCTCTTCACGAGTGACTTCACTGCGCACGATAGGAGTATCCTCGGCGGCGAGTTCTTTCATACGCTTTTCGATTTTTTCAAGGTCTTCAGGAACAAAAGCCTCTTTGCGGGAAAAGTCGTAGAAGAATCCATCTTCAATTACCGGACCAATGGTGACCTGCGTTCCAGGAAAAAGTTCCTGAACCGCTTGCGCCATTAAATGCGCACAACTGTGACGAATGGTTTCCAGTTCGGTAGGATTTTCGTTAGGAATCATTTCTTTAAGTATAGATATTAATTATTATAGCCCCCTCATCCTAACCTTCTCCCTCCAGGGGAGAAGGAACTTTTTATCCCCCTCTCCCTTGAGGGGAGAGGGTTGGGGTGAGGGTGATTCTAATTAATTTGTTTGAACAAATGAAAAAACATCATGCACATCGGCATGATGCCAGAATTAAATCTAATAAACCTTTGAAAGAATAGGCACGGGCGGTTTCGAACCGCCGACCCCTTGCATGTCAAGCAAGTACTC
>CAZECX010000211.1:0-3379 GCA_964510965.1 uncultured Nitrospina sp. | reverse complement strand
CCTTTTTTTAACGATCGTGCCATTCCTAACCCTCAAAATTAGACAAACTTATTTTCTCTTTTTACGACTGAGAATAAATTTGTTCGATTGTTTATTAACTTTTCTTGTTTTTAATCCTTTAGCACTTTGCCCCCAGGGACTACAAGGGTGACGCCCACCTGAAGATCGACCTTCACCACCGCCCATCGGATGATCCACCGGGTTCATTGCTACCGCACGCACTCTTGGTCGACGTCCCATCCAACGCACTCGCCCGGCCTTGCCGATCGATACGTTTTCATGATCCGAATTTCCCACAACACCTATCGTCGCGCGACAATTCTTATGGATCAACCGGACCTCGCCGGACTTCAACTTCAACGTGACATACTCCCCTTCTTTCGCCATCAGCTGAACACCATTTCCTGCACTGCGCGCGATCTGCGCACCTTTTCCCGGCCGCATTTCTATATTATGAATCAGAGTGCCTTCAGGAATATCTTTTAGGGGCAGACAGTTTCCAATTTTAATCTCAGCATTTTCACCCGACATCAAAACATCACCCACATTCAATTTTGCCGGCGCAATGATGTATCGTTTCTCACCATCGGAATAAACCAGCAGAGCAATACGGGCTGAGCGATTAGGATCATATTCTATCCCAACAACCTTTGCCCCAATACCATCTTTACCGCGCTTGAAATCAATAACTCGATATTGCTTGCGATGACCACCGCCTCTACGCTTTGCTGTCAATCGACCCTTGTTATTTCGTCCACCCGATCTTGAAATAGAAACAAGAAGACTTTTTTCCGGCTCTGATTTCGTTATTTCATCAAATCCAGAAATGGTCTGAAATCGAACACCTGGAGACCTTGGTTTTAGTTTTCTGATAGGCATTAACCCTTACACTCCCTCAAATATTTCAATTTTGTCGCCCTCTTTCAACTGCACCATTGCCTTCTTCCACGCCTTTGACTGACCCATCGTCTTGCCAAACCTTTTTCGCTTGCCACGCACGATCTGTGTATTCACCTGCAAAACAGAGACACTGAAAATTTTCTGGACCGCTTCTCTGATCTCAATTTTATTGGCGTCAGGATGAACCTTGAAGGTTACCCAGTTACCCTCGCTCAGCATCGTGGTGCCTTTTTCTGTCACCAATGGCTTGACTATCACCTGATACATATCCATTAGTTCAGTCGCTCCTCTATTTTTTGAAGCGCCTCTTTTGTGCACACAATTTTTTCATGCTTCAAAAGATCGAACACATTCAACCCATCTACCAGCAAAACATTCGTGTAGGGCAGATTACGAACTGCCAATTGAAAGTTCTGATTTTTTTCGGAAAGAATAAATAAAGTTTTATTTGGAAGACTCAGCTTTTTAAGGATCGCCGCAGCATCTTTTGTTTTTGGATGCTCCAAGGCAATGGAATCAACAACAGAGATGTTTTGTGTTTTGAATCTTTCCGTGAGAACAGATTTGATGGCAAGTTTTTTGGATTTTTTAGAAAGAGTAAAAGCGTAGCTTCTGGGACTAGGTCCAAACACCGTCATTCCCCCTCGCCAGATGGGCGACCGCGTGTTACCCGAACGAGCACGACCGGTACCCTTCTGCCTCCAGGGTTTCGCATTGCTACCATGCAGGTCGCCTTTATTCTGTTTGGTGGCCGCATTCCCGCCGCGCCGAGTCGCCAGCTGCATGGTCACATAACGCTGCACCAATTCATCGCGCACTTTGGTCTCAAACACACTGGAAGAAGCTTCCACCGTTCCGACTTTTTTGTTTTCCGTATCTACCACATCTAGTTCAGGCATGAAAAAACTTTATTCCTTACGATTTAAAAATTCTTAGCAATCCGCCATTCGCACCCGGCACAGAGCCCTTGAGAAGAAGCACATTATTTTCAACATCCACTCGAATGACTTCGAGATTTTTCAGGTGCTTCGTCTTGCCACCCATCCTACCCGGCATGCCCATCCCCTTAAGAACTCGCCCCGGGTAAGTGTGCATTCCGATGGAACCGGTTCCACGGTAACTTTCATGATGACCATGAGAAGCTGGAGCGCCACCATAATTGAATCGCCTAAAAACCCCGGAAAAACCTCGGCCCTTGGTCACACCCACGACCTCAACCTCATCTCCCGCACTGAAAATATCCACCTTAACGGGCTTGCCCATTGCATCATCATCTACATTTTGATTTCTAAACTCTTTAAGAATTTTCGCAGGTTCGACTTTATGCTTATCGTAAAAACCTTTTAGGGGCTTATTTGTGTGCTTTGGTTTTCTATCACCATAAGCCAACATGACCGCGTCATAACCATCTTTTTCAACGGTCCTCTTTAATACCGGCACACACCGTTCAACCTGCACAACAGTGACAGGCACACAATCGCCCTTCTCATTGAAGACCTGGGTCATTCCTACTTTTTTTCCTAATAACGCGCTCATTGCATTTCCATTTTAAAGCTTGATCTCAATATCCACACCGCCGGAAAGGTCCAGCTTCATCAACGCATCCACAGTCTGCGGGGTGGGCTCAAGAATTTCCATGATCCGCTTGTGAGTTCGAATCTCAAACTGCTCACGAGATTTCTTATCTACATGCGGCGACCTCAATACCGTCCATCTGTTTCTCACCGTAGGCAAGGGAACAGGACCAACAACCTTTGCCCCTGTACGTCGGGTGGTTTCAACTATCTCCGCAACCGACCAGTCCAACAGCTTATGGTCATAAGCCTTAAGTTTAATGCGTATTTTTTGGTCGCTCATTATTCTATGATCTCACCAACAACTCCGGCGCCTACTGTACGGCCACCTTCACGGATTGCAAATCGAAGCTCTTTCGCCATAGCAACAGGCGTAATGAGAGTGATTTCCATCGCCACATTATCTCCAGGCATAACCATCTCAACTCCTGCAGGCAGGGTTGCAACGCCGGTAACATCGGTGGTTCTGAAATAGAACTGCGGACGATAGCCATTAAAAAATGGAGTATGCCGACCGCCTTCTTCTTTAGTAAGAATATAAACTTCGGCCTTGAACTTCGTATGCGGTGTGATGGAACCCGGTTTAGCAAGAACCTGACCACGCTCAATTTCTTCTCGCTTGGTACCTCGCAACAGAACCCCAACATTTTCACCCGCCCGTCCTTCATCTAGAAGCTTGCGGAACATTTCAACACCGGTTGCCGTAGTTTTTGTAGTGTCTCGGAAACCAACGATCTCCAACTCCTCACCCACCTTGATCACGCCAGTTTCAACACGACCGGTTGCAACGGTTCCACGACCCGAAATACTGAAAATATCTTCAATCGGCATCAAGAAAGGTTTGTCGACCGGACGATCTGGAACCGGGAAATAGGTATCCAAAGCTTCCATCAATTCCCAGATGC
>CAZECX010000210.1:0-3489 GCA_964510965.1 uncultured Nitrospina sp. | reverse complement strand
GAACAAAGCCAACGCATTCAAAGCTGCAGAACCTATGGCAAATCCTTTACCAATCGCAGCGGTGGTGTTGCCCACTTGATCCAGTCCATCCGTAATTTTTCGGGTTTCTTCTCCCAGTCCTGCCATTTCTGATATTCCACCCGCGTTATCGGCGATGGGGCCATAGGCATCGACCGACATGGTGATACCTACTGTTGCAAGCATACCTACTGCAGAAAGTGCAACACCATAGAGGCCGGCAGATTCAGCACTGACATATATGGTCAATGCAATAATTACTACTGGAATCACACAACTTTCCATAGCCACTGCTAGACCCGTGATCATTACTGTTGCAACACCGGTATTGCTTGATTCTGCAATTCGAACAACGGGCTTGCTAGCTGTGTAGTATTCGGTAATCAAACCGATACCGATACCTGCCAGACAACCAAACAAAAGGGCAATAAATACTCCTGAAGGGAGGCCCATAACTTTGATTAAGAAAAATGCCACGAATAGCATTGCACCCGCGCTGATGAATGTGCAGTTTCTAAGTGCTGCAGAAGGGTCCATGCTGCCTAATGAGGTCATGGCACGAATACCAATGACCGAGGCAAGCAACCCCACCATAGCTATCATGATTGGAAGAGCCATATATTCGAAACGCAGGGTAGCCATGCTGGCACCGATAACGATGGCGGCAATCATGGAACCACAATAAGATTCAAAAATATCCGCACCTAATCCAGCCGTATCACCTACGCAGTCGCCTACGTTATCAGCAATTACGCCAGGATTACGTGGATCATCTTCGGGTATACCCGCTTCAACCTTACCCACCAGGTCGGAGCCAACATCTGCTGTTTTGGTATAGATACCGCCGCCCACACGAGCGAACAACGCAATAGAACTGGCACCCATGGCAAAACCACTGATAACTGTAAAAGATTCTCCGCGTCCGAACAGCAGGAATAATCCACCGACCCCAAGGAGGCCCAGGCTCGCCACGCAAAGTCCCATTACTGCGCCGCCATTGAATGCGATGAGAAGTGCTTTGGACTGCCCGCCGTCAACTGCCGCTTGAGAAGTACGCACACCAGAGGTGGTTGCTGCATTCATACCGAAAAAACCAGCGAGCATGGAACACCCTGCTCCAATGGCATATGAGACGGCTGTCCAAAGTCCAATCCATATTCCTTTTTGCGCAGAAATAAGGAAAAGCAGGAGTAGAAAAATTCCCGCAATAAAATAGCCGAGGATTTTGTATTCCCTTGAAAGAAATACCATGGCACCTTCATGGATAGCGTCAGCTATTTCTGTCATTTTTTCATTTCCCGCGGATGCGTCATCAACACCTTCAAAAAGTTTCCAAGCGATGACGAGACCAAACAAACCAAATACGACAGCTAAATACACATAATTATGCGATGCGTCAAAAGAAGCCATCACCAGATATGCCACCATGGCAAAACCGATGAAGCCAATTTCTCCTTTGTGTTCCGATAACATTCTTTTTATTCCTCCGTAGGGTTGTTTCGTTTATTGAGTTCTTTTAGCGCCGCTTCTATCGTATGCACCGCTTGATTCATTACATCATTTAACAGGTTCGACTCCTCTTCAGAAAAAGGGGACAAAACGTAATCGACGATGTCCTCTCTATCCTCAGGGCGGTCGACCCCGACGCGTACCCTGCCAAACTCCCGGGTTCGCAAAGTTTCTATGGTTGATCTAATTCCTAATTGGCCTCCATCGCCTCCCTTAAACTTGGTTTTTATTTTTCCAAGTGGAAGGTCAATGTCATCATGTGTGACCAGAATTTGTTCCGGGGAAAGACTAAAAGCGGAAAGAAGTGCTTTGACTGCTTTTCCGCTTTCATTCATGTAGGTCATCGGTTTTGCGAGAATAACCGGAAGCCCGTCAATTTCCCCTTTTCCGTAAAGGGAACGATACTTATGTTGAGCCAGCTTGATTTTATATTTATCAGCCAGATTATCTAAAACAAGAAATCCCGCATTATGTCGAGTCAGCTCATAACGCGGCCCGGGATTGCCCAAGCCTAAAATCAAAAACACAATTAATTTTAACCGTCTTCTTTCTTCCCGGCATCATCAGTAGATTCTGCGGGAGCCTCACCTTCTGCTCCTTCTTCACCTTCTTCGCCTTCAGGTTTTTCTTCTTTGACTTTTTCGAGGTGAACATTTACCACTACATCGTTGGGATCATTCAGGATTCTTACGGATCCACCAAGATTCAAATCCGAAACGTGAATCATCTGGTTCAGCTCGATCCCACTCATATCCACTTCCAATTTTTCCGGGATATCTGTAGGCAGACTTTCGATTTCTAAGGCGCGGATTATGTGGTTTACATGTCCCCCCTGTTTTTCTCCGGGAGAAACGCCAACCAGAACAACGGGAATTTTTACCTTAATCTTTTTAGTTACATCAATTTCAAGAAAGTCAATATGAACCCAACCTGGTTTGAGTGGATGGGTTTGAAATTCTTGCAGCACCACATTTCTATTTTCAGCCGAATCGCCATCAACCTTCAATTCGATCAAAACATTACGCCCTTTAGCCTCAATCAATTTACTCAGTTCTTTTGGATTGACCGATAAATTAACATTTTCATTGAGGCCATATACCACAGCCGGGATGCATTCATCCGTCCGCAATTTTCTTGCCGCTGATTTACCTTTTGCTTCTCTTAATTTCCCTGTTAAAACTGACATTCTGAACTCCAATCAATGTAAAAAATATTCTGAAAGATAACCCCTCTTTTTAATCCTTTGTAGAATCGAACAAAGAACTGACAGAGGTTTCCTGATGAATTCTTAAAATTGCTTCCCCCAAAAGGGAGGCAACAGATAACACTTTTATCTTAGGATTTTTTCCCAACTCCCCATTCAAGGGAATGGTATTGGTTGTTACAACTGATTTAATGGGTGAGTTTGCAATACGCTCTCCCGCCGGACCAGATAAAACAGGATGAGAACAACAAGCGTGCACTTCCTTGGCACCTGCCCCTAGTAGTGCATCGGTCGCCTCCATTAATGTTCCTGCTGTATCGATCATGTCGTCTACGATAAAAGCTATTTTTCCTTTTACATCACCAATGATATTCATCGCTTTCGCTTCATTAGGAATATCTCGGCGTTTGTCGATGATCGCCAAAGAGCTGTTCAAACGTTTTGCATAAGCACGCGCCCGCTCCACCCCTCCCGCATCGGGTGAAATTACAATCAAATCTTCCAGTTTCTGCTCTTTGATGTAGTCGATCAGGACATTTATTGCGAACAAATGATCCACAGGGATATTAAAAAAGCCCTGAATTTGGCCTGCGTGTAAATCGACCGTCAAAACACGATCCGCCCCTGCCGTAACCACTAAATCGGCAACCAATTTGGAGGTGATTGGTACCCGAGGTTCGTTTTTTCTATCCTGGCGAGCATATCCATAATAAGGAATCACCGCCGTGATTCTTTTTGCTGATGAACGACGCAATGCA
>CAZECX010000209.1:0-3490 GCA_964510965.1 uncultured Nitrospina sp. | reverse complement strand
CCGAGGTAAATCAATGTTCAAAGTGCGGCGGATTTTGGATTGATGCTGGGGGTCTAGCCAATATCATAAAATTATCAGGCGAAAAGAAAAATGTTTTACTTAAAAAATATAATTCTGCCATCATCAATCAAAAAATTTCAGGAATGAATCTGGCAAACCAAGATATTGCTGAAGCGGCAAACTCAATAACTAAAATTTTCATGTTTTTAAGCCCAGAATTGGAAACTTTTAGGAAATAAATAAGCATTCAAAATAGCTGCAATCGAGATTATCTTTACGGAATACTACATTTCTTCAGTGATAATAGCTTTAAGTTTAGAGCGTAACCTATAAACGGCTTTAGAGTGAATTTGAGAAACTCGAGATTCCGTAATACCGAGCACTTCCCCTATCAATTTCATGTTCATTTCTTCGTAATAATAAAGAGATATCATCAATCTCTCTTTTTCAGGAAGCGTATCAATTGCATTAGCAATAATTTCTTTCAGCTCTCTCAGGCGGAGCGAAGTTTGTGGATCAGTATCACCCTTACCAGCAATACAATCCAGTAAATTTTGTTTCTCCCCCGACTCATTAGCTATCCCTAAATCTTCTAAGCTGAGAATAGGTATGCTTTTCGTTTCATTCATCGTATTGAAAAGCTCATCCATGCTGACACCCATTTCACCGGCAACTTCATCGTCTTCAGGGGGACGTCCCAATTGGTTCTGAAGTTTCTGGACCACTCCATCTAGAGCAGAAGCTTTTCGACGCACCGATCTAGGAACCCAATCCATCGCCCTCAGTTCATCAAGAATTGCTCCGCGCACTCGGAATTCAGCATATGTTTTGAATTTTGCACCTCGATATGCATCATATTTTTCCACCGCATCTATCAAACCCAAGACACCAACACTAATTAGGTCATCGACTTCAATATGAGGGGGAAGACGTTTGGCAATTCGGATTGCAACATACTTAATCATCGGTGCATATTCCTTAATAACAGCTTCACGATTCTCTATAGAAATTTCTATTTGATTAATTTCTTCGCTTTTAGTGATCATCTTATATTTCTCTCGCTAAGCCGTTTGATCCAACTGTTTATTTTTATCGGAATCTTCTTCCTGACTCTCTTCAAAAACTATATCTTTTTGGTTCTCATACAATAAAATGGACCCACTCAATCAGACCAACCGAAGCGGCAATCTTTTGTAGGTTTACAGGATTCATTTGTCGCGAAAAGCACTCCTCCAAAAATAGGACTGATTACCTTCACCTGAAATTAGTTTCGGCTTCTCTTTTATAATTTTTTCCGCTAGTTCATTCATACATACGCTGAATTTCGAAAAAGGATAAATTTTTAAAAAAACTTTTTGTTGACGGATCGCTTTAGAGACATTGGTGTCACGCAATATGTACCCTAAGTATTCAACATAAACACCCTTAAGAAAACCATCGGCAACTTTTGTCAGTTGTTGGTACACTCCCTGTGCTTCTCTTTCAGATGACACAGAATTAATAATTAATCTGAAATGTTTCTGTGAATGCCTGGTATGCAAAACCTTCATTAATGCATAAACATCCGTCAGGGAAGTAGGTTCTGTTGTGGCAATAAGAAATATTTCTTGAGCAACACTGCAAAAGAAAGTTACATTAGAAGAAATCCCCGCGCTTGTATCGAAAATCAGAAAATCGTAGTCTACGCTGATTCGGTCTAACTCATCCATCAATGCCATTTTCTTTTCGGGTTCTAATTGGGTCAACTCCTGAAGACCATTGCCTGCAGGCAAAATATGGATACCTTCCGGGCCATGCAAGATTATATCTTCGACATTAGATTTCCCCGACAAAACATGCCCAATATGCTTTTTTGAAGTTAAACCAAAAAGAATATCAATATTATTCAAACCAAGGTCCGTATCAACCACAAGAACCTTCTTATCCCTTTTTGACAAGGCGTAAGCTAGGTTAGCAACGATGGTAGTTTTACCAACACCACCCTTACCACTACTAACAGCTAAAACTCTCAAATTTGATTGATTCATAAGACCGCATTTTAATATTTTTAAAGTTTTTCCTTTTATCTTTGATATCTATTTTCAACAATTAATTTATCTTGAAAGCATCTGAAAATCAAACCTATGAACTTATCATAAAGCAATAAGAATAAATACATCCGGAAAAAAAATTACTCGATCTATAGAATTGGCGTTACTAATAACAATACTAGATAGGATATATTTGTTATCATCTACTTGCTTTTTGTAACTTACGAATTTTTTTTAGAATATTTTTCTTAGCTCCTTCAACTGATTTTTCTTCTTTAGGTTTTGAAATTCTCCTCAAGTAACTAAAAAACACCCTTGCAAATTTAGATGCGATTAATCTTGCTTTATTTCTTCTTACCTCTGGATGATCAGGGCTAATTTTTTTTCCATTACGCCCCCTAACCCTTGGGGTAATTTTCAAAAAATACTTTTTAAAACAAAAAATTACTAGGAATAAAAACCCAAATACAAATATCCATTTTTTAATTTGATCAACTAGAGGCACGGTTCTCGTTTCAACCAGTTCAATTTTATTTGTGCCTTCTTTTTCTGTCACAAAGGCTTCTTTTTGCGTATCAGTCGGAGAATAAGTACTAGATTTTAATTTGGATAATTTTTCTTCTTTTTTATCCTTCATTTTTTTTGGTGCGCTGGGAAGGAACTGAGATAAAAGATCGTCATTAGTACTTATAAAATTTTCTTTTTGTTTTTTTTCTGGAGAAACTTTTGCAGAATATATAAATGATGATTCTTTGCTGGTCATATCAAACCGAATAATTATGAACCTTCCCTGTTGCAACAGTTTGATTCGGTTTTGAGTATATTTTAAATCCCGTTTTGTTTGAAAACGTACACGAAGTGTTTCTCTATCAGATTGACGAGCAATAACTTTGGAAATAATAGAACTTTCTATTGGAAAACTTTTACTGAAAGATTCAACAAAAGCTCCCCGAAAATCAATTTGAACCGATTTTTCATCGAAAACAGGTTTCATCCAATGAGAAACAGGTTTCCTAAATTCTAGGCGAACAATATATCCGTTGTTCATTAAATGTGAATGAACATTTTTTAGGCTATTCAAAGAACTCAATTTTCCATTTATTACAGTCGTTTTACTTGCACTAATTGCTCCAGCAAGACTTTCAAAAGCAAATAGAAAGACATAAAAAATGATCAAGATTGTAAAAATTCGTTTCATTTGTAAGATTAGCTCTTATTTTTATTCCGTCAAAAATACCAATACTTGTGGTTATACAAACTAAAGGATGCAAATACCGTACCCAAACAGCAATTAAATAAAGGTTATTGTTCTTTTTGAAAATGGGGTTTTACATAGAAAAATGGTGATTAATATCTTGAAAAGAATATGGGGTTTGCTTCGGGCAATTAGCTTCTCTTATAAACTGGGGCGGTTTAAGCGAGGGATTGAACTCGTTCCATTGGGGAAACGATATCTGTGA
>CAZECX010000208.1:0-3588 GCA_964510965.1 uncultured Nitrospina sp. | reverse complement strand
TTTTGCTCCGCCACAACCACCAATCAGTGGGACATTATTACACCGCCGTTCTCACGACTATGTGAGGCAAAAGATGGCGCTGGTGATTGAGTATTCTAAGAAGCGTCCAGTTAAATCACTTGCGGCTCTTCTTCATAGTGCCGTCAAAGAAGACTGGAAGGAACCCGAAGAAGTTCAAGAGAGACGACAAAATAAAGCGAAGGCACAAAAGCGAGAGATAGAAGAAGGAGCCTTAAAAGAGCTATTGAGCGACTTCTCGAAGAATAAGAATAAGAAGGCCAGGGCGGTAGTCAAAAGCTTGTCTAAAACACAGATTCAGGAGCTAATCGAAGGTGACAAGCAGAATTGGGATAGCTATGCTCTGGGTGAATACGACAAACTGGGCGTAAAGGGTAAGATCGTCAAAGCCAAGATTGAAACGCTAGCGGCTAGAGAATATCTAGAACCAAAAGATAATGACTTTATGCAGTGGGCAAAGTCACAAGGCTATGATGTCATAGACCACGGCCAAGAGAACTACCAGTTGACGGGGTACTTTGGGGGGAAATAGAATATTAAGTTGATGGTCAATTACTCCCCTCTCAGAAGAGCAAACCCTTTAGAGCTAGTTAGTGGCGATCTGGTTGGATAAATCAATCTGAGGGCAATTTTGGAGGTTTCAGGGGGTGCCTGGATCACCCCACTATTTGGGATCAAGTTCTACACCAAGCTCTTTCGCCACGGCCCTTACAACAATTTCATCCATGTTGACATCCGTTTCACCAGACTTAACCTTCACGGCTTTGTGGACATCCTTCGGAAATTTTATGTACATAGGGACATCTTTTGGTAGCTCCCCTTTCTTGGGTCTACCTAGTTTAGAACTCTTCTTTGGTTTCTTGGTTACTACTTGCTGATTCTTTGGTGGGGATTTTTTCTTTGGTTCTTTATTAACAAAACTATCCATAGCCTCTTTTGACTTATTTGGCTTGATTTCTACGTCTCCGAGTGAAGGTCGTTTTTTCATAGGTAAATTATATCATTTTAATGATTAAAATGATAGTTATGATTCTTATCATTAAAATTAGTCTAAGGTTGTATGATCTGCAAAACCTCTTTAGTTAATGCATTAATCTCATTAGAAGCTATACCAGATCGTTCATACTCAGTCACAGAAAGGCCATAGGCTGTCGCATAGTTATATGCCACCCTATTGGTAATTTGAGAGTCTAGAACTTTCATTTTGCGGTATTTCTTCCTCAGCTCCTTACTCAGTTCTTTAGCAAAGATAGTTTGCGGTTGAATCATGCTAGGTAAAAAATAGGCCAAAATCTCTGGTCTTTGTTTTCGCGCTTCGTCGATTAGGTCTATTGTTGCACCAACACCACGAATATCAAGAGAAGAGGCTTTGATTGGGACGATTACTAAATCAGAACAAATCACCACTGAGCGCGCAATATCATCATTGTAAGCAGGAGAGTCAATCAAAACGAAGTCATAGTCTTGATATTTATCGATCTCTTCGTGGGGGCGATCTGAGATCGAGAAAAACTTAACTTTTGTAGGATCAGCACGCACATCCATAGTATCTAAGGCATTACGTTGAGGGTCGGTGTCTAATAAAGCCACCTTTTTATCCTCGTACGATAAGTTTATAGCTAGATTGAGGATACTAGTAGTTTTGCCACTACCCCCCTTGCGATTAACACAACTAATTACATAACTCATGATTTTTTATGATAAAAATGATAATTATGATTTTTATCAAATAAATGATAAGAATCATTAAAATGATTACAATCAGTAAAACTATAAAGGTTTTAGTGGATTGTTACAACTAAAAAATCATTTTAATGATAAAAATGATTTTAATCATAAAATAATGAAAATCTCTTTCAGGCGCTCACAAACTTCCAAAAGAGGGGAGTCACTTCTATTCAATTTTGCCTGTAGTCTTCCATTGCCGGTAAATCGTCAGGATGTTTTTACAATACTGTTCTTGACCAACTAATATCCACTCTCTGGCGATCTCTGATTCTGATGTGGAGCTGGAGGTGTCGGCCAATAACTTTTGGATTTTCAGTTGATCAGCCTTCAAAAGGCGCATAAATTTATCTTCGTAAGGTGGTAGAGCTTTGGGAGACATACAAAATGGGACAACCGTATCCGGCAATCCATAGCGTCCTTCTCGCGAAGTACCCCAAGGCGGAACAGTCGCCCCATTCAGGCTGAGGTACGAAATAGAGCGAGAATACAAACCACACTACAGATTGCACGGCTACCTTACTCCGCAGATTCAAAAACGCAACTCGAAAAGCTTGATTGTTTGGTTGGGTCTGGTAAAATAAGGATAGCCGAATAGGAGTGTTCTATAATCACCAATGGTTAAAAGCCCTCAAGCGGGAAACCGTCAGAATATGGGGTGTCGGCGGCTTATAGAATACTGATAACCCGCACGTTGAGACTAGTGTTCAACCAGCGGGTTTTCCTTTTTAGAAGGTAGAAATTAAGTACAGCCTGCGGTTTTTACCTTCTGTCTCCTCCCGCACGTGAACACCCACCGTTTCGCCCTTCGGCGTGATTCCCTTGAATTCAAAAGAGGCATTACCTAAAGGCTCTTGGATTTGGTCGGTCGTATCCTCCCATCTAATTTTGCGGAGTAAATCCAAACCCGCAAAGAATCTTTGACGACGACGGTTTTTGTCTAAGCGTCCTTTTGTTGTCACCAAATACTTTGTCAGAAAAACAGGACGGCCATTTAATCCCTTGCACATTACTTTGGGTCGTCTCTCAACGTACTCTCTAATATCACGATTGAGCGTGACACCTTGTTTGATCGAAATATCCGTCGTCAGTTTAATCACAAGGCAGATTATACAGCAGGGGAGGGGGACACACCAATATAGGGTGATCGTTCACGATTCCTCTAAATTCTTCAAATTTTGGCGCTCGTCAAACTCAAATCCGTCTGATTGTTGACTTCTCTTTTTGCTACATATAAAAAGGGTTATCTCAAGTAAAGGTGCCAAATCTTTTGGAAGGGAAAATTGACTAACTTTTTTACAAAAGTTGGCCAGTTTTTTTAAGTATTTATTAAATTTAATGGGATAATATTATTTAATCTTTATAGGTAATCTATGGTCTCTTTAAAATTTTCATTTATCAAAAATAATCTTGGCCTACTAGTAAAAAACCAACGTGGTTTTACAATGATTGAGCTTATTATGGCGGCTGGATTAACGCTTTTAATAGTCGCTATTATGGCTGGTATCTTACAAAACGAGCGAATTATCTTTGGCAGGCAAACTCAAAATTCGGAAATAGAAACAGCTGGAATTGCTACTAAAGAATTCCTTTCCAAATCAATTATGAACTCGGGATATAACGTCTTTCGAGGAAAAAGATTTCTTGCAGCATCCGATCATTATATAGCTACTGTGTATGACGAGGATGATAACGGCTCGGTCCAAAACGACGAAGTATTTATTTACGGTGTTTCCGAAGCTACAGGTTCGGTCACAGAATCTTTTTCCATAGACGCATACTTTGATCAAAACGGAAATGGAACGGTATCAAGCGACGAAAAAAGAACCTACTCAATTGAACTTA
>CAZECX010000207.1:0-3598 GCA_964510965.1 uncultured Nitrospina sp. | reverse complement strand
GCCATCCACACGTATCCATTCATGTTCTTGCGTGTAGAGAAGATTTTCAGGGACCTCCATGATGCCTCCAGGAAATTAACAGTTAGTTTTTTTTAACACGACTTGGCAGGAAAGGCGGCTTTACGACCTCAGCAGGTACGTTCAACTTCCTGATTTCCACATCCAGTTTGGTTCCGGGTTTTGCATATTCTGTGGATACATAACATAAACCGATCCCCGTATTCAAGGAAGGAGAAAATGTTCCACTTGTCAGCTCTCCTATCGGTGACCCTTCGTTTAAAACCCGGTAATGAGGACGCGGCACCCCTCGATCGAGCAATCGAATGCCGACGAGTTTTCGAGAAAGACCCGCATCTTTTTGTTTTTTAAGTGCTGCCTGCCCTATAAAATCATTTTTTTGCAATTTGATGACCCACCCCAAACCGGCTTCCAGGGGATTACAATTTTCATTGAGTTCATTGCCATAGAGGGCATAACCCATCTCCAATCTTAAAGTATCCCTTGCACCCAGGCCAATAGGTTGCAAGTTGAAGGGTTTTCCTTCTTCGATGAGCGATTTATATACCGATTCGGCATTTTTTGAGTCGATATAGATTTCAAAACCATCTTCTCCGGTATATCCGGTACGAGCCATAATACAGTCAAAATTGTGGATTTTTGCTTTTCTAAAATGGTAGTATTCAATCTCGCTCAACGAGGTGTCGCACAGTTTTTGAACAAGTGCCTCAGAGTGTTTCCCCTGTACCGCCAGCTGTGCCGTCTGCTGACTGGTATTTTTTACCGAAGCGTTAAAATCGCCGGCATTTTTAAGAATCCATTGAAAATCTTTATCCGAGTTGGATGCGTTAACACAAAGAAAATAGTGATCGTCGGAAAAACGGTGGACCAATAAATCATCCACAACGCCGCCAGTCTCCAGGCACATCAAGGTATACAGGGCTTGATTGTCTTGCATGGTTTCAATATCATTTGTTACCAGATATTGAATTAATTTTTTTGCATCTGGACCGGCGATTTCGATTTCGCCCATATGACTAACATCAAAAATACCCACACCATCCCGAACGCATTGATGCTCTTGAATCACTCCTTTAAACTGAATGGGCATATGCCAGCCTGCAAATGGAACCAGCTTGCCACCAAGTTCCTTGTGCATGGAGTGAAGAGGGGTTGTTTTTAGATTTGAATCATCTGCCATGGAAATACACCGGGTATTGTAATTATAAAAAGCGAATCATTTGTATAACCAATTTACCGGAAGCGCGCAAGAAATTATAAATATTAAAAAAGGAAGTGGTAAACTGGGGTTATGAGCTCATCAAACGGACATAAAAAATATGATGTGATTCTGGTAGCGGGTGAGGGGAAGTCCAGCTATAAAGTTTATCACCAGAACAAGGCATTTTTGACCCTGCAGGGGAAATGCGTCATTCTTTATGTAATTGAGACCTTGCAGCAGGTCGAATCGATTGGGGATATCTATATTGTTGGATTGAAAGACAAACTCGATCAGGTTCTACATTCGAGCCGGATTGACCGTGAATTTCCGAAACGTATTCATGTCGTCGAACAAAAGGCCAATTTGTATGAAAATGTCTGGCAGACATTTTTACAATCCCAACAAGTAGAGGTTACCAATACGGATGCACACCGGGAAAAAGCCGTTCTTATTGTGCCATGCGATGCTCCGTTAATAACTCCGCATGAAGTTGAATATTTTATATCCAACGCGGATATGAATCGATACGACCATGTGCTTGGGCTGGTCTCGCGCGAGAAACTGCGACATTTTTATCCTCAGGAAGGTAAGCCCGGGATCAAGATGGCCTATTTGCATATCAAGGAGGATAGTTTCCGCATCAACAACTTGCATCTGGTCAAGCCTTTGCGCATTGAGAATCGGGAATACATCCAAAAGATGTACCAGTATCGGTATCAGAGAAACTTCAAAAATCTGGTATTGTTTGGTTTGTCCGTATTTGGAAAAGATAAGGCAAAGCATTATAAAAATTACATCGGATTGCAGCTATGTTTGTTTTTTGGCGGACTGGGCCTGGAGTTCGTGGTAGATTATTTTAGAAAACTGAATCCCAAAAAAGAATTGGAAGAAACAATATCCACTATAATGAAAACCCGGTTTTCGGCCCTTGAAGTACCTTTTCCAGGAGCCGCTCTGGATATTGATAATGCAAAAGATTATGAGGCAATGAAAACCCGATTTGATGAATGGCGAAAATTTTTAAGGACGACACCCCTTACCAGCATTGAAAAATACAGCGAGGCATTTTCCCCTTCCCGTAAAGTGGCACGCACTTCTTCCATGAACTAATAAGAAGTATTTATTACTTAAATATCTCCCGGATTAAAACATCTCTCTTCTAATTTTTGTCCGATGCTTTAACGGATTGTTTGGTTTGATAAATTTTTAAAAACTATGGATCAAAATAAACTAAGAAATTTTTCCATCATTGCCCATATCGATCATGGTAAGTCTACTCTTGCAGACAAACTGATTCTTGCCACTTCTGCGCTAACCCAGCGGGAAATGAAAGATCAGGTCTTGGACAATATGGACCTTGAACGCGAACGCGGGATTACCATTAAAGCGCAAACGGTTTGTTTGAAATATACCTCCAAAGAGGAAGGTAACTTTGTTTTCAATATGATCGATACGCCGGGACATGTAGATTTCACATACGAAGTATCACGCAGTCTTGCTGCGTGTGAAGGCGTATTGCTGGTCATTGATGCGACACAAGGCATTCAGGCACAAACAATTGCCAACCTGAACCTGGCTATGCAGCATAATCTGACCGTGGTTCCCGTCATCAACAAAATTGATCTTCCCAGTGCAAACCCGGAATTCATAAAAGAACAACTGGAAGACGTATTGCAGATCGAATCAGACAATGCTGTTCTGGTAAGCGCTAAAGAAGGAATAGGTATCGATGAGTTGATGGAATCGGTAACAAAAATAATTCCATCCCCTGAAGGCAACAAAGCCGGCGCACTGCAGGCCTTGCTATTCGATGCCTGGTACGATTCTTTTCGCGGCGTCATTGTCCTGGTTAAAGTTCAGCATGGAAAACTCTCGGTGAACGATGAAATAACCATGATGGCCACGGGAAACACTTTTGTAGTGGAAGAACTCGGCACCTTTAATCCCAAACAAGAACCCAAACCTACCCTGCAAGCAGGAGAAGTGGGTTACCTGATTGCGGGAATCAAACAACTGGACCAAACTAAAGTAGGCGACACCATCACACATTCCAAATCTCCGTGCGAAAGCCCTTTACCAGGATACAAAGAGGTCAAGCCCATGGTGTTCAGTGGGCTCTACCCGATCAGTGGAGATGACTATGAAGACCTGCGCGACTCGCTTAAAAAATTAACCTTGAACGATGCTTCATTTTCTTATGAGGCAGAAACATCGACCGCCCTGGGATTTGGGTTTCGTTGCGGGTTCCTCGGATTGTTGCATATGGAAATCATACGGGAACGTATTGAGCGGGAATATAAAGTCGATCTCCTCACTACTGCGCCCACGGTTATTTATAAGGTGATTACCACCGATGGCAAAACCATAATGATCGACAAC
>CAZECX010000206.1:0-3640 GCA_964510965.1 uncultured Nitrospina sp. | reverse complement strand
GGGGTATTTGGGATGAAAATCAGAAAAATCTTGTGTCCTATCTAAAAGAAGATAACCCTTCTTCTGGTAGACCTTATAAACTCCGCTACGTCGGCTCGCTTGTAGCTGATTTTCACCGTACTTTGTTAAAAGGCGGTCTGTTTATGTATCCAAAGGACAAGAATAGCCCTAAAGGAAAATTGCGGTTCTCTTTCGAGGCAGCACCTCTTGCATTCATAGTCGAAAATGCTGGCGGAAAAGCCTCTACAGGTGAAAAACGTATTCTGGATATTGTTCCTAACGAAATTCATGATCGACTACCACTATTTATCGGTAGTAAAAAGGATGTGGAAATGGCAGAAACTCATCTCGCAGCAAAGGTTAATGAAGGGGGTTGGTTTAAGTGGTTAAGCGGCTAAAATAATCCACGCCAGCAGCCTCAGGCTATAATTCTTCAAAACCCCATTCCTTACTTTTTTATTACAAACAATAAATAAAAATCTAACTTTACAATAACTATGAAATTACAAACTATCCGTGGCGTAAAAGACATATTGCCTGATGAAATTTGGAAATGGCAATGGGTCGAACTTATCGCACACAAAATTTTTCCTCGCTACGGATTCAAAGAAATTCGAATTCCTATCTTTGAAAACACACGGCTATTTTCTCGCAGTATAGGAGAAACAACAGATATCGTAGAAAAGGAAATGTATACCTTCGAAGATAGAGGTGGTGATTCAATAACTTTAAGACCAGAAGGAACTGCATCGGTTGTTCGCGCTTATATAGAACATAAAATGTACGCTCCTCCATCCGTAACCAAAATGTTTTATATTGGCCCCATGTTCCGATATGAGCGACCCCAAGCTGGAAGGCTGCGGCAGTTTTATCAAATCGGAGTTGAAGCAATGGGATCTCCTAGTCCCACAGTTGATGTAGAAGTTATGACAATGCTCATCGAATTTTTTCGCGAATTAGGCATAGAGGATACCAAACTCCAGATTAATAGCCTTGGAAACCATAATTGCCGCCCCCAATACAGGAAGTTTTTAAAATTAGAAATTAAAAAATATCTCGATCAACTTTGTAAGAATTGTATCAACCGGTATGAGAAGAACCCATTACGCGTGCTCGATTGCAAAGTTGAACAATGCAAAGAAATAGCTAAAGACCTGCCCAAAATGATAGATCATTTGGATAAAACCAGCGAGCAACACTTCACAGAAGTACAAAAATTGTTGGATATTGCAAATACCCCTTACACCATTAACACAAATCTAGTACGTGGCCTTGATTACTACAATATGACCGCGTTTGAAGTGACTTCAGAAAATCTGGGGTCACAAAATGCTATTTGTGGTGGCGGTCGATACGATACCTTGGTTGAGGAACTTTCAGGGCCTTCTACGCCATGTTTTGGGTTTGCCTTGGGAATGGAGCGACTGATCTCATTAATCCCTTTTAAAGAAGAAGCAAACCCTAATAATAATTCTGATATCTTTTTGATTTGCCTCGGTGAGACTGCTAAAATTCCTGGTTTTCAAGCGGCCCATGAACTTAGACTTGCGGGTTTTAAAGTAGAACGTGATTATGAAATGGCTAGCATGAAAAGTCAGATGCGCAAAGCCAACAAATCAGATTGTCGCTTCACCCTAATAATAGGAGAAAGTGAAATAGATTCTGGAAAATACATATTAAAAAATATGGAAAACAGTGAGCAGCACAAAATTGACTCAAAATCTCTAACTTCTGAAATCGAAAAAAGGCTAAAATAAAAAGTTATTCCATTCAAATATTGCACTAAATAGCTAGTTCATACAAATATGGCATGACAATATTGCCCTTAACTGGTGGACATGCTAGATTATGTTCTTATTTAATTAATTCAAGTTTAAGAGCTCTCTATGGCAAGCAAAGAATTGGAAGTTTTGGAAGATTATATAGTCCAGAACAAACTAAAAATCACTAAACAAAGACGCGCCGTGCTAAACGCATTTATTGAATGTGAAAATCATGTCAGCGCAGAAGAGCTATATAATCTGGTTACTGCTATAGAGCCTAAAGTTGGACTGGCAACGGTCTATCGGACTTTGGCACTTTTAACCCAAAGCGGCCTTGCATCAGAGTTGGATTTTGGTGATGGACAAAAAAGGTATGAGCACAAGTACATGCATAGTCATCACGATCATATGATCTGCACCGAATGTGGAAAAATTATCGAATTTAATCATCCCCTGATTGAAAAATTCCAAGAAGAAGTTGCCACCCGCAACGGTTTTACCATCACTTCCCACAAACTCGACATGTTCGGCCTTTGTAGCGAATGCCGTTAACCTATTCTGACTAGCTTACTTTCCAGAATCTAATTACTAGGCCTATTCAGATTTTATGAAATGGATTTGGCGCAACGGAAACCTATATAGTTATAGACTTCGTTCATAATTTGACCGTAGGTAGTGACTTTCGGAAAAACTTTATTTTTTGGGTGAAGCCATACGCGGTTTGTTATTCTTAAAGCACCTGCAGAAGAATCAAAAGAGCCACCACGTACTATTTTCGACTCACCGATTTCAGGTCCTGTTGGATTATTCTGGGTGCGAATTTGGTAGTAAGGTTCATACCAATCATCGACCCATTCCCATACATTTCCCATCATATCGTACAAACCGTACTGATTGGGCAATTTAGAACCTACAGGTTGCGTACTTCCCTTAGAATTTTCTTCATACCAGGTATATTTTTCATTAACCATATTTCCCCAGAAATATCGTGTTTGGGCGCCTCCTCGAGCTGAATATTCCCATTCAGCCTCTGTTGGCAAGCGACAGTTAACCCCCGATTTTTTTATGAATTTCTGAACATTTTCATAATTGACTTGCTCAACCGGCAAATCTGCACCCGAAAATTTAGAGGGGTTAAATCCCATCAACTTTTCCCAGCGGGCTTGAGTAACCTCAAATTTATCCATATAAAAATCGCTCAAACATACTTTATGCTCCGGTTTCTCATCTTCCTGGGTATAATCATTCCCCATAACAAAGCAGCTCCCTTTAATAAAGACCATTCCCTCTGGAGCCTTATCTGCCTTTTTTTGATCTTCAGGGCTAATTTTAATTGGAACTATACCTTGATCCGGTAACTGTACCGACTCTTCAATCATTTCTGGTAATTCTGATAAGCTTGGGTGCAAAGCATCCTTTGACTTATCAACCGGTTGGTCTGAGCAGGAATATAAAAAGAAAAATAAAGCAAATGGAATAAATAATTTTAAAAGTCGCATTTTTTAGTAAGGAATGTAAAAGGGTTGAATCATAACATTTTAAGTAAGTTTTACAAAAATTAATGCCATTCAAATAGTATTTTTAGTAGATAAGTTCAAGGAAAAAAAGAAATATCCTATTAATAGCGATATTTCACTCAAATTTGGCTATTAAATACGGAAAATTTATCAAAATAACTTTATTCATGCATCCATCCCTTTTTGGTATAACCCAAATTACAGCATATGCAATTTATTTATAAAAAATCAAAATTTTCAATTGACACCAATTACTTTTGGCTTAAACTATATCTATACTATATTGCTTTATAACGAATTACGGACGCTCAAACGTTTTGGGGGGGGAAGGGGATCCTTGCTCTTTTCACTGTAGGAGTG
>CAZECX010000205.1:0-3645 GCA_964510965.1 uncultured Nitrospina sp. | reverse complement strand
GCGCCATCCTGTCTTGGGAATACCAGGTCTAAATCCTGATAAATTGATGCCAACCGTAGTCGTTCTTGTTTTTGCATCACCCGGTGATTTCTTAAAGCGACACATGTCACGTTTGGGAGTGTTATATTTCTTCGGCTCGTCCTTGTTTTCGGTGTTTCTTTAAAGATAAGGCCTATTCCTTTTATCCTTTGGAGGGTTTGGGTAATGCTAATTATACCGTCATCGAAATCTACATCACCCCATCGAAGGCCAAGTAGTTCACCCAACCTAACACCCGTCGTCACGGCTGTTAGGATGGGCGTGTAAAGACGCGATCCTTCAGTGGAGTCGATCAGTAGTTTTGTTTGTTTTTCATCCAAGACCTTGACAGCCCTTTTTACTGGCCTCGGTGAGGCTATATTTTCGGCCGGGTTGTCAAAACGGAGTTTTAATTTAACCGCACGTTTAAGGGCTTCTTTTAGAACTCGGTGATGGTGTAGCAACGTTTGTTCAGATAATCCTCCCGCCCCCTTCACTCGTCCGCTTTCCCTCGCTTTTGCGTAATACATCTCAATGTGTACTCCATTGAGTTCTTGCAATGGGTGGTGTCCCAATTCGGGAATCAAATGGAGTTTGCATATTTCCTCGTATCGTACATATGTTTTTTGTGCGACCAGTGGCTTCATAATCTGAATCCAGCTTTCCAGATATTCTTTTGTGGTTGTTTTTTTTGGTGATATATATCCTCCGTGATCTAATGCGTGCAGTATATCGCGCAATTCTTTTTGTGCCTGCCGTTTGGTTCCTTTAACGGTGTGCCATTTTTGCCGGCGATTGCCTTCAGCGTCTTTACCTAAATCAATAATAATGCTCCAAGAATCCTTTGCCCGCTTTCGGATATGGCCTTTCATTTGGCCTTCCTCTTTCGATAGGCAGCCGCATTACAGGCCCCCGAGCAATATATTTTTGTTTTTCGTGTAACCGGTGGCTTGATTTCGAAATACTTTTTGCAAACTGCGCAGGTACGAAAGGCTCTGTTTTGAACAACCATTTCTTCAACCTGGAACCAAAGTAACGAGATAAGATCTTTAATCATTGGTGATCGATAAAGGCATTTTTCCACATAGTTGTGACCCAACGATCTTTTTATTGGGTGCCGAACGAACGCTGCATCTATCATTGTCGCTACAGCCTCCAATGCTGGGTTGGTTAGGTCTTTAGGTTTTTTGTTGATCCGTACCAAATATTGTTCTTTGAAAAAACCATCGGTGTAACAATACCCGTTGGATTCCAAGTGGATCTGTTGGGAGAGTTTTTCGTTGTCTTTTTTATTTATCGAATCCCAAAAATCTAAAACTTTTGCCATCTCTCGCATTTCATTAAACCATTCACTGATTTCCTCATAATATTTTGGTTCGTTATCCGCATCGATTTTCGCCAAATTGAAGTATTTTGGTTTTAGACTTCCGTATTGATTTGCAAAAGCAAGCACTCTGGCTTCCGTTGGGTCGGTATTCGCGAAATCAAAAAACATCGCCGGATTTTTCTGTGGCACATAATCATTGAACGGTAACCCCTCGCCCTCCAATGAAAGAATTATTGCTCGTTTAAGTTCACCACTTTCAGTGTTCACATCTCCAATGTGGTACCGATCATTGCTAACCTGCCATGTAAAATCATCGAGGTTGTATGCTAAATCATTCAATTTATTAACCTTATTAAAAATATCATTATAATACAGTAATTATGATGACTATCTAAGAAATTCTGGGTATTATTAAGCCTGTCATTACAAGAATAACATTGTGATGACATTTTTTGTTATTTTTTTAAAGCGTGTGTATGTGATTATGAAAAACTGCGAAACTCAAAACCGGGTTTACTCGGTTGAAGAGGCCGGGGCCAGGCTAGGGTTAGGGCGTAACTCATCCTACCAGGCGGTTCGTTCCGGTGATATTCCATCCTTCAAAATTGGTGGACGATATTTCATACCGAAAAAGCTTTTTGACAGAATGCTGGACGGGGAAGATTCGGTGGTAAACCCAGTGGAATGAAGGGCAAATGTTAACCTCGTCCAGCCCGAAACTTTCCGCCGAATTGGGCGGAAAGTTTATCGGAAGTTCAATCTTGGTGTTTTGTTACGGGTGTCTATTGAATTAATAGGGTTTACCCAATTGGGTAAACCCTTTTGACCTCGACCTTTTGACAGAGCTTGGTTATTTAGTGTGCCATTTTACAAGTGATGATGCGAAGACAATCAATGTATCAGATCAAATTGAGATTCGCCCGAGCGTTTTTATTGGTCTTTCAATATTGGAGGGATTAACCGTTGCTCAAAAACAGATTGAAGTATCGCTATCAATTACACCCAATCGTTTGGCCGGTATTTCCATCCCCTTATCGCTTATCAATAGGGCGTACGACTAAAACTAATGAGCGGCTTTGACTGGAACGACTTATTGCTCGCTCGAGGGGCGGATGAGGTTTCTCGACAGCTTAAGCGCGGTTTAGATGAGTGGGATAACCAAATAACCAGGAAACCTACAAAGACAGAAAACCCCGATGAACCAAATAGCGACGCTGAACCCTGGAAAGAAGCACTTAATAAGAATGTTAATCAGTTTAATTTCAACCACATGGTTGTGAGACAAGGCGGTAAGGCCGAGATATTAGTGGAAGAACATGACCGACTTTTGGGTAGAAAAATTCATTCGACGCTGTCTATACCGGGGCTTCATAGCCTATACGCTAATACCTGTATTCAGATTGGCTGGAAGGGCAAAAAAAAAGAGACCCCGGTTTGTACAACAAAATCTAAAGCCTGGTTCACACATAAGAGTCGGAGGCAATACCTAGGCGGTGTCTTGTTCGATCCGACCGGTGAGCAGCACCCCGGTATGCTCAACCTTTGGTGTGGGTTTTCAGTGCCCGTTAAAAAAGGAGACGTTAAACCTTTTCTGTCCCATATTCGTGAAGTTATCGCAAATAATGTTGCCGCAATTTATCGCTACGTCCTGGCGTGGCTAGCCTTTTGCGTTCAATATCCAGAAAAACCGGCAGAAGTAGCAATTGTACTGCGTGGGATACAAGGATGTGGTAAAGGAACAATCGGTCAGCTTTTGGTGGCCCTTTTTGGTCAGCACGGGATACATCTAACTAATTCAAAGCACTTTATCGGGAATTTTAACGGTCACCTTCGTGATTGTTGTTATATTTTCGCGGACGAGGCCTTTTATGCAGGAGACAAACAGCATGAAGGGACCTTAAAAGGTTTGATAACGGAGCCATATATTGTGGTTGAGAAAAAACACCAAGATGCGGTTCTCGTTAAGAACATGATTAAACTACTCCTCGCGTCCAATAGCGACTGGGTTGTACCTGCAGCAGCGGATAGTCGCAGGTTCTGCGTAATTGATGTTAGTTCACGATATGCCGGGAACAGAAGTTATTTTCAAAGGCTACATTCATATCTATCCACTAGTGAAGGAAGGTCAGCAATTCTCCACTACCTCCTAAATTACGATATCTCAGAATTTGAGATTCGTGATTTTCCAGAGACTGACGCCCTTAAGGATCAAAGGATCAAATCTTTAAATTCTTTAGAAAACTGGTGGGTCGAGGTGATTGAACGTGGATATGTATATAAGTCTGAATACGGTGTAAGCG
>CAZECX010000204.1:0-3835 GCA_964510965.1 uncultured Nitrospina sp. | reverse complement strand
GATTTCGAGGGAATGCAACCATAGTTCAAACAATCGCCACCCATTTTTTCCCGCTCCAACAGCGCCACCGTGGCTCCCATTTGAGATGCGCCTGCCGCGACAGAAAGGCCACCAGCACCAGCACCGACAACACATATATCTACCCACATCTCTTTTGGCACAGGGATACCTCGATTAGTTTATTGGTGTGTTAATTTACACCCCCGCTTTCTAAACCTCCTGTATAGGATGGGCACAGCCGCAAGGAAAGATAGCCCGAGAATAGGAACAAGAAATCGTGGCTCGAAGATTATTTTAAGATTTATGCCATCATGCGCACCAAGCAGCGCGCCAACACTATCCCCCAGTAGCGCGTACACAAATGTCCCAGGAATAATCCCTATCATTGTCGCAATTATGTAGGTGCGTGGGCGTATGTCTAAAAAAGCTGGCACTATATTAACTAGCCAAAACGGAAAGATTGGTACCAAACGAAGGATTAGAAGATAACTCAACTCATTTTCACGCATATGAGATTTAATGGGCGCAAGAAAGCGCCCAACTTTTTTTCGAAAGAAATCCACAAAAAGAAATTTAGCCAGAAAAAAAACGGCAATCGCGCCAAGGCTCGCACCCACTACTGAGTAGACTGTTCCCCACCACGGACCAAATAAAAAACCAGCACCAATTGTAATGAAAACAGCACCCGGAAGAGAAAATGCGACCAATATGGTGTAGACGACGATCAAAAGTATCACCGACAGTAGATAGTGCTCCACAATCCAAAATTCGAGGATGGTTCGACTAGCTTTTAATCCTTCAAGAGTAGCGTACTGATCCGGTTTTAGGACGAACCACATTGCGATCACTATAAGAATGACCGTAAATAAGACGCAACGAGACAGTGAAAAGTTTAAATGTTTGAGCACACCATCTTAAAGCGGAACAACGCTATGATTTAGCTGCCTGCTTTAGCTCCAGATTTGAATAAAGATACAATATATGACCAGCTTTCGCAGATACAAAATAATGCATCATGATATACTAGATCGTTTTAGCGCATGACACATAGTCCACGAAAGAGAGATAACCGTAGTCAAGCTCGTCACATTTCTGATTTAAATTAGAGATGACTATGTGGGCGCTTTTTAGCTTCCATGGCCTTTCGTTGACTTCCGCATAACAAATCACTATACAGCGGCCCAGCTTTCAGACCAGTTCTCAGCCGGGGTCAACCGTGAAACGTACCTTTCAACCTAGCGTGCTAGTGCGCAAACGACGCCATGGTTTTCGCTCGCGCAAGCAAACCGTTGGCGGTCGCCGGGTTCTCTCCCGCCGACGTGCCAAAGGTCGCAAGCGTCTCTCAGCTTAAGAGCACCGGCGCAATGTTAGAGCGCCTGCGAACGAGACCGCAATTCTTGAGAGTCGCAGCCGAAAATCTTAAATGGGCCGCACCCGGCGTTGTTCTTCAGGCAGCACCGCGGGTGGAGAAAAGCCAGTGTAACGAAACTGGGCTGCGGTATGGGCTTACTGTGAGTAAAAAAGTTGGAAACTCTGTTGTCAGAAATAGGGCTCGCCGCCGGCTTCGTGCGGCGGCAGAAGAAATACTCCCACGTTGCGCTAAAACGACGTTTGACTATGTTCTAATAGGACGCAAAGAAACGCCTACTCGAAATTTTGATGAGTTAAAAAAAGATATTGAGAAAAGCCTGCACAAACTCGATCTATTTCAGACATGAAGATTTTGGCCAATCATCGGTAGTCACACGCAAAATAGTTGGACGTAATGAAGACCTTAACTAGATTTTCTACCATGCTGATACTGGGACCGGTGCGTGCATACCGGCTGTTTGTATCACCAATATTACCGCGAACCTGCCGATACCACCCTACTTGCTCAGCCTACGCCATCGAGGCGGTAAAAAAGCACGGCGCCGGGCTCGGCGGACTGTTCGCATTGCGGCGGTTTTTACGTTGTCACCCATGGGGAAGCGGAGGATATGACCCGGTGCCCGAAAAGGACCCGCGCTAATGATGGACCAGCGTAATCTAATCATGGCGATCGTCATGTCAGTTTCTATTCTGTTGGGCTGGCAAATATTTATTGAAGCGCCGCGGGTGGAACAAGAACGCGCTAAAATCGATGCTCAAAAACCCGGGATAAGTACCGAGACCCCAGCCACCGCACCAAACAGCTCCGCAATCCAGGCACCGTCGCCAAATACTAGAGGGAATTCTTCTAATGCTGTGGCACCCGTTGCCGGACAACCTGCCAGACCGGCAGCGGTTTCCCGTGAGAACATCCTTGGCGCGGTGCCCCGTGTAAAAATCCAGACTAATCGTTTAGTGGGATCTATTCGACTTGATGGAGCGCTGGTCGACGATTTAACGTTGTTGGATTACCGCCAATCGTTAGACAAAAACAGCGAAAACATTGTACTCCTCTCGCCCCAAGGCACAAAAGAACCTTACTTCACCTGGTTTGGTTGGGCAGCCAAAACGCCCAATATTACTGTCCCAGACACCAGCACCAAATGGAAAAGTGACAAAGAAATTTTGTCAGTAGGCAGTCCAGTTACGCTGCGCTGGACCAGTCCTGAAAATATCGAGTTCACACAAACGCTCTCTATCGATAAAGATTTTATGTTCTCTGTTCGACAAACCGTGACGAACAACAGCCAACAGTTGGCCGAGATTCACCCCTTCGGCTTGGTCTCGATGACCGGAACGCCGGAAACGTCCGGTTTCTGGATATTACACGAGGGACCGATAGGTGCGTTCGACGGAAAATTAACGGAATTAGATTACGATGATATTGAGGATGAAGATGGGGGAATAAAAACCCAGAAATCAACGGGTGGGTGGATCGGGATTACTGCCAAGTATTTTGCCACGACCTTAGTTCCTGATCAAAAATCCCTGAACACCAGCCGTTTTGTTCACACAGCGCCAAATGGGCAAAATAAATATCAAGTCGATTATCTTGCCGCGGCTCAATCTATTAATCCGGGCACATCATCAGAATTTAACGCGAGATTATTTGCCGGTGCAAAGGAAGTAAAAGTACTTGACGCATACCGTGATGAGCTAAACCTTCCTATATTCGACAAGCTTGTTGATTTTGGGTGGTTTTATTACCTGACAAAACCCATTTTCTACGCCCTAGAGTATTTTCATCGCATCCTCGGCAACTTTGGTCTCGCAATCTTGCTCCTAACTGTCTTGATCAAGATAGCGTTTTTTCCGCTCGCCAATAAATCGTATCGATCAATGAGCCGGCTCAAAAAACTTCAACCGAAAATGGTTGAAATTCGGGAGCGGTATAAAGATGACCGTCAACGCCAAAACCAAGCAATGATGGAATTATATAAGAAAGAGGGCGCAAACCCGATGTCGGGATGTTTTCCCATATTGATCCAGATACCGGTGTTTTTTGCCCTATATAAGGTGCTGTTTGTCGCAATAGAAATGCGGCACGCACCATTTTTTGGCTGGATTCAGGATCTTTCGGCTCCCGACCCCTTAGGCATATTAATCGGTTTTGGACTGTTTGAGTGGAACGTCCCGCCAATGCTCGCAGTCGCAAATATTGGCATTTGGCCCATAATTATGGGGATCACAATGTTTCTGCAGCAGAAACTAAACCCGCAACCCGCGGATCCTATGCAGCAGAAGATTTTTATGGTGTTACCCATTGTATTTACGTTTCTTTTGGGGGGCTTTCCGGCGGGACTAGTCATTTATTGGGCCTGGAATAATCTGTTATCAATTGCACAACAGTGGGTAATAATGCGAAAAATGGGGGTCTCGGCTTCTGGCGCGGCCATAAATCCGGGGCAGCCAAAACCGCCCCCGA
>CAZECX010000203.1:0-3835 GCA_964510965.1 uncultured Nitrospina sp. | reverse complement strand
TTTCTGGAATTCTTCCAAAAAGGAAGCCAAATTGTGGCTTAGACTAACATATTCATAGTGGGCTGACAATATGGAACCCGTCAAATATGGGCAAAAATGCAGGTTTTTCGTTATTTTTCAGCTTTTTAGCGGTTGGCACTTCTTTCCAGCAGTTTGAAGTCGTCCGCTTTTTTTAATTTTCTAAATCTGCTACCTTAGGTTCCATAATTTAATAGACCTATCAATTGTTTTTTTTATTTTTATGACTGTTCAAAACATTTTAGTTGTCAGCACCACGGGGATGGGGGATTGCATTTGGGGAACTCCTGGAATTAGAGAATTAAAAAATGCATATCCTGAGGCTAAAATCGATTTAATAGTCAAAAAAAATTGGCTGGATCTTTTTAAACACTGTCCGCATTTAAAAAATATCTACCCCTACCAAAACAGATGGTATGCGCAAATTGCTTTAGGACTAAAGCTTCTACTAAACCCGAAATATTCCCACATCTTTATTTTCCATGCAAATGTTGATTTTGGTCGGATGAAAAAATTTTTGAAGTCTTCACCCATCTGGAATCATCAAGGCCATAAATGGTGCCCCGAAGAATTCAATATAAAAGCGAAGCTGGGAAATAATTCTCCATCTCCTGAAAAGAACCTTCACGCCATTGAACGCAGGCTTCACATGTTGAAAAAAATCAACGTTGAGGTTGAGCAGCCTAATATGGAACTGTTTTTCAGTGACAAGGAAAAAAATACTTTCAACAATTTTTCGCAGAAAACAGGATTAAAAAAACCGTTCGTGGTTTGCCATATAGGAGCGGCATCGGTTGACCGGCTGTGGAAATCGGAAAATTTTTACAACCTCGCAAACTTAATATTGAAAGAAACTTCCTTAAATATTGTTTTTGGTGGCAATAAGAATGAACTAGAAATATTACAATCCCTTAATCTCCCCAACAGCAATAGGATTTTTTATGCCTTCGATATGTCCATAATCAATTATGCATACCTGCTGAGTCAGGCAAGCCTACTGGTTTCCAACAATACAGGGCCGATGCATATTGGCTATGCGGTCAATACACCTACCATTGGAATTTTTCAACATGTGGGGAACGGTCGCCCCGATTTAGTTGGACCCTATAAACTGGACAAAACTTTTTTTCCCATTGTGAGTTATTTGGATGGAACGACAAGCGTGGAAGAAGTCTGGGCAAAATTTCAAGCTATCTATCATGCAACCGGGCAAGGCAAAAAACCTGAAGTTCAAACGAATAAATAAAAATCGCCCATGCCCGCCGTTATCGGCCTAAACAAACACCTATAGATTCTGCAGTACGAATCAATTGCGAGTCGGATGGAACCTGACGGACAATTCCAGCCAAATTTTTGAGGGGAACCAGAATAATTTCCCGGGCCTGCAACGCCACCATGTTTCCAAACTTTCCTTCGGCTGCGGCTTGCACCGCTTCGGTCCCAAGTCGGGTTCCTAATACACGATCAAACGCTAGCGGAGTGCCTCCTCTTTGCGTGTGCCCTAAAACCGTGCATCTCACTTCGAGGTCTATTTGTTCGCCGATTTCTCGAGCAACGTGGTAGCCCACTCCGCCAAGTTGTGCTAAGCCCTGCAGACGATTGGAAGCCGACTCATTTGTTATTGCTTCTTTGCCAATTTCTTTTGCTCCCTCTGCCACAACGATTACGCTGAAGGGACTTCCATCTTTGATTCGCAAACGAATTTTTTCTAAAACTTTTTCCAACTTATAAGGAATTTCCGGGATCAGGATAGCGTGCGCCCTGCCTGCAATACCCGCTTCAAGCGCAATCCACCCAGCGTCACGACCCATTACCTCTAAGATCATCACACGCTGATGGCTTTCGCCTGTAGTATGCAATCGATCCAAGGCATCGCTGGCAACTTGAACTGCTGTTTGATAACCGAATGTATAATCGGTTCCCACCAAATCGTTATCAATGGTTTTTGGGATTCCAATTATGGGTAGCCCCATTTCACAAAATCGATTGGCAATCTGCAGAGTGCCATCGCCCCCTACCACAAAAAGGCAATCGAGTTTCAAATTTTTGAAATTTTCAACAGTTTGTTTGGAATAATCTAGTTTGGTGACATTGCCTTCTTTATCAAACTCGCGGTATTCGAAGGGATGCCCCTTATTGGTAGTCCCGAGAATGGTTCCACCCAGGGGTAGGATTTCTTTGGTGTCCGCTACACTGAGCATTCGATGGCGATCAAAAATCAATCCTTCAAAACCATCTTCAACACCCACAACCTCAGCTTCATGTTCAATGATGGCGGATCGGGTGACGGCGCGAATGACAGCATTAAGCCCAGAACAATCTCCTCCACCTGTTAATATGCCGACACGTTTTATTCCCATGGTTGGATTTCTTTATTCGACCAATTCAACCGATTGCGAAAGAGGCTCTGCCACCAGATCATAATCTGCCGCTGCGGTAATACGTACAGGAATAATTTCACCTGGTTCGGCTTCGCATTTTTCTAAAATTACTTGCCCATCTATATCAGGGGCCTGGGAAGCCAACCTGCCAGTCATAATATAGTTTTCCTGTGCATCAAAGCCTTCAACAAGAACCGATTCGATCTGTCCTATTTTTTCCTGATTTTTCCGCAACGCAATTTCTTTTTGAAATTCCATCAGAATATTTTTTCTTTCCTCTTTGACTTCTTCAGGAACACGGTCGGGATAATCAAAAGCAGTGGTTCCTTCTTCATCGGAATAAGTAAAAATTCCCACATGATCGAACTGCATTTCACAAAGGAAGCGAAGCATATGTTTAAAATGTTCTTCTGTTTCTCCTGGGAAACCCGTGATAAAAGTAGTTCGCAGGGCGACTTCAGGAATCTTCAAACGCAGTTCCTCTAGCATTTTGCGGACACCGCCTTCGGTTTCCTGCCGTTTCATACTTTTTAACATTTCATCATGGGTGTGTTGCAACGGGACATCAATATAGCGGCATACTTTTTCTTCAGAGGCAATGTAGTCAATCACATCTGAATTGAGAAAAGTTGGATAACAATACAAAAGTCGCATCCATTCCACACCTTCAACTTTTGCCATACCCTTAAGCAATCTAGCCAAACCGTCTTTCATCGCCAGATCAAATCCGTACATGGTGGTATCTTGAGAAATAATATTAAATTCTTTAACTCCCCTTTGGACCAGGTTTTCCGTTTCCGCCAAAATGGATTCCGGCGACCGACTGCGCATGGGACCGCGCATTTTAGGTATAATGCAGAAAGCACAACGATTAGAGCAGCCTTCTGAAATTTTTAAATAGGCCGTGTAAAAAGCAGTGGTCATCAACCGATCGGTGTACGACTCAAAAAATTCAGCCGGCGTCGCAACGTGATTGCGGTTATTAAAATTAGACCCATCTTCTTTGAGAATGTTTTTTAATTGCGGGTATTGTCCAACCCCCAGCAAATGATCGATCTCCGGTATCTCATCAAGAAGTTCCTGAGTGTGACGTTCTGCCAAACAACCCGTCACGATGAGCTGCTCGCACTTTCCATCGGTTTTTTTTCGAGCCATTTCAAGAATTGCCTCGATGGATTCTTTTTTTGCCGATTCAATAAACCCACAGGTGTTTACGATTATTATTTCAGCGTCTTCTTCATCAGGGGTAAGATCATAGCCCGAAGAAACGAGATCGCCCAGCACCCGTTCAGAATCAACTGTGTTTTTTGGACATCCCAAACTAACCATTCCAACTTTTTTCATATTTTCCCGTTTCTTAAAAAACTCGAAACCAACGATTGTTAGCCTTGTGCTTCTTTTAGCTTTTTTTTCATTCGCCGGATCAATTCATTAAA
>CAZECX010000202.1:0-3938 GCA_964510965.1 uncultured Nitrospina sp. | reverse complement strand
CTTTACTTTTCAACTCACCTTTATAAAATGAACCCTTTTACTTTTAAGCGGATATCACATGGCTGAAGACATCTCCTATATCAGGAAATGGATAAAGAGGGGTTTGAGCAAAGATAAAAAGACCCTCGATTTTTCCAACAAGGGAATAGACAACTTAATGGCTGAAGAACTGGCTGAGAATGTTGCTCTGCCCGATATTGAAATTTTATTTTTGCATACAAATAAAATTAAGGACGAAGGTCTGGAGGAATTGGCAAATTCCGAGTTTTTTGAACCCTTGAAAGAACTATGGGTTTATGAAAATAAAATTGGCGACGGTGGAGCAGTTGCCCTGGCAGAATCCGATAATGTACTCCAATTAAGATACTTGAGTTTGTATACGAATAAGGTTGGAGATGATGGAGCCGTTGCATTGGCAAATTCCAAAAGCCTGAAAAACCTGGAGACTCTTGATTTATCTTTTAATCGCATTGGTGATCGAGGGGCTGAAGCATTGGCAAACTCTACCTGCCTGAAAAATCTGAAAGTCTTACATCTTGATGCCAATCGAATTGGGTTTGCAGGCATGCAAGCATTGGCAAAGCTCTCAGGATTACAGAATCTTGAAACGCTAAATATTACCTACAACCTTGTTCATCCGCAGGGCTTGGCTCTCTTAGAGGAATCGGAACGCTTGCAGAACCTGGGCAAAGTAAAAACAGATATCCTCAAGGCTAACGACTAGTTCATGTCCACCATAAATAAAGAATCAAACTTCATACGAAATTTGAATAAACAATTGGTTCGAAAAGATCCTGTTTTGAATTTAAGTTATGAGCGAATGGGGGATGCCGGGATTGCATTTATCTGCCAATCCAAAGATCTTTCTCATGTTAGAGAACTTGATTTGAGTTGGAATGAAATTTCGGACACCGGCCTAAAAAAACTGGCCAGCTGCAATTCCCTGACAAGTTTGACCCGTCTGATTTTAAACTCAAATGAAATTGGTGATGATGGAGTTGAAAGCCTTAGCGTATCTGAATATTTATCCAAATTGAAAACGTTGGAACTGGCGTTCAACCATATCACCCAATTCGGGGCTTTGAGTCTTGTTAAATCCCCCAAGCTAAGAAGTTTGCATTTACTGGATTTGGAAATGAACCAGGTTGGGAGAAAAGAAACCAATAAATTTCCTGATGGAACTGCCATTCCTGAACTAAAGATTCTGAATCTCAGAAAAAACCAAATAGGGAACGATGTGATTTTAGACTGGGCGCAATCAGGAGGACTCGAAGGCTTAGATCATTTGAATCTGGGATGGAACCAGATTTCCGATGAAGGCGCTAAGGTTCTCGCAAATTCCCCTACATTAAACAAATTGCGAGATTTAATTCTTGATTCAAATAACATCGGTGATTCCGGCTCTTTAAGTTTGGCTCAGTCTAAAAACTTAACCAACCTGAAAAACCTCAATATGGCCGACAATAATTTTAAATCCAACGGAGAGTCCGCATTATTGGATTTGCGAACGCGAAATCTGGTAGAAAAAATAACAGCAGATAAAAGCCTGAACCTTAATGTTCTTTATTTAAGAAATAAAGATATTAAGGCGTTGTCTTTGTATCAAAAAATGGAAGAAGTTTTATCTCTTTCGTTACGCAACAATCTATTCAACCACCAGGGACTGGGTGAGCTGGCAGCTTCTCCCCATGCAAAAAATATTAAAAGCCTGAATCTCATGGACAATTCAATTGGAGATAAAGGGGTCTTTCTTTTAAGTGAGGCCGAGTCGATGTCTAATCTTCAAGTATTGAACCTGGAAAATACGGGAGTGACCTCCATAGGGATCTTGGCGCTATCTCAGTCGTCTTATCTGAAAAATTTAAAGGAATTGAATTTAAATGGAAATTCTATTGATGGGAAAGGCTTCCTATTACTTGCCAATTCTGAAAACTTTAGAAACCTGAAAGTTTTAAAAATTTCTGGAATTCTAATGGGAGACGAGGGATTTCAATCTATCATCAATTCTAACTCGTTAAAACAGCTGGAAGAGTTAGAGGTGGCGGGGAATTCAATTTCAGGGAATAGTCTGTTGAACCTGGCAAACTCCCCCCTACTCCCACACCTAAAAAAAATTGACCTGCGCAGGAACAGCCTTCATGAGGCCGACCAATTATTCCTTTCCCAGTCCTCTGAGTTCGACAACCTAAAATCATTACGATTTTGAGAGAGTTTTTAGCTAATGGATACGTTAAGTTCAAACTTTCTGCTTACCACTTATGACTCTAAGATAAGAACGCACTCCTCCAGGTAAAATCCAGATCACACCTCTTCTAAATAAAGAACGAAACATTTTCCAAAAACTTCCGCCTAGTTTTCGATACGCCTTCCATTGAACTTGAAAAGCCTCTCTTATCATTAATTCTTCTTTTTTAGTGGCGAAGGAGGTCTCATGGACACGGTACACTCCTAGAATTTCGTCAATAATATATCCTTTTCCTTCTTCCAATAAGCGGACCCACAAATCATAATCATGCACAATGACAAGCTTGGGATCATATCCCCCGACTTTTTGGAGTGCTGCTTTCCTTATTATCGTAAAGCTGTGCGGTATGGGATTAAAAAAACATAGACTTCTTCTTATTTCACAATCGTTTTCTATAAAGGGAAAGCTTTGCGGGTAAAGCTTTCCATGAAAAAGTTCTTCAAACCGTGAGCTGCTAACAACAACATCTTGGTTCTGTTTTATATACTCAAAGTGTTTTTCTAACCAAGAAGGATGAACAAAATCGTCCGCATCCAGATGTGCAATTAGATCGGAGCGACATAAAGATGTTCCTTTATTCAGTGAGTTTACTATCCCCAGATTTTCCTGATGAATAATCCGCAGACGAGAGTCTTTATACCGATCAAGAATCTCCGAAGTACGATCAGTGGACCCATTATTGAGTATGATATATTCGAAATCCTTAAAAGTCTGGTTCAGAACACTGTTAATGCATTCCTCTAAATATGCCTCACCATTGTGGACAGAAGTAACTACAGAAAATCGGGGCATGGATGAGCCTAATTGGATGTTATCAAGAAATTATAATTAATTTTCATTGTTTCCAATGGTAGGGTATTTGCTTAGAGTTAGAGGACAGTGATTCAGTATCCACAGGATCGTGCGGATGATCGGGGCAATTTGCTATCAGAGCTGTTTGATCGCCGAGGGTTTGAAATCCATACCATAACATCTGAGGAATATGAATCAGTCTATAGTTGTTTGGTCGTCCAAGTTCATATTCTTTAACTTTCCCTTGAGTTTTGGAATCAGGTCTTGAATCGTAAATGACCAATCGGATTTTATTTATTGGAACAGTTAAGTTTTGGGTTTGATTTTTGTGTCTCTTCCATGCTTTGATTATTCCGGAGTGTATCTCGCTGAAATAAACCTCACCAAATTGTTTAAATAATTCAGAGTCCTTCCTAATCATATGCAAAACCGACCCACGATGATCAGTAATCTGTTTCAAAGGTTGAACAATCACCCCTTCTATTTCATCCGATTCCTTCAGTGAGTCCATACAAGATCCGCCTGGGTTGCAATTTCGGTATATTCTTCAATTTGCCTGCTAGTGGTTTCAGAAATAGTAGAAGGGTTCTCACCATAATAAGTTTGATACCACTTGCCTGTCATACGAATGGTTTCTTGAAAGTCCAAAACTGAATTCCAATTTAGCATTTGAAGTGCTTTATCGCAGTTGAGCTTTAATAGCGTTGATTCAGGTTTACAGGAATCTATTTCCTGTTCAAATTTCCATTCTGCTCCAGGCCAATACTTGGCCAAATTGGTAAGGAGTTCCCCAACCGACTGGTTAACTTTTGCCGGTGGGCCAAAATTAAAAGATTCGTTTTTCACCTCAGGTCTGCCTTGCAATAATTTTTGCCCCAGAACAAGATAACCACTTAATGGC
>CAZECX010000201.1:0-3953 GCA_964510965.1 uncultured Nitrospina sp. | reverse complement strand
AAAAGCGGCAACTAAAACAATAGATGTGATTAAAATAAAAAATAACCAAGGGTGCCCATACAAAATAATTCCAACGACTAACGGGGCCGTTATTATTGCGCTGATAACACGTTCCAAGATTATCTCCTAATGGGGTTTAAATCCTGTTTTAATTGTAAAATGGGAAGGATGACCCTTAGTTTTAGGGTTTTTACTCAAGCTTTAGCTATTTGTTCCTGGGTCATTCCAAACCGACGATCCCGATTTTGATAATCAATGATAGCATTTAAAAAATCTTCTTCGGTGAAATCAGGCCACAAAACATTATTGTAATGCAATTCTGTATAGGCACTTTGGTAAAGCAGGAAGTTACTGATTCTTCTTTCTCCACTGGTTCTAATCAAAAGGTCTGGGTCAGGAATAGGGTGTGTCGAAAGAAAAGACTCAAAAAGGGATGAATCGATTTCCTCAATTGAAATTTTTTCATCCTTTACCATCTGAGCCACTTTTTTAACTGCGTCCATAATTTCTTGTCTACCGCCGTAACTCAAAGCAAGCGTGAGAATCATTCCCGTATTTTTCCGTGTTTCATCAATAGAATATTGGATCAGTTTTTGAATTGAGGCTGGCAAATCTTCTATGTGCCCAATTGTATTGAACTGTATATTTTCCTCTTTCATTCTATTCAATTCTTTTTTGAGGTAAAAATCCAGGATTTTCATCAAGGTGCCAATTTCTTCCGAAGGGCGGTTCCAGTTTTCATCGGAGAAGGAATAAAGCGTCAACGCTTCGAGGTTGAGTTTGCAGCCTAAGGTAACTATTCGGTCTACAACTTTAACACCGGCCCAATGACCTTCAACTCGGGGGAGTGAGTTTTTTTGTGCCCATCGACCATTGCCATCCATTATTACGGCAATATGTCTGGGCAATCGATGCGGGTCGATTTTTTCCTGTAACTTTGATTCGACCAAGAAGAGGACTCCTGATTAAACGACCGGGCAACGGTAAAAAATAATTTAAACTTCGATTATATCTTTTTCTTTTGTCTGGACGATCTTATCTACTTCTGCCACGAATTTATCGGTAATTTTTTGGGCTGCATCGTGCCCCTTTCGGCCTTCATCTTCAGAAATGTCATGCTTTTTTTCTGATTGCTTGAGCTTATCGTTAACATCCCTTCGTATATTCCGAATGGCTACTTTACATTCTTCCGATTGCTTTTTCACCAGCTTTACCAGTTGCTGCCGTCTTTCGTTGGTTAGCGGTGGAATGACCAGTCGTATTACCTTACCATCATTGTTGGGAGTCAAGCCCAGATCAGAAGCTTGAATTGCTTTTTCAATATCTTTCAGGATCGATGTTTCCCAAGGTTGTACCGTTAGAGTCTGGTTGTCGGGTGCCCCGAGAGTAGCAACTTGTTTTAAGGACGTTGGGTTACCGTAATAATCAACCATCAAATCGTCGAGCAAGGCTACCGATGCTTGCCCAGTCCTTAATTTTCCCAGCTCGTGAAGCAGATGGTCGATAGAGCTTTTCATTTTTTTCTCAGCGTCTTTAATTATATCATCTGACATTTTTTAAGCCCCCACAGTGGTTCCAATTTTTTCACCCAATAATACTCTTTTTATACTATGCGTCTGACGAAAATTAAATATTACCATAGGTAACTTGTTATCCATACAAAGAGAAACCGAAGTGGAATCCATGACTTTCAGTCCTTTTTTTAATACATCCAGATAGCTCAATTCCTCGTACTTGACGGCATCTTTGTCTGTCCTGGGGTCGGAACTATAAATTCCGTCCACCTTGGTAGCTTTAAAAATCACATCAGCACCAATTTCCATAGCTCTTAAAGAGGCTGCAGTATCGGTGGTAAAATAGGGATTACCCGTTCCTCCTGCAAAAATAACAACACGACCTTTCTCCAGATGCCGAACCGCCCTCCGACGGACGTAGGCTTCGGCTACAGCCTGAATTTCAATAGCTGTCTGAACTCGGGTGGGTATGCCGGCCTGCTCCAATGCTGTCTGGAGGGCTAACGCGTTTATTACCGTTGCCAACATTCCCATATAGTCACCGGTAGTCCGCTCAATGCCAATCGCACTTAATGAGGCACCGCGAAGAATATTTCCTCCGCCAATGACTATAGCTATTTCAACACCCAGGTCTTTTGCGGCTTTGATTTCTTCTGTAATATTCTTTAGGGCATTTTCGTGAAGACCAAAATCGCCTTCTTCGGTTACCAGGCTTTCACCCCCTAATTTTAACAGCACCCTTTTATAAATGGCTTCAGGCATTAAACTTCGAACCTTACAAACCTGCCAATGTTGATGTTTTCACCCAGCAGAGCAATTTTCTGCTTGATCAACTCTTGAACAGTAATATTGGTGTCCTTAATAAAAGGTTGCTCGAGAACACAATTTTCTTCGTAAAACTTTTCCATTTTTCCGGAAACAATTTTTTCAATTATATTATCGGGTTTGCCCGATTCTTTTGCCTGATGTGCAGCAATTTCTTTTTCTTTATTGAGAATTTCCTGGGTCACCTCGTCCCGTGTTGCAAATCGAGGTTTAGCAGCAGCAATATGCATTGCAATATCACGAACCAGCTCCTGGAAGTCGGGCGTGTTGGCGACGAAATCTGTTTCACAATTCAGTTCCACCATGACTCCCAATTTGTTGCCGGCGTGAATATAGGTACCGACTGAACCATCTCCGGTTTGCCGGTCCGACTTTTTATCTGCTTTTGCCAATCCTTTTTTACGCAAAAAAGTGACAGCAGCTTCTATATCTCCGCTGGTTTCTTTTAACGCACCCTTGCATTCCATAATTCCCGCGCCAGATTGAGAGCGCAGTTCCTTAACCATCGCAGCAGTTATTTCCATTCCTAAACGTCCTTACAAAAAAAGTTAATCGTAAAAATAATAGAACATGGCAAATTGCTTTGCCGTAAATTTATTTTGAGTTACTTCGGTTGGCAATCCCGCGGAGGGGAACCTCCGCAGAAATAATTCCAGCCTGGGTTTTCAAACCCGGATTTAAATCAGATCAGGCAGGCACTACAGTTTCACTTTTGTCCTTGTCATCAGGAACCGGGGGTGTTTCCTCTTTCTTACCGGAGCTTGGTTTTGCTTCAGCCTCTTCTTTTTCCTGGCTGGACTTTTTCATCTCCTGGCCTTCCAGATATACATCTGCGATTCTATGCGCGAACAGTTTGATGGATCGCATGGCATCATCATTTGCTGGAATGGGGAAGTCAATTCCATCCGGGTCGGAATTTGTATCGACCATGGCTACGATTTTTATTCCCAGTTTTTTTCCTTCTGCCAGCGCAATTTTTTCTTTTCGAGTATCAACAATAAACATAACATCGGGTAAATCTTTCATGGTTTTGATGCCACCGAAAAATTTATTCAACTTGACAATTTCCTTACGCAAATCCAAGGCTTCCTTTTTGTGCAAACGATCAAACTGATTTTCCTCATCCATTTTTTCCAACTCCAACAATCGTGCAATACTTTTCCTAATCGTTGCAAAATTGGTGAGGGTTCCTCCCAACCATCTTTGGTTGATGTAATGCATTCCGCAGCGTGTAGCTTCATCGGCAATCAATTCCTGTGCTTGTTTTTTCGTTGCCACAAAAAGAATTTTTTTGCCGGCACGAGCACTTTCCCTAATATATTTTTCAGCTGCTTGAAATCCGGTGAGGGTTTTCTGCAAATCGATAATGTAAATACCGCTGCGCGCCCCGTATATATAAGGTTTCATTTTAGGGTTCCACCGATTGGTTTGGTGACCAAAATGAACACCGGATTCAAGTAAGCTTTTCATTGTGATTTCAGACATTCCATCTCCTTAAAATTAAATGGGTTATACCACCGCCTCCATCGACTCGCATCAGGAAACGTGCGTGATTGAATTTTCTGGAATTCTTCCAAAAAGGAAGCCAAATTGTGGCTTAGACTAACATATTCA
>CAZECX010000200.1:0-4031 GCA_964510965.1 uncultured Nitrospina sp. | reverse complement strand
TGCTGATTACAAATCAGCTGCTCTACCAACTGAGCTATGCCAGCTCAGCAAATACTCAGCAAATTAAAAAACCTCCACTCTACACTTTGAATTCCAAAGTTGCAACAAATATTGGAGGTTTTAGGCTATAAATTTTCGATTTTACAGGATATTTTGCCACGAAAGGGTGATTACGGTAGTAACTATAACACGACCCAAGGTTTTTACCCAGAAAAAAAGCCCCTTTTATAAAACTACATAAAACTAAGTTCGAGATTCTAGCATAAAATCTCAAAAAAAAAAATAAATTTAGCAAATTCTTTTCGTCTAGCTACATTTTATTTTTTGCGGAGGATCGCAAGCTACTTTTACTTCACTTTTATACTCAAACTATTTTAAATCAATGGCTTAGCGACACTCCTGTAGATAGAGGCTTAGAATTTAACGGCGTTTTCTATTTTTTCGGGATTTTTGGTAGGATTTCTTTTTGGTGACCGGTCTCAACTCGGTCTCCGTTTTAGCCATTTTGAATTTTGATTTACAAAATTTAGCGGTATATTTGAAATTATAATAATCCACAGAATTCTGTGCATCCTGAAAAGATACTATATAAGGAACTATTAAGGGCGAGGATAGCAAATAAAGCCATGCCTTATCTTTTTCTCCTGTATACCATTGCCCGCCGCCTGGAATCATCGAGTATAAAAACGCTATATCCCGATCAAAGTATTGATATTCCTTGTTGCAACCGGCCTCGATAAGCTGCTCCATCTCCTTTTCCATCTTAGGAGTGATTCGCTTGAATCCCAAAGGCGATCCACCTCCCCCCTTCAACCAGCAACCGGAAAGAAAGAATAGAATGCCCACGATTCCTATGATTCTGAAAAATCCTGGCATACGGCCCCAATTATATAAAACGTTTTATTTCAATAGATTATAGGGAATTCCGGAGGAAACGTCAATGCCAGTGTTGTGAATTGGAGTTTTTGGATATTTTGGCTACCACCATAATTAATGGTGGAAACATCTAAAATTTCCCATCCATCATATAAAAATCTACTTTCTTTCTTTGCGGCTCGAAAGGAATATCGTGCCAGTCTCCCCCATAGTCGGACCGCATTTGAAATCCAATGAGATCGGCTTTTTGTCCGGGTTCTATTTTTCCACAGGAAAATTGCAAAATTTCCGCTCCAAAACGCGTTGCCATCCTCAAGATTTCTTTTCGGTTCACGTCCGGCAATAGTTTATTTGCCATACGTATTTCCTCGAGAAAATTCATAGAGTCATTGCTGGCCATCGAATCTGTTCCCAATGCAACAGGGATACCTGCATCCAGCATTTTTCTTACAGGAAGAATATGGGAGCGTCCAAACCAGTGAGTGCTTTTCGGACAAAACACAGCTGCCTGCACGGCATCTATATCGTCATCAATAAAATTACAATGGACCGCTACCATTTCATTGAGCGTGATCAGAGATTTAAGATAACGGACGGGACTTTTAGCCGGGGCCTGCCAACCCTCATCAAAAGCAAGCCTGTCTTTCAAAAGATCTATCAAAGGCCCTTCACCTTTTTCAATAAACTGAATCTCTTCCTCGGTTTCTGCAAGATGAGTAGAAAGTAAACATCCGTAATTTTTGGACAGCTGATCCAGTTGGCGGAACAACTTTTCAGAAACAGAATAAGGTGCGTGCGGAGCGATCCCTAAAGTCCAAGTCGACCCATGCGATTTTAATATCGCCTCCACTTCCTGCGCGAGACCCTCGGCCCTCCTCTCCTGAAATCCAATAATTTCTAGAAACAAAACGCTTCGGAAACCTAAATCACCAATGACCTTCAATAAGGCCGGGTCTGCCACATAATCGGCAAGACCGGTTACCCCGGAAGATTTCATTTCCTTAGCGCCTTGGCGAATGCCCTCCATTCTTTCATCATCGTTCAAGGTGGAATTGAGGGGAATTAAATCTCGAATCCAACCTGCAAAGGTGTCAGAAGGGGATAGTTTGTTTGCAAGTGCCGTTAATCCCAAATGGCTATGGGCATTGACAAACCCTGGCATCAGCAGGTGATCAGAAAGATCCAACGTATCTTCTGTTTTTACTTTTGATTCCTGCGTAAATACTTCTAGAATGTTTCCATTCTCTATTATCAACTCACCGTTTTCAATTGGCTCACCACATTGGGTAAGCAAAGCACGGAATTTAATTTTCAAAGCCATTAGAATAAAGTTTTGGCGCGGTATTGTTGGTAGGCTTCACCGAGCTGCTCTTGCAAAACCAGTTCTTCTGTCCTGGCCCGGAAAATATTCAGGGGAACCACTACCGCAAAAACATAAACAAGACAAATCGTTGAACCACAAGCTAGAAACAATCCACCCAGAGTTAAAACAATCCCCACATAAATCGGATGACGTAGATACCGGTACACCCCGCTAGTTACCAAATGATCTGTCCCTGGTAGAACAGCCAAAGAAGGACCCAACGTCAACATGGATAAAATCCACAAGATCACTCCCGCTGCACCCACTGTCAAACCTGCGTATACCAAGCCATCGTAGCCAAACCCAAAATTTTTGGGACCGAGGTAAGCAAACACCAATGGCAAAAGGTAAAGCGATGGAACCAAAACGTTCAACAAAAATCGCTGATTGGGACTGAGTTTTTTTATTTCAATCATTTAATGCGGTATACCGCCGCTGGTTACGGACAACACCGGCATCTTTTTATCAAGCCTTATCTCGGCTCAACAAACTATTGCCAGTTGCCTCCACGGCTAGTGGCCCCTTACAGGGGAGGCAATTAATATGAGACTTAAGCCAAAAATATTATCTAAATTCATGAAGCTAATGCCAGTTGCCCCCACGGCTAGTGGCCCCTTACAGGGGAGGCAATTAATATGAGACTTAAGCCAAAAATATTATCTAAATTCATGAAGCTAATGCCAGTTGCCCCCACGGCTAGTGGCCACGGCTAGTAGGAGTTATTTGTTTGTTGAATATTTCTCTGCCTTCCAGAATTTCCAAATCGATCACTACCTTATAGAACGGTAGAGAAATTTTTATATCTTTTAATTTGACCGCATCTTTTTCAGAAACAAGGACAATCTTTCCTCCTTCCTGCAAAGCTCTGGTCTCCAGTTCTTTAATATCGTTCAAACTGTAATCATGGTGATCGGGAAAAGCCTTAAATACTTTTAGCTGAACTTGTGTGTCCTGTAAAATCTGCCGAAACCCTTCCGGGTTAGCGATCCCACAAAACGCAACCACCGGTTGATTTTTCAACACCTCAGCATCGCAAACATCCCCATTTTCCATGTTGATTATAGAATCCAGCCGAAGATGGGTTTTTATTTGCGGGATGGAGCTGAGATATTTTGGGGGGAATTTTATAGGCCCTCCCAAATAGCGTGTAAAGCAAACCAAATCTGCTCTTCGAGTTTCGCTGGCCGGTTCGCGCAATTCTCCTGCAGGAAAGATATGATTATTCCCCAAAGGTTTTTGATGGTCGCATAGCAGGATGTCCAAATCTCTTCGCAAAGCCAAGTGTTGGAATCCATCATCAAGGATTAAGGTATCGATTTCGAAATTTTCTAAAGCATAACGGCCCGTTTGAAACCTGTCGGAACCTGTAATTATAGGAACGTTCTTTAGCTTTTCAGCCATCATTACTGCTTCATCCCCCACCCATTCGGGTGAAAGAAGAAGAGACTTTCCATCGCAAACAACATTCACAGGTTTTTTGGATTTTCCCCCATAACCCCGTGTAAGGATAGCCGGCTTGAATCCATTGCCCCTTAAAGTTTCAGCAATCATCATGACGAAGGGGGTCTTCCCTGTTCCTCCCAGCGTTAAGTTCCCAACGCTGATCACTCTGCAATCGAGGCTGCGTCGTGGGAAAATTCCCCAGCGATAGGCCCACAGTCGAAAATGATGTCCCAGAAGATAAAAAAAAGAGGCGAATCTCAATAGCCAAAAAATGGGAAACCAATACCATTTCCGATTTGGGGATATGATTTTGTAAAATAGTTCTGACATATTTATCGATATTTTTAAA
>CAZECX010000199.1:0-4048 GCA_964510965.1 uncultured Nitrospina sp. | reverse complement strand
CCCTTAGAGGTAGCAAAAACTATTATTGGCATGATTTGACTCCATTATTAATGTGATAGCAATCTGATAATGAATATTAGCACATAGCTATCTAATATCAAATAGCTAATTACTTACTAATAGCTATCTGCTTTCGTTTTGTTATCGTCTATTACCTAATAGCTATCTGTTAGCTAACTTTTAGCTATTTATTATTGTCAAAGAGAAAGGTATCTGTAAAACATTGCTCTTGAGATTGACAATGTATTGCATATCTCATTGACGGAGAGGGTTTTGTTTTTGTGCAGCTCTTTTGCCATACGAACTTTTGGGTTATCGGGTGAGAGAGGAGGGCGACCTCCTTTGCGTCCTCTTGCCCGTGCGGCATCCAACCCGGCCTTTGTGCGTTCCTGGATCAATCGCCGTTCAAACTGTGCCAGGGCGGAGAATATATTGAACATCAACTCACCGCTTGCTGTCGTGGTGTCAATCGCGCCGTCCTGAATTGATTTGAAACCGATTCCGTCTTTAATTAATTGTTCTATCAGAGTAACGAGGTGCGACATGGACCGACCAAGGCGGTCCAGTCGCCAGACGAGTAGGGTATCGCCGGTCTTTAATTCTGAAAGGCAGGCATCGAGGCCGGGCCGTTCGGTTTTTGCGCCAGAAGCTTTGTCGGTGAAAATCTGTTTGGAAACGCAGCCGGCTTTTTTTAAAGCATCGATTTGCAAATCGAGGTCCTGATCGCCGGTGCTGACACGTGCATATCCTATAAGACGGCCCATAGTCTCATTTACCTACCCGTTTGATGAGTTAAAGGGACGATGATAAACGAGATGGCAATAGTGGACAAGTAGGGAAAAGAAAGACCGTTGATTTATGTGGATAATTGGAAATGGAGTGGAGTAGGGGAGGGGTGTCTCGTAAAAGGAACGTTTTATGAGATAGGACCGAGAAATGAAATCACTGTTGTAAATATTGGAAAGGGTCTGTTTATGAATTTTAAGCATCTGCGGGTTTTATCCCCGCTCCCTGTTTGGCTTCTTGACGAATGGCTTCCATATTCAATTCCCCTGCATCGCCACTTTCTTCACCGTCAATGAGTGCTTGGCGCAATGCTTGAAGTTTTTGTTCATGCTCTTCCAGTAGCCGGAGCGAAGCGCGAACGACCTCGCTTGCAGAGCCATAACGACCATTTTCAATCTGCGTGCTGATAAATTGGTCAAAATGATTTCCGAGTATGATGCTTGTATTTTTTCCCATGGGTAATTCTCCTCTCTCTTAGTACCAGTATATACGATATACTGGTATCATCGGCAAGAAAAAACTAAATCTTTGGCTATAAACGGATTTATAGGCTTCATTGAGCTGTTATGCCCGTCGGGGATCGAGTCAAGAACTTCTGCTCGTTCAATTTGCCGCAGGCGGTTTTTGATCGCAACGATCAAAGGGGTATGTGGTGCCGCTTTTCTTTGGCGGCGGCACGGTTGGCAGAATTCGGAACCGGGAACGGTAAGAATATGCAACGCCTGTTGCAATGTTTTTTTGCAAGAAGAATTATATATTAACGAAACCGGAAGGGCGTTGACGTGACATTGCCGTTGTTTATTGGTTCTGTAGGAAGCACGGCGTTGTTTAAGGGCCATGGCTGTGCTAAGGGTAGCTATTGAAATATATACAAAAATAAAGGAAGAAGGAACGTGGGAAAAAGGAATCCGCGTGGCGGCATGGGCAAAAATAGGATAAGACCGCACGTCACCATTTATGCCACCGGGAGGGCAAGACTTAATCCGGGTCCAGGCGGTTATGGTGTAGTCCTGTTATACGGACAGAACAGAAAAGAGTTATCTCGCAGCTTTGAGTTAACAACCATCAACCGAGCACATTTGTTTGCTGTAATTGCTGGACTAGAGGCTCTTAGCAAACCTTGTCAAGTATTCCTCTATAACACGTCCCAATATGTGATAGACGCTGTTGAGAACGGTTCCGTATTTCGTTTACGTAATAATGAATGGAAAACGCTAATGGGAGAAAAAACAAAGAATTCTGATTTGTGGGAACGGTTCGCAACAGCGTTTGAGAAACATGATATTGAGCTTATACGGATAAAGAAAGGCAGTTCTGTTCCTGATTACGAAAGGTGTGATGAATTGGCTATTGAAGCAATTGAATCGGCTGACAAATTTTGTGACGTTGGTTATTTACCGAATGGTGATGACCAAATTACACAACTTGCGAATATCCAAAGTTTGGGCACAAAGTCAAAGATCACACATACGCAGGTAGGTGAAGCCTGCCGAAAATGCGGTACTGCTATTATCAGGCGGAACCCGAAAAGAAAAAAACTAAAGCAAAAACAAACATATTATTATGAGTGGTATCTGTATTGACCGAATTGCAAAGCAATGTATATGGTTGAAGAGGCAAAGCGAATAATACATTAAAACGATATCGCAGAGCACAAGGTTGGTTCTGTAGGAAGCACGGTAATCATTGCAAGAAAAAACCGACTCCCCGAAGGGGGAGACGGTTCATCCGGATTGTGCTCATGCTAAAACCTCCAATACCTTGATTTCATAAAATTCAGGATCGACAGCAAAATCATGACAATCAAAATAAGCGTCAATCGCTTTTTCTCGGGTGAGGTTGGCAAGAGAACCATATTGCTCTGTGATGGCCTCATTCCATTCTTGTGAGACGTATTCATACAAAGAGGCAAGTGCAGACTCTTCGTTAGCATGAGCTTCTATATTGTCTCCGTATCTGTGAGAAATCCGTAACACATGGACATAAATGATTTTTTGGTATGCAAACGCTTCGATATTTTTGGTTTCGCAGTTGGGACATTCACTATCGCATGGACAATCATATTGTTCCCGCCAACCATGACTACAATCGGGGTTCGGGCATTTATAAACAATCCAGTACATTGGTATTTCCTTCCTTGGTTGTGAGAGGGTCTAATTTTGGGATGGCTCATTAAAGATGTAGCCATCCTTGGACAACACATCGTAAAAAGTGGAATGATCCATCAGAATATTGAGTAGGGCCTGTTTGGGGACTTTGATGGTTTGTGTGTTGCTTCTGGCCTTGTCAATTGCCTTATGGAGTTCGTTAAATTGGCCCAGTGTAAAAAAACAGTTGATTTGTTTATCGTTCATGTGATTTCTCCTTTAATTGAAAATGGAAAGAGGTTTAACAGCGTCAGTCAAAAAGACTGGGTTGATAGGAAGGGGATAGCGTTATATCCGGTGAATTATCCGGATCGGTTGTTTGCCGTTTGTGCGGGTCCCCATGTTTGGCGAAGAAATGTGGAACGATGGGCGTAAGAGCGTATCCAAATTCTTCCATGCGAAGAGTATCCGCATAGCGGACAATGGCGGGAACACCCCGTGCGCAGAGTTGAATGAAGCACATTTTATGTGCGAGCGGGGAAATGTCTGTTGCATCAACCCACATGGAAGAAGAGATGTCTATATTTTGCTCTGTCAGGATATCGGCTGCGGCCAGAATCATACATCCCGCCCCGACGCAAGGATCAGAGATTGTGATATAGCCTTTTTCTTCGATAGAAATAGCAGCGTTACCAATGGATATTTCTGCCATAAGTTTTGAAATATGGTACGGGGTAAAAAACTGGCCTTTATCATCTGAAAGAAAACCTTGTTCGGAAGCAATTTCACCTAGGAAATCTTGTTCCTGATGAACTGCTTCAAATACATAAGCAAGCAATTTAGGCATTTGCCGGATATCGTCTTTATTGCTGTATTGTTTTACGATATTCATGTACTGCGTTTCCAAAGCCTCTGCCTGTTCTTCCGGAGCCTGAGGTTTTGCGAAAGCACAATAGGAGAGTGTTAAAAAGTCCTGGAACTTTGTGTATTCATCACGAGAGGGTTCAAAAGAGCGTAAAAGATTAATAAATTCCGTTTTCGACATGATGTTTTCCTTTCTTCTTTCTTTAAAAACGAAGTGCACGCGCGTGCACTTCTGCCTCAGCGGCGAGCGCGGGGTAGCAAGGTCAAGTGCAGAACCCTTCCGTGAAGGGCCTGGGCGAAGAATTTGGAAA
>CAZECX010000198.1:0-4173 GCA_964510965.1 uncultured Nitrospina sp. | reverse complement strand
CCTGAACAAAAAACAACATCATATCCGGCAAGCATGCTTGCCATATCTTGAACATTTTGCATAATGCGGATATTACCAAGTTTTTGCAGTGCATCCCGATTTTGGAATCCCGGTCCCACAATGATTGTTGTTTTGAAATGGTTGGGAATATGTTTAACCAGATCGAGAGTGATGTTGTGTGGATCGGTTCCCCCAAATGTAATTAGTAGGGACTGGGTTTGATTGGGAAAATCTCTTTTTTTTGAATGGTGATTTTCAAACTCGGGAGCTAAAACCGAAAAGGGCAGACCGAAAAAGGTTTTTACTTCCGGTGAAACATTTTTAGCATTTTCAGAATTCAAATTGCAGTCTATCAAAAGGTCGACCTGGTTCCTGCCTTCCCCTTGATCTTCGAAGCTAATTATTGTTGGTGATTGTTCTTTTAATTTTTGGATAAAGGGAAGAGTTGTATCTTGAATGTCGAGGATTGTCACATCCGCAGCATTTATTCCTTTAAGAGAAGCGGTATCGAAGCCTTCAACTGTTGAATAAGAAAAGTTGTTTTGCTTTAGAATTTCCATGGCAGCTGGAAATTTGGGAATATAAAAAGAGATATCTGCTTTATGGGTTCGAAGTTCTTTGGCAATGTGGACTTGCCGGATCAAATGCCCCAGGCCTTGAGTGAATGAGGCTTTGCAAAATATAGTAATTTTTTGCATCTCGTTTAGACCTGATGTTCTGAGTTTATATTTATTTTTCTGAGAATTTCATGGTCTGAAATCAAGGTGTTTGATTTTTCCTCTTTTCTGGATTTGAGAGCGGCAGGCATTCTTTTCAGTGCCATAAAAAAAGCGATCCAAAAGCGGCTCTTCAATTTGAAAAGATCGCGGATAAGAAAAAGAGGAATGAAAAAAATAAATTGCAGGGTAAGAGAGGGGTCCAAAATATTTTTCCAAACGAAAAGATAATTATTACGTGCAGAAATTAATTCGATGCTCCTTCTTTTCTCTTGTTTGGTGATGGTGGATTGTACTTTGTGGTAAGCAATGGATTTGGGTTCGTAGCGAACTTCCCATCCTCTTTTAAGGGCACGGTATGAGAGGTCGATCTCTTCATAGTATAAGGGGTGATAGAGGTTGTCGAACCCACCCAACTCCAGATAACGTTTTCGGTCGACCATAAATGCTCCTCCGCAAGCGAACAGGGTTTGGCTATTGTCATCAGGTGTTTTTTCATAGAGATAAAAATGACCGTTTCTGAAGTAACCGCCACGGTTTCCATAGAGAAAGGTTTTACCATCAAACCCGAAAAACTTTCCGCTCACAGAGAATACATCTCCTTTTTCAAAATGTTCTGCTAAAAAGAAGAAGGCGTCTTCATCCAGTTTGATGTCATTATTCATGGGCATGACCAACTTTGTTTGTGCTTTCTCTATGCCGTAATTGTTTGCTCTCTGAAACCCCATGTTAACGGGGGTCTTTACTGTTCTTACTTCAGGGAATTCTTTTTTTAGAATATTCAGGCTGTCATCGGTGCTGCAATCATCTACAACCATGATTTCATAGGAACGCTTAGAGTCGAAAGCAACGGCTTTCAGAATGCTTGGCAAGCATTCTCGAAGCAGGTCTTTGCCATTCCAGTTAGTGATGATTAAAGTGATATCCGGATTTATCATGAAAGCATCTGGTGGACTATTTCAATAACTTCTATTTCCCCGTTTAATGGGGCTTTATTCTTAACGGCTAAATTTAGGGCATCCTTGATGGGTTCCTGCCAGTCCCCTTGATAAAATTGTTTATCATTTAGAATTATACCTATCTCTCGGTTTTGCAGATATTCCCGAATCGCTTCAAATTCATAGAAATCGTTTCTTTCACAAGTGACCACGGGTTTATTGTTGGCAAAGGCTGTGGCGAGGGTGGAGTAACCTCCTTTAGTAAGTATTATATCCGAACTGGCCATTAAGTCATGGTATGAGAAGTTTTCGCCTAGAATATGCAATGGACCCGATGAAGAATTTATAGGATCTCGGGTTAGAAAAAGGCAGTCTCTATTTTCTTCCAGATTTTCCCAAGCTACAGAGGATGTTCCGTGTTCTCCCAGGTAAATAAAAACCAGGGTTTTATTTTCTGCACCTTTCCCAAGGTGCTGTTGTAAATCGTTTCTGATGTTTCTCCCCTTATTAGCGATGAAGCCGACTTCTTTTTTATTTTTGATGATCTCGTTGTTCAAGTGACATTGCGGCAGAATTTGCAAAGTGGCTTGTGAATATTCCTCGGCCAAAGATTGTATCAGCTCTGAATTAATTTTTGCTTCCGGAAGGTGCGAGTAAATATCATACCATGTGAAATTTCCGATAAGGATTGCGGGCAACTTTAACTGGCTGGCAGCTTTAAGAGGCATACTTGCAACATCGGAAATGACAAGGTCTATCTTGTTATCTTTCAGCCATTTCTCATCTTCCTTTAAATTAGTATTTGCAAAAAAAGAACGCAGATTCCGAAATGAGCTTTCACTGTCAATTTGTAATGAGTTGGAATGCTGACAACCCGCATCTACATTTTTCGAAATGTATTCAAAACCTGGTTCGAGGTTGTGCTTGAAAAAATCGTGGGCAATTAGTGTCTTTATGTAGAGACTGTGTGAAGCGGTAAGGTTTTTTAAAACAGGAATCGACCGGGAGGCATGTCCATAGCCATGGGCGCTGATGTAATATGCGATGCGTTTGATTCTGTTCAGGAGGGCTATTCTTTTTTAGGTTTGTAGTCGAACTGGCAAAGGGTTCCCAGATTGGCAAAAAGGTTGCTCAATTTTAAATCGACATATTCTTTTCTATCTTCCCAAGGGATTTTATCGAACTCGCAAGCGGTTTGGATGTAGTCAACACGTCCAAAGCGAATGAAAAACTCGGCAAACCAGCATTTTTTCATTTTATAGACCCATTGCTTTTCGTCGGCTTTTTTGTGCTCAAGGAGAAAGTGCCTCCAGGTATGGGTGTCGTCAACCTGAGGTTGATGGTTTTCTACGAAAGTTTTAAAGGGGTTTTCAGATGCTTTTTCTTTTTCGATCAATTTGTCTCTATTGGGTAGCGTCCATTTGCTCAAGGCAGAGATAATAGCGTCTCTTGCTCTATCAATCCTGATATTGGCCTCATCCATCACATTGTGGGCATTGTATATAAAGGTTGCTACTAGAGTCATATATTGTTCTTCTTCGGAAAGGCTGTCCCCGTTTTCATATTCCCAAATATCGATGAATCTTTTTCTGATGACATTTTTGTCAACCTCAGTATTTTCAACATCCAGAAACTCAAGGATGGGGTCCACTTTTTTTCCTGCGTTTTCTCGGGTTTCTGTTAGGGCTGTGTCTTGATCGTTTTCTTCACTCATAAAGTTATTTTTAGGGCAAAATGCCCATCTTTCTAATTAAAGGATTTAGCTTTGTAATTGTTGGCTTCTAAAATATCATAATCCGGTTTAAGGTAGCAAGAGCCATGATTTATATATGTAATAGATATGAATAATAAAGGTTTCGACATCGTAGTGATAGGTTCTGGGGTGATTGGGCATAGCATTGCCTATCGCTTGAAGCAGGAAGACCCACAACTTCAGATAGCGATTCTTGGAGATCCCGTCAACTCTCTTCAGGCTTCCAGAGCTGCGGCAGGTATGCTGGCCCCTTTTTGCGAATGCAAGGTAGCGGATCCCTTTTTCGAGTTTTGCCGCGAATCATTGGATAAGTTTTCTGGATTCCTTGAAAAGCTGACTTCGGTCAGCCAGGTTCCTGTCTACTTTTCGCAAGCAGGATCATTGATGCCCTCCTCTTCTTTCCCAGATACCTGGGAAGAACGTAAAGAATTTTTTAAAGCGGAATCGATTCCGCATGAAATATGGGATGAGAATAAAATACGGGACAAAGCTCCTTATTTATCTAAAGCCTGTGGAGAGGTCATGTGGGTCGGGGAAGGGCAGGTGAACAACCGGCAATTGCATGATTCGTTGATGGTGGCTTCCAGAAAACTTGGGGTCAGTATTTTAGAGGCGAACGTGTCTGGATTTGTTCGGAAAGGTTCTACTATTTCTGCAGCTGTTACTGATACCGGAGAAGTGGAGGGGGATCAATTTGTGCTTGCATCTGGCAGTTGGTCGGCAGAATTGGCAAAGGTATTGGATGTGGAACTCCCCTTAAAACCTG
>CAZECX010000197.1:0-4188 GCA_964510965.1 uncultured Nitrospina sp. | reverse complement strand
ATGAAGAACTGACGAAGGAACTATTTGAAGCTGAGTATGCAGCATGAATATGGAGGAAGAGGTAATTGAAGCTATCAATAATCTCGCTATACAGATACGTCTCTTGAGAGAAGACCTTAGACCAGAGCTGAAAAAAGCTGAAATTTTTAGGAAAAAAAAAGCTCAAGCTAAAAGGATAACAGAAGATGCACAAAGTTATGTTCCGAAAAGGCATAGATGAGAAAATGTGTTGTCTGTGCTAAAGAATTAAATGTAGCTAAAAAAAAAAGATTTTGTGGAGAAAGTTGTTCAAAACATTTTGCCAAAAACAAATTTCGTCTTAAATGGGAAAGACTACATCCCAAATTACCTAATCGTAAATGTAAATTTTGTAATAAAATGTTTCAGCCAAAAGTAGACACACATAGATTTTGTAGTGCCAGATGCCGGAATGAACTAAGTAAAGAAATTAGGCGGTTAGCTCCAAAGAAAGAGAAACCAATCGGAGAGCATAGGTTTTGGGTTAAAAAATCAAAACAATATATAAGTCATAAAAGTAATGAATCGTTAGGAACTGTTAATTCCAAATATCAAGAAGAAATAAAAGAATTTTTAAAGAAGGGTGGAAAAATAGATAGGCAACCAGATCAGTTAAATGGTAGAACTCCCGCAGTAAATGCACCAAATTTATCCGGCTGGTCTGTCGAAACTATGTTTGGGTTTGGTTATGAATTAGAATTATTGGATGAAATTTCAGAGTTATCAAATGAGGATTGATATAACACCAGTTTCATGCCCCAGACAAAATAGAGCAGATCGCTGGAAAAAAAGACCTGTAGTCATTAAGTACAGACGATACTCAGATGAACTGCGCCAAGCCTGTCTAGCAGCCGACTTTGTATTAGGTGAAGCTATTTATATGGAATTCCATTTTCCAATGCCTCAATCTTGGAGCAAAAAGAAACAGGCACTTATGCTTGGAAAACCCAAAAAATCTCGCCCTGATACTGACAATGTTGTTAAGGGAATCCAAGACTCACTACTTCCTGAAGATTCTAAAGTATGGCACATCGAAGCAAAGAAATTCTGGGCTGAAACAGGTTTTATTATTCTGGAGAACAAATGATTGATACCAAGGTTAAATCTAAGAGTTGTTTTTGCGGAAAAAAAATCGCAATAAATAGAACAAGATATTGTTCAAAAAAATGTTTAACAAAAAAGCAAAAGTATTTTCAATATCTCTGGAGAAAACGGAATCCTAAATGGTGGGAAGAATATGGTGGATGAGTACATAGATATGCTTGTACAAGGGAATCATAAGCTAACTAAAGACCAGCACCATGCCTACGCAAAGGCAAGTAGAAAAAGAGTAGCGGAAGGTAAAAAGGCACAGGCGATTAGAAAAGCAGCAGCAAAGAAAAAAAAATGTAAATTTAAAAGGCCACTAAAGGATAACAGTTTATGAGCGACATGGAAGTTGCTCTATTTCGGACAGCCAGAGGCAGGGAGAGGAGGAGGTTTTTGGTCAGGAAATATAGTATCGCTGAATCAGAGCGTGTAAGGCTGTCCGTTCACATTTAAAAGGAGAAAATATGGGACAAGTAATAAATTTTATTGATAAGGAAGAGCTAAAAAATTACAAATTGATGAAGGCTATCATCAATTCAAAAGAAACCCGAAACAAGAAAGCACGAAAAGCATTTTTCCATTGGTTCTGGAGGACAAAATATGAAGCCTGAACAAGACCCAGCAGTAAGACTAGGTAAAATAACTGGAGCTAATGCTTCAGCGTTTTTGGGGCTGAATAGTTTCCAAACTCCAAATGAAGCCTGTGATCTATTTTGGGGGAAGACTCCTCAACCAGATTTAAAAAAAAATAGATTCGTTCAGGCTGGTACTTGGGCTGAAGAAATGATAGGGAAGCGGTTTGCTAAAGAAATGAATCTAAAGATTAGATTCATTAATAAGACCTATATTTCTAAGGATTGGGATATAGCACAAGGACATATTGATGCAAAGATACAAGGCCAGAATGTAGGTTTGGAAATTAAGACTGCATCAGAGTTTAAGAAGAAAGAATATAGCGAATCTTTAACTCCTAATCCTAGAATACCAATACAGTATAGATGCCAGATTAATCACTATCTTTATATCACTGGCTGGGATTATTGGTGGTTAACAGTTTTGATTGGAGGCAATGATTTCAGGGTATTTAAGATTGAGCGTGACGAAGATGCAATTGAAAAACAAGTAAGAAAACTAAAAGATTTTTATAATAAATACCTGCTTCCTAAATTATCTCCACCAGCTCTTACCCCAGACGAAGCACTATATATTTTCCCAAGTGCAGACCCGGAAGAGAAAAGTATAGAAGCAACTCAATTGTTTATCGATTTAGTTGCAGAAGCAAAAAAGATTGAAGAAGAAGAAAAACTTTTGAAGATTCGTAAGGCTGATAATCAAGCAAATATGCAGAATATTATTCAAGATGCAACTTACGTTCTTAATCCTAATTCTAGGGACATAATTGCTCAATGGAAAAATGGGTCATCAACGAGGCTGGATCAGAAGGCATTGAGACAAGATATGCCTGAAATTTGGCATAATGAAAAGTACCTTAGTAAATCAACTTTTCGCACTTTAAAAATCTTATAGGAGAAAAATGGAAATAAAAATACATAAAGGGAAAAAGAAATCCCCCCAAAAAGTTGGTGTGTATGGGCAGGGTGGTTCAGGCAAATCCAAGTTTGCTGAAAATGCCCTAATTGGTGATGTTGAAGGTGGGCTTAAAGAAATTGACTGTGAGTCAGTTGATTTAGTAGGTAAGAATACAGAAGACATCTTTGATTTTTTAAGATATGTCCACAAACATCACAAGGATATAAAGCAGGATACCATTGCGATTGACTCAATCGATTGGGTTGAAAAGCAGGTTCATGCAGAAATCTGTGAAGAGAGAGGAGTCAAATCAGGGTCGATCAATGATAAAGCATTAGCGTTTGGAGTTGGTCATCAAATGTCAATGGCACGATTTGTAAAACTTTTTAATTCGCTGGATATGATAAGGGATTTGGGATTCCATATCTTAATTATCTCTCATGCCAAAATCCAAACTATAAGTGATCCAAATTTAGATTCTTATGATCGCTGGGACGTATCCCTAGAAAAAAATATTAGACGATATTTTCGAGAGTGGCTTGATATTTTGGCCTATTGTAACATAGAAACCTTCACAATGAAACAGGAGAGCCAAGGGTTTGGTGGAACAAAATTCAAACCTACTACTACAGGTAGACGTTTGCTCAATATTGGGAATGATCCTAGTTATGAGAGCAAAACAAGAGTTGCACTTCCAGACAAGATTGATCTTTCATGGAGTGCGTTAATGTCTGCAATAGAAATGTCTCGTGCAGATAAGGGCGAAAACGCCAAAGAAGTAACAAAGAAACAGGAAAAAGAAGATGGAAAACATATACGACTTTAGTGTAGCCGACAAAGCGGAATCAGTTGATAGTGATTTTAAACCTTTGCCAGATGGAGATTATCTACTATCAATTGATGAAGCTGATATAGTCCCAACTAATTCTGGACTCGGAGAGCAGCTTAAACTGAAACTGGTTGTTCTGGAATCACCAGATGGGTTTGGACATAATCGGTTGGTCTGGGAATACCATATGATTAAGCATTCTACCGCAACCACACAAAAAGGGGGTAGGGCTAAAATAACTGAACTAGCAGAAGCTATCGGTCTAGAATTACCATTGAATATTCAGGATACTTCTCAATTTCTGAACAAAGCTGTAAAGGCTAAATTGTATACAGAAAAAGGGACTAACGGCTATAAAGATTCAAACAAAGTAAAAGAATACTTTGCGTATCAGAATAGCACAACCCCCAAACCTGTTAATGTGGTAAGTCCACCACCTGCAACAGAAGAAGCAATTAAAGATGATATTCCTTTTTAGTCAGGATTTGTTTTTGTCAGCCGTTGGTCTATACGTTTTCGGTATAGCCAGCGGTGTTTCTGGCCTTTGCCTGTGTTTCTATATGGGCAAGGGTTGGAAATGAAAGTTTGCGAAAATTGTGGAGAAGATTATTCTCCGAGTCCCTATGCCGAAACTACACAAAAATACTGTAGCAGAAAATGTAAAGAAGCAAAATATTATGAGCGAATGAAAGAGGAAGGGAAAGTTCGCAAAAGAAAAGGCG
>CAZECX010000196.1:0-4206 GCA_964510965.1 uncultured Nitrospina sp. | reverse complement strand
CCCAAATACATGTAACATTCAAGGAAGGGGTACTCGATCCACAGGGAAAAACCGTCCACCATGCGTTGAACGATCTGGGTTATGACGAAGTACTTGATGTGCACATTGGGAAATATCTGGAAGTGAAACTCGATTCTGCCTCTGAAGAAGAAGCCGAAATTCGAGTGCGGGAAATGTGTGAACGGCTTCTTGCAAATACGGTTATTGAATCCTTCCGTTTTAAACTGGTCTCCACTGAATAAAACCCACTAATCGAATCGGTCAAACATGAAGTGTGGCATAGTTGTTTTTCCTGGATCAAATTGCGATCACGATTGCTACCACATCCTTAAAAATATCCTGAATCAGGAAACTCACTGGTTGTGGCATAAGGACGATGTCGACCTGAACTCCTTTGATTTTGTGATACTGCCCGGGGGATTCTCCTATGGAGATTATCTTCGTGCAGGGGCCATTTCCCGGTTTTCCCCAATTATGAACTCCATCATCCCTTTTGCCAAAAATGGCGGAAAGGTTCTTGGAATTTGCAATGGATTCCAAATTCTTGTCGAGTCTGGCCTGCTGCCCGGCGCTCTGATGCAGAACCACACGCGAAAATTTATCTGTAAAAATGTATTCATACGTGTGGAAACCACAGGCACCGCATTCACCCAGGAATGCAATGATAAATCGGTACTGGAAATCCCCATCGCGCATCATCAAGGCAGCTATTATATTGATCCGCATTCTTTAAGCGACATGGAAGAAAAAGGACAAATTCTTTTTCGATATTGTGACGCAAAAGGCGATATCACTGAAACGAGCAATCCCAATGGTTCTGTCGGTTCTGTTGCCGGGCTCTGCAATGAGCAAAAAAATGTGATGGGAATGATGCCGCATCCAGAACGATGCGCCGACCCATTGTGGCCCAATACAGACGGACAAAGCATTTTTCAATCTCTTATATCGCGCAGCTGAACATAAAAATGCAAAACGAACCTGAAATTACAACACAACTTGTTAAAGACCACGGGTTAACGGGTGAAGAATATCGACGGATTCTGGATTTGCTTGAACGCCCGCCCAACTTTACCGAGTTGGGTATTTTCTCTGTGATGTGGAGTGAGCATTGTAGCTACAAAAGTTCGCGACCCTTCTTAAAAAAATTACCAACCGAAGGTCCAAACGTGTTGCAAGGTCCGGGCGAAAATGCGGGAGTCATCGATATCGGTGATGGGTTTGCCGTGGTATTTAAGATTGAAAGCCATAACCACCCGTCCTTCATCGAACCTCATCAAGGTGCCGCAACAGGAGTTGGCGGAATCATGCGTGACGTTTTCACCATGGGTGCACGACCTATTGCCTTGATGGATTCGTTACGGTTTGGCGAACTGGAGGATCCACGCACACGTTTTTTGCTAAACGGAGTCGTCGATGGAATTTCCAGTTATGGCAACTGCACCGGTGTTCCCACGGTAGGTGGGGAAGTTTATTTTGATTCCTGTTACAACGGCAACATTCTGGTCAATGCTTTTTGTTTAGGGTTGGCAAAATCAGACGGTATTTTTCTGGCGAAAGCCGGAGGGGTTGGCAATCTCATATTATATGTGGGATCTAAAACCGGCCGCGATGGAATTCATGGTGCCAGCCTGCTTGCTTCATCCGAGTTTGACGAATCCACAGAAGATAAAAGACCCACGGTTCAAGTAGGCGACCCCTTCACTGAAAAGTTATTAATCGAAGCTTGTCTTGAAATAATGGAATTCGATTGGGTAGTGGGTGTCCAGGATATGGGAGCCGCCGGGCTAACGTCCTCATCATTTGAAATGGCCCACCGCTCACAAGCAGGAGTGAGAATGGACTTGTCAAAAGTCCCTTTGAGGGAAGAAGGGATGACGCCTTACGAGATCCTGCTCTCCGAATCACAGGAAAGAATGCTGTTTGTAATAGAGCCGGGTCATGAAGAAGAAGCTGTTGCCATCCTCGAAAAATGGGGTCTCGATGCTGCAGTTATTGGAGAAGTTATTGATGAGCCTGGTGTCCGAATCCAGTTTGAAGGAAAAGAAGTGGTCAACCTTCCCACCTTTCCAGTGGTGGATGGTGCTTTAGACCTGAAACGGGAAACACAACGCCCCGAATATCTCGACGAGGTTGCACATTTAAATTTGACGGAACTGCCGGAACCGGCCCGGGGCGACAAAGCTTTAAAAAAACTACTGGCCTGCCCAAATATTGCGAGTAAGGAATGGGTATATGAACAATATGATCACATGGTGCGTCTCAACACGTTGGTTTTGCCCGGTTCCGATGCAGCGGTTATACGCATCAAGGATACTAAAAAGGCGGTGGCACTATCCGTTGATTGTAATAGTAGATTCTGTTACCTCGACCCCTATGAGGGCGCAGCCATCGCTGTGGCTGAGAGTTGCCGCAACGTGGTATGTTCTGGAGCGACTCCCATTGGTTTGACCAATTGTCTTAATTTTGGAAATCCCGAAAAACCAGAAATCATGTGGCAATTTGAACAGGCAGTCCAGGGAATGGGTGATGCCTGTCTTTATTTTGATATTCCAGTAGTCAGTGGAAACGTCAGCCTTTATAATGAAACTAAAGGCGAGGCGATTTTTCCTACTCCCACCGTGGCGGTGGTGGGTCTGATTGAAGATCAGACAAAAATAATGACACAGGGTTTTAAAAAACCTGGACATTGCATTGGACTCATTGGCTTCACCATGGAAGAGTTGGGTGGCAGCGAATACTTGAAGGTGCTGTTCGATAAAACCGAAGGTACGCCACCTGTTCTAGACCGAAAACACGAAAAACATGTGCAAGAGTTTTGCCTGGAACTGATACAAAAAGGACTCATTCATTCGGCGCACGATTGCTCTGAAGGAGGATTGGCTATCGCTGTCGCAGAATCCTGTTTTTCCGCTCCGGAAGAAGCTTTAGGAGCAACCCTCGAACTGGAATCAACTCTTCGAGGGGACGCACTTTTATTTGGCGAATCTCAATCACGAATCGTTATCTCTTTTCCGGAAGAATTAGTGGATCAAATTGAAGACTTGGCTTTATCCTATCCCGTAGATTTTTCATTGATCGGAAAAACAGGAGGAGCGTATTTCACTGTCAACATCAATGGTAAAGAATATATTAAGCAGGAAATTGAATCTATCAAAGAAATCTGGAAAACTTCTTTAGGACGCTATGCTGGACAAACTACATGAGGAGTGTGGAGTAGTCGGAGTTTACGGTCACCCGGAAGCAGCTAACCTGGTGTATCTCGGACTTTATGCACTGCAGCACCGTGGTCAGGAAAGTGCCGGAATTGTTGCCAGCACCCATTCAAAAATGCACCTGGAGTTAGGAATGGGTTTGGTGGCTGACATATTCGATCCTGGACGACTGCTTAAACTTCCCGGTCCGCTTGCCATAGGCCATAATCGCTATTCGACAGCGGGAAAGAGCGAACTGGTAAACGCACAACCCTGCATGATCAATTATGCGGCAGGTTCCCTGGCGCTTGCACACAATGGAAATTTGGTCAACGCCGAAGCTATTCGAAAAGAATTGGGTAATAAGGGAGCTATCTTTCAATCCACCAACGATAGCGAAGTCATTGTCCACTTGATGGCACAAGCAAAAAGTGAAAGTTTTGTAGATCGAGCCGCGGAAGCATTACGCCAGGTAAGTGGTGCCTACTCTTTAGTGTTGATGACAGAAAATGAATTGCTGGCTGCGCGTGATCCACACGGATTCAGGCCCCTTTGCCTGGGGAAACTTGATGGAGCCTATATCGTTGCCTCAGAAACCTGTGTGATGGACCTCATTGAAGCCGAATTCATCCGCGAAGTGGAACCGGGCGAATTGATCCTCATTAATGAAAATGGTCTGCAATCCTTTTTCCCCTTTAAAAAAGTAGAAACGAAACACTGTGTTTTTGAACATATTTATTTTGCGCGTCCTGACAGTTACCTATTCGGCGAACATGTTTACACAGCACGAAAAGAAATGGGGCGAGCCATGGCACAGGAAAGCCCGGCAGATGTGGACCTGATTGTTCCCGTACCTGATTCAGGGGTGGTCTCGGCAATGGGGTTTGCAGAAGAAAGCGACATCCCCTTTGAAATGGGATTGATCCGCAATCATTATGTCGGCCGGACTTTTATTGAACCGCAATCCCAAATAAGAAATTTTGGGGTGAAGCTCAAACTAAATGCTGTAAAAAAT
>CAZECX010000195.1:0-4227 GCA_964510965.1 uncultured Nitrospina sp. | reverse complement strand
AGCTGAATTTGGCTAGGTATCGAGGTTCTGTTTGTCGACTGTGTCGGCGAGAAGGAATAAAACTGTATCTAAAAGGTTCCCGTTGCGAGACGGCAAAATGTGCTATTGAAAAAAGAGCCTACCCTCCCGGACAGCATGGGCAGGGGCGCACCAAATTCTCGGAATATGGGGTTCAGCTTCGTGAAAAGCAAAAAGTAAAACGAATTTATGGTGTTTTGGAAAAACCATTTCGAAACTACTTTTTTGCTGCAGATAAGAAAAAAGGTGTGACCGGCGAAAACCTCCTGCAAAACCTGGAGCTGAGGTTTGATAATGTGATTTATCGAATGGGGCTTGCACCCTCTAGAAATGCGGCTCGCCAATTGGTGAGGCATAAACATTTCACGGTCAATGGAAAAAAAATGGATGTCCCTTCTTATATTCTTAAGCAGGGAGATATCATTACACCCAATCCGAACAAAAGTAAAAAGAAGCCTGTTAATGAAGCTATAGTAAATATTAAAGAAAAAACCCTGCCGGAGTGGCTCTCGTTTGACGCGGATAGCAAGCAGGGGATTGTTCAAGGTATGCCCACAAGAGATGATGTTAAGTTGCCGATTGAAGAACAATTGATCGTTGAACTCTATTCAAGATAAAAAGTAATTCACTAAATAATTAACAATTGATGAGACCCGAAATTTTGGGGTCGGAGGCTACATGTTCACAGCCCAGGGAATCGTTAAACCAAAGCGATTAGAATTTGATAAGAAAAACAGGTCCGAATATTATGGCAAGCTAAGTGCGGGTCCATTTGAACGCGGATTTGGTGTCACCATCGGAAACTCTTTACGTAGAATGCTGTTGTCTTCAATAGAAGGGGCTGCAGCTGTTGCGGTAAAGTTTGAGGGAATTTTCCATGAGTTCTCCTCCATCCCCGGTGTGGTTGAAGATGTTACAGAGATCATTCTCAATATCAAACAGCTAAACTTGAGATTGACCGGTGAGGCCGATTCAAAGCGTATTTATATTAAGGCTTCGGAAGCAGGAACTGTTTGTGCAAAAGATATTGTTGCCGATCCGGATGTTGAAATTCTAAATCCGGACCACGTAATCTTGACCATTGACCAAAGCGCAAAAGTAGAGGTGGAAATGATTGTCAGAAAAGGCCGTGGGTATGTGCCGGCTGACAAACATGTAATCGAAAATGAATCTGTTCAAATGATTCCGATTGATTCCAGTTTTTCTCCCATTGAAAAGATTTCCTATCATGTAGAAAACACCCGGGTGGGGCAATCCAGTGACTACGATTCTCTGGTTATGGAATTGTGGACGAATGGAGGAATCACACCTGAAGATGCAGTGGCCCACGCAGCAAAAATTGTTAAAGACCATATGCAAATTTTCATCAACTTTGATGAAGAACCGGAACCGGTGATGCCTCAGGTGGATGAGAAAAAGCAGAAGATGCTTGGCAATATGGCTAAATGCGTAGAAGAGCTTGAGCTTTCTGTTCGCTCCTACAATTGTTTGAAGAATGCTAACATTCAGACCATTGCAGAATTGGTTACGAAAACAGATGGGGAAATGCTCAAAACGAGAAACTTTGGCAGAAAATCGCTCAACGAAATTAAAGAAATTCTCGAAGAGATGGGTCTGCACCTGGGAATGAAAGTAGAAGAAGAAGATTTAAAGCAAATCAGCCAGGCGCAGAAGAAAAAAGAAATTGAAACGGAACAGCCTGAACAATAAGCATTTTTTAAGGAGCATAACCAGCAATGCGGCATTTGAAAGCAGGTAGAAAATTTGGAAGAACGTCCGCCCACCGGAAAGCGCTTTTTCGCAATCTGGTCGGAGCATTGATTCAAAGAGAACGGATCAGTACTACTCTGGCTAAAGCAAAAGAGCTGCGTGGAAAAGTGGAGAAAACAATTACTCTAGGTAAGAAAGGGACTCTTCACGCGAGACGACAGGCTTTCAAACTGGCACCGCAAAAAGAAGCTGTGCAAAAAGTTTTTGGGTCTCTGGCAGAACGTTATGCTAATCGACCCGGCGGTTATACCCGAATCATTAAGATCGGTCCTCGCCGAGGCGACAATGCACCGATGGCGTTCATTGAACTTGTAGACCGAGAAGGCGATGCACCTGCGCCACAAAAAAGTAAAGAGGCGGCAAAAAAAGAGACTCCTAAAAAAACTGCAGCGAAAAAAGAAACCAAACCAAAGGCAACAGAGAAAAAAGCGGCAGTAAAAAAAGAAACTAAAAAAGAGAAGACAGAAGATACTAAAAAAGATACCAAAAAGAAAGCCGAGCCTAAAAAACCCGCCGCCAAGAAAAAGGAAGATAAAAAATAATAGCTTCCTTAACTCTGGCTGCTAAAGGCAGTTCGGCCCCACCCCTGTTGGTCCATGCTTGAACCTGAAATTGGTATTTTCCTTAATATAGATCAATAAATCATCATAGCTTTTGAAGTGTTCTGTAAAACCGTAATCGTCACCCGTGTATTCGCAGGACTCGGTGCTGTGCTCGCGGCACATATAGGGCCGGTGGTCATAGATGGCGCATTTGTTATCGGGCATTAAAAAATTGCATCGATTATGAATCATGATGAACCAGTCTTGTCTATAAATATAAATCGAAGTGTTTTCGTGGGCGATTTTCCATAGCAGGCTTTCATAATCACGGCGATCTTCAGGCTCATCTATTCCAAAGGCGAAATAATTACAGCAATAAGCTGGAAGGCATTTTTCGCATTGGTGGGTGTCATCTCTTTTGCTTTTTGTATTTGACATGAAACATTCCTTACTGGTTCAGGGAATAAAGGATGGGAAAAACTAAAACAGGAAGCTATTTTGCCTACCAAAATTTAAGGAGTCAACCCTCCAGCGTGACGCTGGACTCAGAAGGTCGGAACCGGTAAAGAAGGATAACCCTGAAGGACTATGCTAAAAGGCTGAACGAAGCTTTTTAGCTTTACCGGAATCGACCATTTACCTGCTGTGGTTCGCCGCGGAGAAAGGGGTTGACAAATGGGGGATAACTGGCTAGAGTAAGTAAGCTCCGAAAGCTCCCAGACATAATCCCTTTTAAATCCAATCACATATAAGCTTATTATTTCCGCGCTTTCGCCGTTAATTATTTAATAAACCATCAATTACACTACCTGAATCTAGCGACAATATACGAAACAAGGCCAGTCCTACTCTCACCTAAAAGAAGCCACAAACCATGACTCAAATGAACATCGAAGAACTAAAGTCTAAAACTATATCCGAGCTTACTAATATTGCCAAAGATTTGAAAATTCAGGGCCATAGTGGTCTCAGAAAGCAGGACCTGATTTTCAGAATATTGGAGGCCAAAACTGAAAAAGACGGTTTGATGTTTGGCCAAGGTGTATTGGAGATTCTTCCTGACGGATTCGGTTTCCTCAGGGCACCGACCTATAATTATCTCCCCGGTCCGGATGACATATATGTTTCTCCCTCGCAGATTCGAAAATTCGACATGCGCACGGGCGATACAATTTCCGGTCAGATTCGACCTCCTAAAGACAGCGAGCGCTATTTTGCCTTGTTAAAGGTTGAGGCCATCAACTTTGAGAACCCGGACAAGACGAAGGATAAAATATTATTCGATAATTTAACTCCTCTCTACCCTGAGGAACGTATTCGTTTGGAAACCCCGGGCGGGAAAGATTACAGCGCCCGCGTCATGGACTTGATGACCCCCATTGGGAAGGGACAACGTGGACTGATTGTGGCCCCGCCCCGAACCGGAAAAACCATGTTGTTGCAGTCGGTTGCAAATAGCATCAGTACCAATTTCCCGGAAATTGCTCTGATCGTTCTTCTGATTGACGAAAGACCTGAAGAGGTAACGGATATGGAACGCTCAGTCCGCGGAGAAGTCATCAGTTCAACTTTTGATGAACCTGCTCAGCGACATGTACAGGTGGCAGAAATGGTCATTGAAAAGGCCAAGAGGCTGGTGGAACACAAGCGCGATGTAGTTATTTTGCTCGACAGCATCACCCGTCTGGCCCGGGCTTACAACGCCATTGTCCCGCCCAGCGGAAAAGTATTATCAGGCGGTGTGGACTCCAATGCTTTGCAACGTCCAAAGAGATTCTTTGGTGCTGCCAGGAACTTGGAGGAGGGTGGAAGTCTTACCATCATAGCCACTGCGTTGGTCGACACAGGAAGCCGCATGGATGACGTTATTTTCGAAGAATTTAAAGGTACGGGTAAT
>CAZECX010000194.1:0-4281 GCA_964510965.1 uncultured Nitrospina sp. | reverse complement strand
GGCCTGACAGGACTTCATTTTTCTAAAATAAAAGCTGAAATACAGATGTTTTTTTACAAAATACTATCCATATCAACAAATACCATAAGCTTAAAACATCTCAATCCGGAATTATAAAACAAGGAGAAATTTGTCTCTAAAAATACATCTGCAATCCACGTTTTCACACAGTCTGGGCCAAAAGCGGACATTTGACCATTAACATTCAATAGGTTTTTAATTCCTCTTAGTTAAATTTAGTCTATACCTTCACGCAATATCTCAGAACTTTTTTTAATTCTTTTTTTTCATTTTCATACAGTTCCGAATAAATAGGTGGTTCAACTTCTATGAATTATGCCAAATTATTGGTAACGTATTTATATGGCTAATTCTCCTTCAAACAAAGAAAAGGGTTTAATTCTAGGGGGTATAGCTATTGCCGGGGCAATATTTACAGGCGATTTAATGATTCCTCTAGGAGTTGCCGGTGGAGTGCCATATATCGCATTAGTACTTTTAGGTTTATGGTCAAAACGAAAACGCTTCATTGCAGTTTCAGCTATTACAGGCTCTCTTCTCACTATTCTTGGGTATTATTTTTCACCTCCCGGTGGGGAACTATGGAAGGTTATCTTTAATCGATTTTTGGCTCTGTTTGCAATATGGGTAACAGCCATCCTTTGTCTGCTTTACAAAAAATCCGAAAGCAAACTTGAAATGACCCATCAGCAATTGATTCACTCTGAAAAGCTATCTGCAACAGGAAGGCTAGCCGCTTCGATTGCCCATGAATTTAATAATCCCATTTGTGGAATTCGCAATGCCCTGGAAAGGCTAATTGAAAAAGTTCCTATGGAGAAGGGATTTATGGATTCGGCTAATATTGCCGTGAACGAGTGCAATCGAATCACAAAGCTGATAAGCCAACTTAATGACTTTCACCGCCCTTCTACGGGCAAATTTGAAATTTTTAACATCCATGAGACCATAAATGAAATAATTATCCTAATGCATAAAAATTTAAAGGATAAAAATATAAATTTGGAAAAAAACTATTGTCAGCCAACTCTAATGATAAAAGCCATTCCTGATCAGATCAAACAAGTGATACTGAACCTGATTCAAAACGCTGAGGAATCTTACGCCAAGGGTTCCGGAAAAATTAGTGTTACCACAGAGAAGTTGAATTCCAAAATAGTAATTAAAATAAAAGACTACGGTCAGGGAATTACCAAAAATAATATAGAAAAAATTTTTGATCCCTTCTTTACAACTAAATCAAAAGTCAAGGGTATAGGGCTCGGGTTATCGGTCAGCTATGGCATTGTGGAAAATCATGGAGGGTCTATAACTGCTGAGAGCGTAATTAATGAAGGATCTTGTTTTACGATGATACTTCCGCTAGAAGGAAAACATGAAAACGCGCAATCGATCGATATTAATCATTGAGGATGAACTGTCAATCCTCGATACGTTGGGCAAAGATCTGACTGACGAGGGCTATCAGGTAGAAACGGCTGAAAACGGGGAAGATGGAATAAGCCAGTTTCGCAAGACAAAACATGACATGGTGATTGCCGACCTGGTAATGGAAGGTTTAAATGGAATTCAAACCGTTAAAGAGATTAAAGATTTAAAACCTGATACAAAAATTATTTTTCTAACGGGCTATGGAACCCGAAGTTCCGCAATTGAAGCCATCCGCCTAGGCGCCTCTGACTATTTTCTTAAACCTTACAACCGAAACGAGTTGCTACAAAGGGTTTCCGACTGCTTTAAAGAGCGGGGAAATTTGCCGGAGAAGATAAGCAGGACCCTGTTAGATAGAATTGAAGAAAAATCACTTTCAAGAAAAGAAAAAGAAGTTATCGCTCTAGTGATGAATGGTTTGTCAGACAAAGAGATTGGGATAAGTCTTTTCATCAGTATTAATACGGTTAAAACCCATCTAAAGCATATTTATGACAAATTGGAAATAAATGGGCGTAAAGAACTTCTAAAACTTACTATGGAATGATCCCTCACCGACTGTTCCTGCCTGGGTTCGATTATTTAAACAGTTATTTAAAATCCAAAAATAAAAATTCACTCTAAAGAGTGATTTAATTTATCCCTGAATGCCCTACACTTATTAAAAACAGAAGAAGATTGTAAGGAGGGAGTATGTCTAAAAATGGATTTAAGATTCAAATAATTGTATTGGGATTAATTTCTTTCCTTTGGCAACCCGTTCCGGTCCTGGCTCAGGAGAATACAGGATACGACTCCTATGGGCTTTATATAGAAGATAATATTATTGATGAGAAATTGTATAAGGAGCAAGAATTAAAAAGACTTCAGGAAAAGCATGAAAGTTATGTTGAAATGGTTAAAAATAATCCCAAAAACCCGATTCCTCTGTTTTATCTTGGCAATCTGTATTTGGAGTTAAATCAACCAAAAAAAGCTATTCATGCCTTTAGCGCTTCATTACAGTTGAATCCCAAAAATCCCGAAACGCATTTCAATCTAGGCAAGGCATACGATAAAGTCCGAGACGGAGAAAATGCAATCAAGCATGTTGAGGCCGCGCAAAAAATATTTAAAGATGATTTTGATATTTTTGGTCAAACAAGAACCAAACCTTTTCTAAAAGCTTTAAAGAAGCATTATGTAAGAACTTCCCAAAACAACTAAAAAATGGGAGCCCTAATTTAATTTTTGGAAGGTGGTTTTAGGAAAGTTTGAAAATGATAAAATTATTTAGAACTATTTCAGGTTTAATAGTTCATAAACTTTTTGTTTCAATAATTGTATTATTTTTGTTCGGGATTGCCTCAGGCAGTTCTTCCTTCAAGAACAACATTGAAGGTGACAACTTGTCTCCCCAAAACAGGTTGTCATCCTCCCTTGGGCAATCGGAAGGTGCTTGTCCGCAATACCGCTATACTCGTTCGGTTTCGCATATGATCTACCACAAGAATAACCCTTTAGAATCTACTCCAGAAAATATCGCAATTGGTGAAGTGCTTTATCATCATCATAAAGCCCCTTTGGCTTGCAAGGATTGCCATGGAGAGAAGGGAAATGGCCAAGGGGACAAATGGGCAGGCTTGGATTTTCCCCCTCGAAATTTTTCTTGTGGAATTACTATGAAATCAATTCCTGATGGTCAGTTATTTGGAATCATAAAGTATGGTTCACCGGGAACAAAAATGCTGGCTTATGATTCGCTGGAAGATGAGCAGATTTGGCAATTGGTTGTTTATATTCGCCAATTTGCCAAATAAAGTAATTTTTATAGAAAAACCTTAAAATTTCAGTGCTTTAATTGAACACAACCCCTTTCAAGCCCTAGAAAATACGGTTCCCGAAAAATATGGGCTGGGCCGTCTGGAAGAGAAATCGGTTCCACATATATTTTTACTGTGGTTATTATTAAAGTTTTTCAAGTATCGAGAAATTTTTGGCATCGACAGCGGTTCTTGAATGTAGCCATCAATTTCTTTACCATATATCAACCAATCCATATTTGGTAATTCAGGAGGTGAGATTAATATGTAGTTTGAAAACGGAGAAAGGCGTTTGGCGAATTTGATAAAATCAGAGTAATCCATATCCTTTAAATCAAGGGGAATAAAAATATCTGAAAACTCTTGGTAATATTTTAACATTTCTAGGGCCTTCTTACCGCTGGTAGCAACGCTTCCACTTATATAGTTTTTTAAATCTGCTTTAAGGCTTATTGCCTCTAAACTATTTTCACTAATCACCAAAATATCATTTTTAATTGTGTAATTCATATTGTAAGTCCTCAAATTAGTTTTCCAAATCCATATATTTATCCATGATCACTTGACGAGACATTTCCACCAAAGCATCAATTTCTCTATTTCTCATCAGCTGTTGATTTCTTTTAACAAAATCATTACTCCTATCTCTAATAGTTTTTATTAGCACCCGCGGGTTATAATCCTTTTCTTTTTTTAATGCATTCATAGCCTCACCTTTTAGTTTTTATCTATTAGTTCAAAACTATTAGCTCATAAACTCGTAAAGGAAATATTAATCTAATATTAAAATTCGGATGTAAAAGAAGTATTTATCAGGTTGGGGTGGTGCAGGATTGTTCAAAATCGATTGGTTTGCAATTCGCCCCGGTTCAAGAGAAATATAAATATTTTCCTGGTTTAAAAAATTTACTTGGAATTAATATAATCTTCATAAAAATATCCTATATTTTAGATATGAATTCTTTGGGATTTGGATTGCTGTTTGAGTTTAACGGGGTAATTTAAACTCTCGACCGACGATCACCTG
>CAZECX010000193.1:0-4369 GCA_964510965.1 uncultured Nitrospina sp. | reverse complement strand
GAAGGAAACCAGCATGACTCTTTCCCTGAAAATATTGAACGAATCCATTTAGACAATTTTTCCGAAAAACTCAGTGAGCGCCGTTTTGATTTTATTGTTGGATACCAATTATTGACGGATGAAAACGCTGGAATGTTGTTCTCTGAATTAAAGGGTTTATTGAAACCGGGGGGACAAATTCTATTGTTTGATCCAAACCCATGGAACCCTTATCACAAGGTCAAAAGACTATTTTCGAAACTATTTTTCTTTTTAAAACGGGCTAAAAAAAATCAACATTTTAACCGCTTTGATTTGTCATCCCTACTTTCTGAGATAGGTTATATTAAAATAAAAATCCTTCCTTATGATTTTTTATTTCCTCCGCTCCCGAAAATACTACTTTGGCCGATGCAAAATCTTAGTTTGATTCTGGAAAATTTTCCTTATGTGAGAAACTTTGCAGGGTCATTGTTTATCTGGGCGCAAAAACCAGCAGAAGAAAATTGGAAACGCTCCATGTCCAGTCTGGCTGCGCATGATTGTTTTAAGGGTCGACTGTCAGTGGTGGTTCCTAGCCGAAATGAAGAACAAAATATTCTTCCATTAATTAAGAACCTGCAAGCTTGTTACGGAGATTATATTAAAGAAATTATTATTGTCGATGATAATAGTCGAGATGGAACAGCGAAAGTAACTGAGAGTTTAGCGCTTGAAGATTCGCGGATTAAATTGATTCGTCGGAATATGCCTAATGGAGTTGGTCGTGCTTTGAGGGATGGCTTTGATGCGGCAAATGGGGATTTTGTTCTCACTATGGATTGTGATTTTCAACACTTACTTCCTGAGCTTACTGAATTATTTGATGCTATTGCTAATGGCGCAGATGTAGCGGTAGGCAGCCGATTTTCCCGGGAAAGCGTGCTTTTAAATTATGCTTTCACTAAAATTCTGGCCAACCGAGGATTTCATATTGTAGCTAACATTTTATTGGGTCGGCATTTCCGAGATGTCACTAATAATCTTAAGTTAATGCGAAAAGAGGTGCTGAAGTGTTTAGTTTTAGAATCCAATGATTTTGCTGCTAATGCTGAAACTGGTTTACAACCAATCTTGCTTGGTTTTAAAGTGAAGGAAGTCCCTATTTCATGGATCAACCGTTCAGTAGATATGGGTTTTTCAAGTTTTAATTTAATGAGCACCGGGCCGAATTATTTTGTAGTATTATTTCGGCTAGTTTTTAGAAAGTGGATGGGTAGGCGAATTGTTCTTCATCCTTCTGTTAAAAAAAGAATTGAGACTTAATTAGAGGTTAAATTGGAAACAGTAATCATTACAGGTTCTTCCGGTTTGATTGGTTCAGAAGCCGTTCGTTTTTTTTCTGATAAAGGCATGCGTGTTATCGGTGTTGATAATGATATGCGAAAGAAGTTTTTTGGCGACGAAGCCTCAACAGAGTGGAACCGGATGCAATTAGAAGATGAGTTTCCTGATTTCCTCCATTACTCTTTAGATATTCGTTCTGAACAAGAAATGGGAGGTTTGTTTGGCGAGTATGAAAAAGAGATTAATTTGGTTATTCACGCAGCTGCGCAACCTTCGCATGATTGGGCCGCAAAAGATCCCATCACAGATTTCTCTGTTAATGCTAACGGAACTCTAGTTCTCCTTGAAATGGTCAGGAAGTTCTGCCCGAAAGCGGTCTTCATCCACTTGTCCACGAATAAAGTTTATGGAGATATTGCTAACACTCTTCCTGTTGAAGAACTTGAAACAAGATGGGAATTAAACTCCAGCCATCAATTTTATGAAAATGGGATCGATGAATCTATGAGTATTGATGGAAGCAACCATAGTTTATTTGGTGTTTCTAAGGCGGCGGGAGACCTATTGGTGCAAGAGTACGGGAGATATTTTGGACTAAAAACAGCTTGTTTTAGAGGTGGATGCCTAACAGGTTCCGCTCATTCAGGGACGGAGTTGCATGGTTTTCTTTCCTACTTGATGATATGTACTATGCAAAAAAAACCATACACCGTATTTGGGTATAAAGGGAAGCAGGTTCGCGACAATATACATAGCATTGACCTTGTGAGGGCATTGTACCATTTCTATAAAAATCCAAAGGTTGCAAAAATTTATAACATTGGAGGTGGTCGATATAGTAACAGTTCTATGCTTGAGGCTATCAAAATGTGTGAAGATATTTCAGGTAATACTCTTTCGTGGGATTATGAAGATAAAAACCGCTTTGGAGATCACATTTGGTGGGTCAGTGATGTAAGCCGATTTAAAGCAGACTATCCTGATTGGAATTACCAGTATGATATGGAAGAAATTATGCGGGAAATATTTGAAGGTTTGCGTCAGCGTTTAAATATGGGGGGTTAGTATGCCTTAAACTTTATTGATGGCTACTGAACCAGCTGCGTATCCTGCTGTTGCACCCGCAAAAAAATCCGCCACCAACCGATCGTGTTTTCCTTTACACAATCTAGTTTTCCGTATTTAAATTAGATAACATCTTATTAGCTATCTTAAACAGCTCCAATATTTTTATTGCCCTTTCCACTCCCATTATTAGAACCCAGCGTAGGTTATAAATTCCTTAAAAATATTTAAACAGTTATCATAGATTTGCATTTCAATTCTTACTTAATTTAAAAATAGTGACATGTTCTTCCTGAAGTATAAGTTGGTAGTTTGATTTCAGGAAAGAGTACAGTTCAGGCTTGATTTTATCGGGTTTGGCCAATGCCATAACGTAGTGGGTGGCGCCCTTTTTAATGAGATCTTCCAAACGTGAGGGCGTTAAGGGATTTATTTTATCAAATATTGAGTACCCCCAACCTTTTCTTTGGCTGTAGTAGAAAATCCTAGGATTTGAAACCGTCTCTTCCAGAATTAGGCGATCTGTTCTTACTGTTTTTTGTTGAACTGCAGTACTGATTTCTAAATAGATGTCATTGTAATCTAATCTACCATTCAGTTTATAAATAGAATGAATGGGAATAAAGATAATCATGAGTGTTACGAGCCAGAACTTTCCACTTTTGTAGCCATCCCCTGAATTATTCTTTCGATAAAAGTCCGCTATAAATTTTCCTGCAAATAAGCATCCAACTGGAATTATCGGTACTTGATAGTATTCGTGAACAAAATTATATTTGGCAGCAATTATAAAATACAAACAGATGGAAAAGAACCAAGTATGAAGGACATAGTTTTCCTTGTTCGAGGTATATGCTCTCATCCCTAATACTACAAAAGGAAAAACGGTGAAAGCGAACATTTTTTCGATAAGTCGGGTCACAAAAATAAGTTTCCAATATCTGAGAGTAAAGAGAACTTCATAGTCTTTGAGCATATCCATCCAAATGTTGGACCCCCCATAGGTTTCAAAATGAAGCCTGGCGATGTAGCTGTACCACAGAATCGGGGGAATCAGGATTGCTATTACAAATACATACAATAAAGGCTGGTAGAAAATTTTTCCTCGAAATTTGTTCCAGGCCAAGAATAGGAGGGGTGCTCCCATATAGAGAGTCGGGAGTTTAACCAAAAAGGCGAGCGTTGAGAAGAGTGAAGCGAGAAGAAAGTGGCTCCATTTTCTTGTATCAAGCCAACGGGAAAACATGTATACCATTGAAATGGAGAAAAAAATCATGGCTGACTCGGGCATAAAGGTACGCGAGTAATAAACACTGAAAGGGAGTACAGCAAAAAGTCCACAAGCCACAAGGGCCGAAGTTTCGTCGAAATAGCGTTTTCCTAAAAGATAAAGAAACCAGATCGAGCCCATGCTAAAAGCAATTGCTACTAGACGGCCTAATATTTCATTAAAACCAAAAATTTTATATAGAAGTGCAACGAGGTAGGTGAAAAGAGGAAATTCAAAATGGAATATTGAATCTATCATGTTTAGCCTGGGAGTGACAAAGTTCATTCCATCGGCATAAAAATTATAAGCAATTGTGGCGGTCAAGGTCTGTCGCCAGGCATGAAAGTCTAATAGAGGATTGGTCACCCCCCATAGGCGTATTGCTAGTGCAATAAAAAATATTCCTAATAATATTATTGAGGGACGGATCGACTTAGCTTGGGAATCTGTGGTATTGGAAAGCCTTGGGGTCGAAGAATTGCTCACTCTAATGAGTCCTTAAAATTGTTATCAGTTTTCGGCCCAGATGGCCATTTCTTCGTGAAATTTCTTGGCGTTGTGACTGACAACTACCGGAAGATCCGAATAAAAAAGTATTTTTTCAATGAAACGGGTATGTGAGAATGACCTGCCCTATTATCAGAATATTTAAATTAAAATTTTTAAGAGTCTTGCCTTTCTTTATATACATACTTAATTAAATATTCTATTGATAACCCTTGAATTATT
>CAZECX010000192.1:0-4552 GCA_964510965.1 uncultured Nitrospina sp. | reverse complement strand
CGAATATACTACTCTGGATGGTGCGTTTTTCGCGCATTGTCGGCTCCGGTGGTTTTGGGGTTTTCTTTATGAGTCAATGGGTTAGCTCAAAAGTATACTCGATTTGACCGGAGGTTTCATCCACTAATCTCGATTATTTATTAATACTTTCAGCGGGTTAGCGTTTCTGAGCGGACACTAACTAGACGTACAATTAGCAGGTCTCAAATATTTGAAAAGAGAATCGATATGTGTCTGCCCTTTGTATTTCTTGCCCTCTTGGTTTTGCCTGGTTGTTTCTCTTCTTTACACACAGAAAAAACTGTCGAAGAAGGGTTTGAACCTTGATCAATTCTTAAAACCGACAATATAACCCGTCGAGCCTCTAACGCAAGAAAACAACAGGATTGATGAAATAGAAAATATTCCTGTTTCCCCTTATGTTTCCGGTGTCCGGGAAAAAGTCGAACAGGGAGAGGCAAATGTTGGCAGCGATAATTTGCACAATACACATAGAGGTCGAAAAAAACGGTCATAACTAATAGCATTCACATTTTAATTAAAGAATCAAATCGGGAGAAAATAATGAAAAATTTTCTGGTCGCTTGTTGCTTTTTGTTCACGTTGTCCGCCTGTGATCAATACGATTATAAAACCGTCAACCAGCAGTTCGAGCCCTATACCGCTTGGAAAAAGGATCAAGAAACGGCCATAAAAAAAGCGGACAAGGTGGTGTATTATTCCACGAAAGACGCCTGCAAAAAGGTTGGTAAAGGCTGGGCGTTTACGAAATTAGAAAACAACGGCGTGATGGAGTGCGAGGAGTCCGCCGAAGGATTTCGCTGCCGGAAAAAGAATTTTCAAATCGTGTGTCGCAAGATTAAGATGCCGCTTTTAGGTCAACCCGTGATGTAGCGCAGTGGCCAACAATGAGCGGACGTTCAAACTATGCAAGCCTGATGCGGTGTTGGTTATCAGTTCATCCTTAATGGTCTATTCTGCCAGGTTTCGAACAAAATGCATAAACCCATCGCCGTCATCAATCTGGGTCCTAGGCCGATAGTGAACTCGCCCTGAAAATACAGGCAGACTGTGCAGACATGTTGACTGCATTAGTGGAAGGTTTAAGACTTTAGGTCCTCCATGCTTCGTAGGAGAAAACTTTCAACGACATTGCTGAAATCTTCTCGATTGATCGGTGTTGCTAGTTTCGTGTTATTTATGCAGCTTAAGAAGTCATTCAACCGCTTAGAAAGTGAGATACGTCAAGGTAAATTGCAGGTTCGGACATCCATCTAAATTTCTAAACTGACCGGAAATAATCCGATAGCAGTCATTCGGGAAACCAGGTCGATAGGCTGGAGTCGGCCGAGGGTGTGTGAAAACGCATTGCTGATTTTTATTGTGTGGAATAATGGCGAGATTGTTGGGTGAAAATAGTTCTATGTGTGGTTTCGATCAAAAGGTAGTAATGGTTTGTCATTTCGCGATACGCATGAAACAACCAATTGAACCGTTGAACAGGGTATCCAATTCTAATTGATTGGAGGCTTTCCTAAGATTCAAAAAATAGAGCATCAACGCAATGATGTGCTTGTTGGATCAGCAGGAAAGTTTGTGGCCGGAAGGATCAGATTTAATCGTTGATTGTACGTTACTCTCAACAGGCAGTTTCATTTTTTAAGTGGTATTTCTCTATTATCCTTATTTATGCGTCGTTTTGTAGTCTAGTATCATGCGGATCAAATGGAGGACCGAGCGAGCCTTCATTTTTTCCATAATGTTCTGCCGATGCTTTTCCACAGTCCGATTGCTGAGCTCAAGATTGATGGCGATGACCTTGGTTGAATCACCTTTGATGATGAGGTCAATCACTTGATGCTCGCGGGGCGTCAGACTATCGATACGCTCCTTAATGACGTGTTGTCGACTAAGTTTTAATTGGACCTCCTTATCTTTTTTCAGTGCGTCGTGGATTCTATCCAGGAGTTGCTGGTGTGGCGGCGGTTTTTCGATAAAATCAAATGTACCGGCTTGCAGGGTTTTAACCGCCATCCGAATATCCCCATGTCCCGTGAGCATGATCACCGGCAAAAGGGATCCCATATTTTTCAAGTGATCTAACAGATGGAGCCCACCCATGCCAGGCATTCGGACATCAAGTAGCAAACATCCGCATTGATTTGTGTCGTAGGCGGTTAAGAAAGTCTCGGCGGATGCGAACGCTTTCGCCGGTACGCAAATGGATTCAATTAACCACAGCAGCGAATTACGCATATCCTTATCGTCATCAACAACAAAAACTGTGGGTTTGTATAACATGTTCAATGTCTTTTAGGACTGAAAAGGTAAAGTGACGGTCAATCACGTTCTGCCCTCGGGGGAACGGTGCGCAACGATGGTGCCTTGGTGAGATTCGACGATGGTTTTGCAAATATAGAGCCCAAGCCCGATACCATTCGGTTTGGTCGTATACAGTGGGTTGAATAGCTTCTCGGTCGCCTGTTGAGAAAATCCGCTGCCACAATCTTCGACATCGATCTTAACTGTATGATCTTCCCCAAGGTCGGTTCGAATGGTTAATTGTTTTTTATCAGCTTCCAGCGCCTCCATGGCTTCTATGCCGTTCATAATAACATTGAGCAGAAGCTGCTGCAATTGGATCGGGCGTCCTACGATAGCCGGCATGTTCGACGTGGGTAAAAAGGTAATGCGCGTTGTTTTTCTCGCGGCCTCCGCGTTCAACAGTACGATTGTTTCGTCAATAAGTCGGTTTATGTCCACCGATACCGTCTCGACATCCTTCTTACGAACCAGCTGTCTTATGCTACGCACCACTTGCGCTGCCCGTGTTATCAGCGTGGCGATCTGCGCGAATACTTTTTCCAGTTCGGGATTAGCCGCCATATCCTTTTGGAAGCGAAGCGTCGCCCCTTCGACATAATTGGCGAGCGCCCCCAGGGGTTGGTTAAGTTCATGAGCCATCGCGCCTGCCAGCTCGCCAACGGTCATGAGCCGTTGAGCATGCGCCATTTCCGTTTGTTGCAGGAGGCGCTGTTCTTCGCTCTGTTTTTGTTCAGTGACATCGGTGATGGCGCCGACATAGCCGGCAATCTCCCCATCGGTCTTCTCCTCTTTGAGCGCTTGAAGGATTACCCAGATCATATCGCCATCTGACCGATGCAAGCGACATTGGGTTTTGAATGCGCGCTTTTTCGAAACAGCGTTGGACCACTTTTGCCCCAGCTGCTCTCGGTCCTCTGAGTGAATGCCTTGCAGCCACCCCTCCCCTTGGGCTTGTTCTAGTTTGAGTCCTGTTATCTCACACCAGCGGGTGCTGACAAAAGTGTAACGGCCATTTGTGTCCGCGTGAAAGACTCCAACCGGCGAGAGGCTTAACAAGGTTTGGTAGCGCTTTTCACTTTGCTGTACCTTTTCCGCTGCCTCTTTGTACGGGGTAATGTCCTGAACGAGTCCAAATTGCAGCGGCGTAGTTCCCGCACTGTCGATCATTTCGACCTCGGCGTGGATCCAACGAATCACGCCATCGGAAAGTCTAATACGGTAATCGAGCGCGCAGGGCCGTTCCCTCTTTGTTGCGACCACAATAGCCCGCTTGAGCTTGAATCGATCGACCGGATAAGTCCGTGAAAAAAAATCTTTGAAATTGGGAATATGGCCCTTTTTGTTCAGGCCGAAAAGCCTATAAATCTCATTAGAATAGTAGAACGACGCCTTGTTCACATCATAGACCCAATAGCCCAAGTGAGCGACTTGCTGGGCCTTCGCGCGGAAATACGCCTGTTCGTGCAGTATTTTCTCCATGCGTTTGCGTTCGGTGATATCGCGAATGATAACGGTGAAACAGTGCATACCACCGATCTGGAAGTCCCCGACGGACAGATCGATGGGAAACTGGCTGGCATCTTGCCGCTGTCCCATAAGCTCTCGCTGTTTGCCTATGACTTTTTTTTCCCCGGTTCTGAAGTAATTGGCCAGATAGGTGTCGAGTTCCTCCCGATATGGACCGGGCATAAGCAGGTCTACCTTTCGACCGAGCAGTTCCGCCGCGTTGGCATAACCAAACATTTGAACAGCTGCGGGGTTGAGCATTTCGATCAAACCCTCGTCATTGATTGTCACGATCCCATCGAGTGCTGTTTCCAGAATGGTACGTAATTTTTCCTCGCTCTTTTTTAAATTAGTTTCAATGCATTTCCGCGTTACAACCTCCTCCCTGAGCCTTAAAAGCGCCTGACGGTGATCTTCGATTTCTTTGCGAAGGCGCTGATTGGTCTCGGCCAATTGCTGTGGGCTTGGTAGAGCCAGTGCCTTGGGGAGCAGCGGCCAGAGCAGCCCTGCAGTCACCAGGGAGATTAACGCTGTCATCGCTTTGGTGACCCCTTCCAACGCATAGACTGGCTGCCAAAGTGTCCATATTCCAAATAGATGAGTGGTACCGCAAGCCAAAATAAACACGGCAAAAAGCACGAAAACCCAACGATACGCTAAGTCGGTGCTGTTATGTCCCACCTCCTTAAGAACTAATCATCGAGTTTCGTCTCTCAAAATA
>CAZECX010000191.1:0-4642 GCA_964510965.1 uncultured Nitrospina sp. | reverse complement strand
AAGGGACCTGGAGCTGGAGGAATGAGTCCTCGCCCTAGAGACTTCACTTGTTCTGCCATGATGAATGATATCCCAGATGGCCAATTGTTTTGGATAGTAAAGAACGGATCGCCTGGAACAGGAATGATGGCTTTTAGAAAACTAAAAGATAAACAAGTTTGGCAATTGGTTCATTACATCCGATCTTTAGCTAAATAACTATTTTCTAAATTGTTTGAGACTTTGATACTTGACCTTAAATTATATTTTAGTAATTTTTTTTAAAATAGAGAAAGCTAAAATATTAAGAGGTGATTTTAGCATCAGGTTTTTGTATGTAGTTTAATTTTTATATCATTTTTTAATTGGAGGAAAAAATGCGAAATAGGTTTAGATCAGTTTTGGTGGCAAGTGTCATAGCTTTACTGGCTATGAGTTTTATGGCGACTCCTGCCATTAGTGGCGGCAATGGGCCAGCCGATGGTTATACCATTCATGTACAAGCCCCCCACATGATGGCTGATGGTTCAGTTGGTGGACCTTATCATCATTATTGTAAGGGAATTCAAGGAGGCGAAATTCTTCAGTGTATGCTATTTGAAACTACTGCTCCCGATGCAAAAATGGTAGCTGTCGAATATTTCATTGCCAAAGATCTAGCTAGAAAGAACGTACCTCTTGTTCAGTGGAACCGAGCGTTTCACGATCATCAAGTTGAGATAGATACTGGCCGAGTGGCAATTCTTGATATTGAAGACGAAAAAGAAATGAAAGCTCTTGCTGAGGCTGCAGGTAAAACCGATGGTGTGATCTTTCACCTGTGGGGAAAAGATCAAGTGGTTCCAGATGGGACAGTAACTACTCCTACTTCTCTTGGTCACGTTTATAGAACAAAATAGTTAAACAGGTCACAGGGAGGGCGTTTATTCGCTCTTCCTGTTTTCTTTAATTCGAGGAGCACCGTTATGATGGGGAACAAAATTAGGTTATGGGGTTTTTATGTACTGTTTTTGGGACTCTGGCCTATTGGAAGTGAAGCTGCTGACCCCGAAGTATTGAAGCCACGTGTACCACCAGCTCAAATAGAAGAAGCAAAGTCTTGGAAGAATCCATTTCCCTCAACTTCAGACAACATTAAAAAAGGAAAAGCTTTGTTTTATGGCAAAGCATATTGTGTGACCTGTCATGGAAAAGATGGTAAAGGGCTAGGTAATATCCCAGGGTTAGTAGGGAAGCTTCCCCGAAATTTCACGGATAAAGCTTGGCAAGCTGCACGGATGGATGGCGAGCTCTTATGGATCTTGAAAAATGGGAGTCAAGGAACAGCGATGGTCTCTTTTATCCCTGATACTCTATCAGAGGAAGAGGCTTGGCATGTCATTTTATACGTAAGGTCATTTGGGAAATAAATGACTTATTGTTCATTGCATCTAACCTTTAAAATTAGTTCTACAAAGTTTATACAAGGCTCCAAGGATACCTAATATGGAAAACAAAAAGGCTAGCAACCAAAATCATTCAGTGGAAGAGGAAATTCGTTTGCGTACAGAAGAGTATCTGATCCTCCATGAAGCTGTAAAAGTTCTAAATAGTGATGATGATCTCCAAAATAAGCTAAAAAGATCCTTATTGGTTCTGACCCGGTTCAAAGAGTTAGAAGTTGAGCAAAAAGCTGGAATATTCCTTTTAGACGAAGATAAAAAAGTTCTTAGGCTTTTTTGCACAGTTGGTGAATTTACAAAAGAATTTTTGGAAAAAGAGAAGGAAATTCCATACGGCCAATGTTTATGCGGGAGAGTGGCTGTATCTGGGGAGTTACTAAAAAGTAATAGTTGCTTTTCCGACGAACGACACGAGAACAAATTTGAGGGAATGACTGCACATGGCCACTATATTATTCCCCTAAAAATAATGGGCAAAGTGATTGCCGTTTTGTTTCTTTATACAGATGAAAATCCACCCTGGTATGAGAGAAGCCAGGAAATTCTAATGGATATTGGTGGGCTTATTGCTAATGCAATAGTCTCTAGTCAAAGAGAAAATATAATCCGAAATAAAAGCTGATTTGATCTTCGAAAAACAGTGCAAGTGAAAAGCATAATTTTCTTTAAATGAATGTTTGGGCATTATCATTAAAATGTCGGATTATTTAGAAATCACGATTTTCAATTATCTCTTACAGTAACAGCCAAAATTTTTGATTTAAATGTAATAGTTCTGATACAAATTCCATCAAGAACTTAGCTCAATAACTTAGTATTTTGAGCTATTGTTTTAATTTCCCTTTCTCCCAAAATTAGTATAAGGTTCTCAATAAAAAGTAACTAAACAAAATAGAGAGGGAAAAATCATGACTTGTAATATGGGAAAAAAGAGCAATATTTGAGAATAGTTCATAAGTTGGAGAAAGAAATAATTATAGGAAGTTTGTCAAGCATAACCTTCAATTACTGCAAGTGACCAAAGCCGCTAGTGTTCGAGTAATTTTTTCGTCCCATATGTATACCCAAGTGAAGTATTAAAGTTGTACCAGCTTTGATGTATGTCTGAAAAAAATGTTTGTTAAGGGGACTTAAAGGCATGATTTTCACCCTAAAATAATGAAGGGAATTAAATTGAAGTCAAAATACCTACTAGGATATGGGCTAATTCTTATTTTGGTATGGGTTGGGCCAGCTTGGGCAGAATGGAAGTTTGAGGGGGAAACAAACGTATTTTATACTGATGATGTGTCCATCTTTTCAGCTTCGCAACGATTATCGCTTAAGGAAGACCCCACGCAACCTGTGATTGAGGTTATCGATCAAGGTGCCGACGTTGTATTTGAGCCTGCCATTTCAATTGGAAGACTCTTTCAACCGTCTTGGGGTGATATGGAACTAACATTAAAAGCTCAAGGCTTTATTTTTGGGGAGCATACTGAATTTAATCATGGCACCTATGGGATATCTGCCACGCAAATGTTCCCAGCTGAGGCACTTCTCAGATTTCGCTACCATTTCGGCCCCGATCTTTTTTTGGGTAACAACAGAGCAAAACGAACAGAAGAAGAGCTTATTGAGAAAGAGGAAGTAACCACTCATTTTGGGACTATTGAATTAGAACGCGATGTTTTTGAGAACATTATGGTTCGTATTCTTGGTCGTTATGGCGATCGTTCATATAACAAATCGTTTAAACAACGAGACACCCACTTTTGGACGCTTGGAACTCATGCTGAATGGGAAATTCATCCTGGTATTGAATTCATTATTGGCTATCACTACGAACGAGGTCTTGCCGATGGAAGAAGCCAGCCCCAGTTTGAGGAAGATCTTTCCTATTTTTCTAATTATCTGGTTGCAGAATTAGAGGTGAATGTGACTCCAAATACTTCAATCACATTTGGTTTTGATTTTGAGCAAAATACATTTACATCTGATATTTCTACCGATGAACATCAGAATGCGAATGAAAAAATTTTTCAGGGCGACATTGAACTACGCCATGTGATTAACGATACTATTGATTTCACGATGGCCTATCAGCGTGGACAAAGGAAGTTTAACTTTGAGTCAAGTAAGGCAGTAGTCAACACTGTTTGGTTTGGTGGAAAGTTTCATTTTTAATTAGGCTAATAAAAAGTTATATGTCATCGAATCTGGCGAATGTGACCTTTTAAGCAAAACCCTGTATCGGCATTACCATTTATTCAAAGAATAATACTGTTTGTTTAGCCGCCAATATTCCATGATTGAATAAATAATTGGTTACAATCGAGAAAAAACGAGAACAATTGGAAACGCTAACTGCTTTAAAATAAAGGATAGCCTCAAGGGGAATCGACCCCCAATCCACCGGTGGGATTTCCAGGAGGGGAATCGTTATTTAATTATGTTCACACCTTCAAGGGCCTTGAGAAACAATTTCATATCATATCGATGAAGATAATAATTCAAACCCTTGGACAATTGTTTTGAGGCATCTCCCGTTTGACTTAACTCTGCTAGCGTTTTTTCGATTCCCGTAATATTGCTAATCTCAGCATAATTCTTCAGCTTGTCATAAATTTCTATAGGCATAGTGGTTTTGGATAGATCCATTTCGGAGAACAAATTTTCTTGAGAAATGTTGCTATCTTCATATACAAATTCGACGTCAAGCAATTTACTCAAGCAGTTAAATATCTCCTCCGTTTTGAAAGGTTTAGATATATATTCATTGAATCCTTTATCTAAGTAATAATCTCGGTTTCGGTCTAAGGCCGAGGCAGTGATGGCTACCATTTTAACTTGACTCTTCCCCAGCGTTTCTTGAATCATTTTAAGGGCATCATCGCCTCGCATGATTGGCATACGCATATCCATGAATACAATATCTGGGCAATGTTTTACCGTTTTTTCTACACCTTCTTTGCCGTTTTCAGCCTCCATTGTTTCTACCCCGATACTCGATAACAGTTTTGCAAGCACATTCCGATTTTCCGTAATATCATCCACAATCAGAGCTTTGACATGATAATTCGGGGCTAAATGAAGGACAAAATCGGTTTTTATGTTAATCCTTTTTACTTCACTCGTTGCCGGTGGAAGGGTAAGGATAAAATGGAAATTCGATCCTTTATTTTCACGAGATTCCACAAATAAATCCGATCCCATAAGTTCCAACTGCTTTTTGGCAATAG
>CAZECX010000190.1:0-4647 GCA_964510965.1 uncultured Nitrospina sp. | reverse complement strand
TTACGAACTTTTAAGAATGCTTCATACAATTGTTTTTCTGCAGGTTCATTCAACAAACCGGGGTCAATTTCTCCATCCACTTTTTTATCTAAAATACTGGCAACCCGTCTGAAAGCGATGGCAAGAGGCTCAAAATAAGGCTGCTTTTTCAAATCGGAGAAAGCCGCCACTTTTTCCTTCACATCGACAATAGAATCCATCCCGGTTGATAGAACACAATCAATCGCATCGTAGGGGAATCCCTCTCCACTCAACAGTGTTTTATATCTCTGAGAAAATAAATCTTTTACATGCTTTGTTATTTCATTTTTTTCCAGCTTGGCCTTGCTTGCAATTAAATCGAGGCTGGTCTCCACGATATTTTGAAACGAAATCTGCCACCCTCGGTCCAGCACGATTTGTATAATTCCCAGAGCATGCCTCCTTAAACCATACGGATCTTCTGATCCAGATGGGATTAGGCCCACACTTATACAACCGATAATGGTATCGAGCTTGTCAGAAACCGCAACAATAGCCCCTAAATCACCAGAAGGTAAATCATCCCCCGCGAAGGTCGGGCGATAATGTTCCTTTATTGCCAGTGCCACTTCGGATTCCTCTCCAGAGTGAACTGCATAGTACCCTCCCATAATGCCCTGCAACTCTGGAAACTCGAAAACCATTTGGCTGACCAGATCAGCCTTACACAATGTCGCTGCTCTTCTAACCTGCATTTCTTTTTGAGGACAAACCTGACCTGCCAAAATTCCAGCCAAATCGGTGACACGACCCACTTTTTCGTAAATGGTCCCCAGTTTTTTCTGAAATACCACTCCTTTTAAGGGCTCGACATAATCTTCCAGGTTTTTCTTTCGGTCTTCATCGTAAAAAAAGCGGGCATCTTCCAGTCGTGCACGCAACACACGTTCATTTCCTTTTTGGATTTCATTCCCTTCAGTCGCAGGCATATTGCTGACGGTAATAAAACACGGGAGCAGCTTCTCCTCCTTATCCCAGACGGGAAAATATTTCTGATGGTATTTCATCGTTATGACCAGCAGTTCTTTGGGTAACTCCAAAAACCCAGCATCAAAATCTCCCTTTATAGCCACCGGGTATTCCACCAGAAAATTCACCAGGTTTAGCAAATCTTCATCTTCTTGAATATGTCCTCCCGCTTGCTCGGCTAATTGCTGAACTTGTTCAAGAATGGATTTTTTTCTTACTTCAGGATCAACAATTAATGAATGTTGTTCGCATTCATTTAAATAAGACTCAAGGCTTTCAATATTGAAATTTTCGGGATTTAAAAATCGATGGCCTCTTGACACCACACCATTTACAATGCCATCGAATTCAAACTCCAGGGCCTTCCCATCAAATAGGGCTGCGACCCAATGCAAAGGCCTGGCAAAGGGTCGAGCTTTATTTTCCCAGCGCATTTTTTTCTGAAAAGGAATTTCATTAATCAACTGCGGTAAGAATTCATTTAGTAAGGATGAAGTGGAGCGACCTTTATTCTCAACCCTGGCGCAAACCACTTCTCCTTTAGGAGTTTGCTTGCGGGTCAAATCTGCCACATCGACACCCTTACCGCGAGCAAAACCTATTGCAGCTTTTGTGGGTTGGCCTTGATCATCATAGGCCCTCGAAACACCTGGCCCGAGAAACTCGTCCACAGAATCTTCCTGCATTTCCATCACCCCTTTGATCGAAACAATCAAGCGTCTGGGGGTGCCCATCGTTTTGGGGGCTTCGGCGTCAATCCGGTTCTTGGAAAAAAAAGAGGACAACTCTCCCTTCATAAAACTTAAGGCAGGTTCAACATATCCGGAAGGAATCTCTTCAGATCCAATTTCTATAAAAAATTCAGCCATATGGATAAAATATTGAGATTATCAGAATTTCCTGAAAACAAATGAGATAAAGGCAAAAATGAGTATTATCGAGCAAAAAACTTTAAAGTCAACCTTCAGAATTGTGCCACGAAACTCATTTTACGTTTATTATATTATGATATATTCTTTAGCTTATGCGATGTGAATCTATCCCGTATTTCATTTGATCGAATCCTGATGCGGATCCATAAATGACCACAACTATTTTAGTCATTGCAGTTATTGCCATTGTTGCCGGTGTGGTTTCTAAAATGGCTAAAAAAGACTCTCCCAAGAAATCCAGATCGTCTGCATCAGCAATCATGGAAGTTGATTCTGGACGACCCAAATTACGGGATCCCAATCAAGCAAAAAAAGCGAAGGCCGTGGTGGAAAAGGCCATAAAAATGTCCCCTGAAATGGGAGTAGGTGATGTCAAGCTCTACCTTCCACCCCCCGAACCGGAACTTTTCATTGGTCGCAAAGAAATTTTTAAAGACGTTGTAGCACGAACCGGTAAGCCCCCGGTGATGATTAGTTTCAGTGGTCCTCAAGGAGTAGGCAAAACCACACTTGCCGTTATGATGATAAAAAGATTCTCGTCGCAGTTTTCAGGGGACCAGGTTTTTATGGATATGAGAGGCAGTGACCCGAAAGCTCCCTCTCCAGTCGAGATCATGAGCCGGATCATCACTCGGTTTAAGCCCAATCAACCTTTGCCAGCAGATCCCAAAGCTCTGACGAAACTGTATCGGACCGTAACAAAACGGCAAAAAGGGGTCCTCATTCTAGACAATGCCGCCGGCCCCAAACAAATAAAACCCCTTATTCCACCTCCTTCCTGGCTTTTAATAACCACATCCGTAAAATCGGTAAATTTACCCGGTTTTGTTTCTATTAAACTGGATACGCTGGAATATCTGGATTCACACAATATGCTGACTCGGCTCTGCCCCAAGCTCAGCCACGCGATTAAAGAAATTTCCAAGATTTGTAAAGATGTGCCTATCGCTTTGGAATTGATCGGGAAATTGTTTGCAATCAATTCAACCATGGACCCAGATTATTTTGCCAATAAATTTCGCGATGTGAAAAAAGGTCTCGGGCATGGCGAAAATGAAACCGTGGCTACAGGCATCGAATCTTCTTTGAAATACAGCTACACCTTACTCCCTGACAAAGCCGCATCCGTCCTAAGGAAATTAACTGTTTTTCCAGGATCTTTCAGTGCCAAGGCAGAATCTTTTGTTTGCGAAGATGTCGACAATTTATCGTTGATTGGCCTGGTTCAATATGGTCTGGTTTACGTTAATGAAAATACGGAACGTTTTTATCTGCATGATCTGGTACGAAAATTTGTTAAACCCCTTGTCTCTGGAGGGGAACAAAGCATTGCTGAACGCCGTCTGGCCACGGAGTTCATGAATGCACTTGAGACAGCTGCAAAATTAATTAAAAAAGGTGGGAAACCTGAAATAAAAGGCTATATGTATTTTGATCAAGAATTAGATAATATTAAAATCGGCCAGGAATGGAGCCAAAAAAATTGTTCCAAAGATAAAGATGCTGCAAAAATTTGTAGTGCCTACACTGAAAATGGCGCCGATATCATTGTAAAAAGATTGCAACCCGCTGAAACCATCCGCTGGTTTGAAGCTGCATTATCTGCAGCCCAACAACTTGGAGACAAAGAAGCTGAACGCATGCATCTCTTGAACCTGGGGCCGGAATATAACAGAATGAGCCAACCACAAAGAGCCATGGAGTTTATGGAACGGGCGCTCAGCCTGTGCCAAAAAGAGGGTGACCATCAGGGGGAAAAAATTGCCATCAGACATTTGGGTGTTGCCTGCATGGCCTTAAAAAATTATAAACGCGCCATAGAGTATCTGGACCAAGATTTAAAATTAGCCCAGGCGGCAGGAGAAAAAGATCATGAATTTGATATCCTGGAAAAACTTGGGGATGCAGCCAACCACATCGGCGACTTTCAAAAAGCCGTCGAATATGGTGAACAAGCCTTCGAAATGGCTAAACAAAAAAACGATAATGTGAAACAGGTTCACCTGTTAAAAATGTTGGGCGAAATCAGTCAAGGTCTGGAAGAGACAGAAAAAGCTCTCGACTATTTTGAAAATGGCCTCGATCTTACACAAAGAACCAAGGGACGACCTTTTGAATCGGAGATCACTAAAAAGTTAAGCGACCTTGCTGTTAAATCAGGCGATATAACAAAGGCCCTCACCTATCTTGAAAACGGTTTGATTTCAGCAAAGAAAAATAAAGACGTCCGGGGAGAAGGCGAAATTTTAATTCAACTGGGAAACACCCATCATGAAAACAAGGATGCCGATCAAGCGGCTATTTATTATGAAGATGCATTGGCATTATCCAAAAAATCTGGCGACAGAGAATTAGAGGGCGATGCGCTCTGGAAAATAAGTCTCGGCCTGGGAAACCAGGACAGGTTTATCGAAGCCAGTGAAAAAGCCAATGAAGCTTTAAAAATTTATGAACAGATCCAACACTCAGACATAATGACGGTGCGCACACAAATAAGAAAATGGTCCAGCGGTGAAACCCCACCCACCCATGGCGGATAGCGCAAACCCTTCAGGTTAGATTTCTTTTTTTAGTAAGGGAAATTGCATCGCTTCTCTTTGCTGCACATAACCTTCAGCACATAATCGTGCGAGGTTCCGAACTCTCCCTATAAAACCTGTGCGTTCAGTAACGCTAATGGCGCCCCTTGCATCCAACAAGTTAAAGGCATGTGAACACTTCAATG
>CAZECX010000189.1:0-4647 GCA_964510965.1 uncultured Nitrospina sp. | reverse complement strand
ACCAAACTCTTGCATACCTTACGGGGGGTTGGATATGTGATGAAAGTATAGTTATGGCCTTCAAATCGATTCGCTCTAGGCTGACTGCCTGGTATGTAATTCTGTTAGCCATTATCTTAATTTTATTCAGCGTACTTCTTAATTATTTTCTCTCCAAACGGCTTTATCAAAGTGTAGATAATTCCCTGACCGTATCCGCTACTGTTGTTGCTACATCAGCAACTATGAGGCTGACCAACTCTCCCTTGCCAGGATTGAACCAGTTTTTTGATCAATTCATGAGAGAGGGTAATCTGAACAAGTTTTATCGGATCTATGATGGCTCGGGAAATGTGGGGTCACGTTCTAGAAACATCAATGCCTCTCAATTCCCGTTGTCACAAAGCGCCTATGCAGATGCCCTGGAAGGAAAAAATAGTTATGAAACTTTTAATGTAGGAGGGAAGCACCCTATCCGTGTAATAACAATGCCCGTTATTCAAGAAGAAAAGTTGATCAACCTCGTTCAAGTGGGTACTTCTTTGGAAGCGGTAAAGGAGACCCTGCGAAATTTGAAAATATTTTTGTTCGCGGCTGTTCCCTCTGTTTTGATTTTTGCAGCATTGTTTGCCAGGTTCATGGCAAGGCGAGCCCTGAAACCCATTTCCAGAATCATTGATACCGCCAGAGAAATTGGTAAGGGACAGGAGTTGAGCAAGCGCATCCCGGTATTGAAAATCAAAGATGAGCTGGGGCAGCTAGCTTTGACCTTCAATGAAATGATGAATCGATTGGAAAGCTCTTTTATGCAGATGCGTCAATTTAGTAGCGATGCCTCTCACGAACTTAGAACTCCACTTACTGTTTTAAAGGGTCAAAATGAACTGATATTGAGTAAACAAAGAAAGCCGGAAGAATATCAGGAGGTTATCTCCAGTAATTTGGAAGAGATCAATTATATGTCCAAGGTGCTTGAAGACCTTTTTTTACTTTCCAAGTCAGATGAGAATCAAGTCAATCTCGATTGCAAACAGTTTGATTTAAAGCCGCTCGTTGAGGAGGTATGTAAACATGCGGAAGTTTTGGCGGAAGAAAAAAATATAAAAATACTTATTTCTTTTTTGGAACCCGTCCATATCAAAGGCGATGAGGTCAGGTTGCGGCAAATGGTCTGGAACATCTTGCAGAATGGAATCAAATATACGCAATGTGGGGGTGAGCTAAAAATATCACTTCAAAATGAAGGGAAATTTGCATTGCTGACTATTCAAGATACAGGTATAGGAATCCCCGAAGAAGATTTAGACTTCATTTTCAATAGATTTTACAGAGTAGATAAAGCGCGCTCCCGGGATGAAGGGGGTAGTGGGCTGGGATTGAGTATATGCAGACAAATCGCTGAAGCGCATAAAGGGACTATTGAAGTAGAAAGCAAGCTGGGAGTTGGAACCCGATTTAAAATCCGCCTGCCCTTAACAGAGGGTTGAGGATCTATCGGGTTTGGCAAATTGACTTCTTGTTGTTAGTTGTGAAGCTGGATGATAACGTTTTTAACTTGAGTGTAGTTTTCCAGCGCGTGTATGCCCATTTCTCTTCCGAATCCACTTCTTTTATAGCCGCCAAAGGGCGCTGCTGCATCAAAGATGTTGTGACAGTTCACCCATACGGTTCCTGCTTTGAGTCCTTTGGCCACTTTATGAGCCTTGTTGATATCTTTTGTCCATACACTGGCTGCCAGCCCATACTCTGTATCGTTACCTCTGGCGATTACCGCGTCGAGATCTTCAAAGGGGGCAGCTACGACTACCGGGCCGAAAATTTCTTCGGTTACAATTTTCATATCCTGATTCACGTTTTCAAATACGGTGGGTTCGACATAACAACCCGATTCCATATTTCCTCCAGGGACTTTGCCTCCTGTTAGCGTGCTGGCGCCTGCAATCTCACCAGAACGGATGTAGTTCAACACTCTTTCTTGTTGTTCTCGGGAAACCAGAGGTCCCATATTGGTGTCAGCGCACATTCCTGGCCCCATCTTAATGTTTTTGGCTTGTTCTGCTACGCGTTCTATCACTTCGGTATAAACATCCTGATGGATCAGGAGACGAGAACCTGCGCAACAGCATTGACCTTGATTGAAGAATATGGCACCTGCGACTCCCTGTGCCGCAATATCGAGGTCGGCATCAGGAAAAACAATGCTGGGAGATTTGCCACCCAGTTCCAGAGAGACTCGTTTCAAATTCCCAGCCGAGGCTTTGACAATTTCGTGTCCTACTTCAGTGCTTCCAGTGAAAGCAACCTTGTCTACATCATCATGTTCTGCCAAAGCTGCTCCTGCATCCCCAAATCCGCTTATGATATTAACCACTCCATCGGGGAAGCCAGCTTTGGCAAACAGATCGGCAAGGTGAAGTGCTGAAAGTGGGGTTTGTTCCGCTGGTTTTAACACCACACAATTGCCAGCAGCCAGAGCGACTCCCAATTTCCAGGTAGCCATCAATAAGGGGAAATTCCATGGAATAATTTGTCCAACAACGCCCATCGGTTCACGCAGGGTGAAATCTAAAAATTCAGCTCCCGGCGCATATGGAACACTGATGTCAATGGTTTCTCCGTGAATTTTGCTAGCCATTCCGGCGTAATAACGGAAATGGTCAATGACAAGAGGAACATCGGCAGCTCGAGCCACTGCCAGTGGTTTACCGTTGTCCAATGTTTCCAATTGTGCGAACTCTTCGGTTCGCTCTTCGATTAAATCGGCCAGTTTCCAAATCAGTTTGCCGCGTTCCGATACGGTCATCTTTCTCCAGGGCCCGTTTTCAAAAGCGTTTCGTGCGGCCTTGACGGCACGGTTGATATCTTCCTTGCCGCCTTTTGGAACTCGAGTCAGAACTGAGTTGTTAGAAGGATCGAAAACTTCAAATGTTTCACCGCTTGCTGCATCGACACGTTTGCCATCGATCAGCAACTTTTGTGATCCTGTAAGAAACTCTTTTACGGGTGAAATCGGCTCGGGAACGGTTACTGCATCCATGATGTTCTCCTGATTAAAAACTTCTAAATAAAGTAAAAGGGCGAACCCTGAAAATTATCAATTGATACCCTAATTATTATCCTCCCAAACATTAAAATAAAGTATTTTTTTGCCCCTTACAGGGGAGGAAAATAGAGTGGTCTGGAGTTAATTTTTTTATAGCAAATACTGGTTTTATAGCATCAATAGCCAGCGGCGGCTCGCCGCTATTGAATCCAGACGAGGGGGCGATAAATCCAGGCTTTGTCTCCGGCCCCGTCTTCGATATGGACCCAGTTTTTCTCAATCTTAAGGACTTTCATTGAGAAAAATTTGTCCACCGGAGCCCATGAGACCTTTGGAAATGTTGTGCCAGGCCCGGATCGTAGGTTGGTTTTATTATTTTTGATAACAGCACATTTGTATTTTTGAGTGGTGAGCGGACCATGGACCCAGTAAATATCACCATCGACATCTTGAATCCGTTTCCAGGCACCTTTAACGCCCAGTTGCTTGAATGGCATGTATTTGAAAACCTCCCACAATTTTTCGTGGTTGGTTCCCGGCCCCTTTCTTAAATTGGCCCTTTCATTTTTGATGCATAAGGCTTCAGAAGATTGCGGAGTGATGCTCCAGAACGCCGGGATCCATAAAAACAGGGACAATAAAAACGGAAATTTTATTTTAGACATGGTATGCAGGGGGCGATTTATAAACTAGTAGGAAAAAAAACCTAGACTGCGTTATCTTTGTTTAGCATAACAAATTATTCTTAACGCATCCTCTTTTTTTTCTTTTCCAATTGCGCTAAAGGATTGAAGTTGGAAAATTTTCGATCAACCTGGACAGAGCCTTGATTCAAATTTTAACAGTTTTACAACTGATTTTGATTGTTGCGGTCATCATTTATTTGACTGCTAACATCGTGTATCTGATTCGACTGCAGCCTGTGTTTAAACCAATAACCAATCAACCAAAAATATCGGTTTGTGTTCCCGCCAGAAATGAGGAGCGAGGCATTGAGGCATGTTTGCAATCTTTATTAGATCAAGACTACTCGAACTTTGAAGTGATCGCCGTCAACGACCATTCAACAGACTGCACGGGAAATATTATGAAGGCCCTTGCTGAAGAAAATTCTCGTTTAAAGGTATTGGAAGGAGCAGATCTTCCAGAAGGATGGCTGGGAAAACCCTTTGCTCTGCATCAGGCTTTTAAAGTTGCTCAAGGAGAATATTTACTATTCACCGATGCCGATCCGGTTTTTAAGTCAACTGCCTTAAATACCGCAGTGCATGTCATGCGTGAACGAGAGCTGGATGTATTGACATTAATGCCACAGGCGGAATTTGGTTCATTTTGGGAGCGCGCTGTGCAACCCGTTATATTCGGATTCATTGCCTCGTTGACACGATTTAAAAATGTGAATGATCCGAATCATAAAAGCGCGATGGGATTCGGCGCTTTCCTTATGTTTCGGCGTTCTGCCTATGAAAAAATTGGCGGGCACGAGGCCGGAAAAGCTGATGTCCTGGAAGATGTTTTGATTGCAAAACGAGCTAAGAGAGCAGGGCTCAAGTTACTTGTTGCCGATGGAAAACAGCTTTTTTCCATTCGAATGTATTTTGGTCTAAAAGAGATATGGTTTGGCT
>CAZECX010000188.1:0-4659 GCA_964510965.1 uncultured Nitrospina sp. | reverse complement strand
ACATTGCTTAGTAATATTGACGACTCTGCGTTTTCACACAGTCTGGGCCGATAGCAGACCTTTTTTTTCGCCGAGCGATTTTCCACACTTGCCCCACGCCTAGTGGTTCAGATGTTTTTTGAGAGATTTCCATTTTTCTTGTGTGGCCTGGCTGGCTTTAGTTTCCATGTCCCGATAAATGGCGATCACTTTTTTTCCTAATGGCGTGAGGGCAGCTCCGCCGCCACCTTTTCCACCCGTCACACTTTCTACCAAAGGTTTTTTGAAGCATTTGTTCATGGTGTCTACCATGTCCCAGGCACGTTTATAACTAATATTACTTTGTCTTGCCGCTTCTGATATGGACCCCACTTGATCGATGGATTCCAGCAAGTCTACTTTGCCTGGACCCAAAGCAATCAGATCACCTGACATAATCCGGAAACGGGAACGACAACGAACGCTGTTGGTTTTGGTTTTTGGCAATTTCTAATCCTATTATTTTTTTATTCTGACGAGCCCCAAAACATTTGGAATGGGCCTGGAAAATGTGTTTTCGTCATGTTCTCTGGAACCGGTGGAATAACTTCCTATGAACTCATGCTCTTCTTTGCCGGTATTGATATATAACTGTGCATCGGCACCCCCTTCTACATACATCGCACGTTTTAAATTTATAGGAAGTTGCAAAAGCATATTGATCAGCTCGTGGGTGGAGTAAGGGGATCTAACATGAATGAACATAATCCTTCCCTGGTGGTCGAGCCCAATGGCGGCGGTACTCCACATCCTTTTTGAAGGGCTCCAGACATTTTCCCCTTTACAGGAAACCATACGAATACTTTGAACTAAAGTTGCATATTGTTTTCGAAGAATACTGAAGTCTTCGCACTCCCGATCGATTAATTTTACCGCAGACAATTTTATTTCAGTGGGATCAAAAGCAAGAATGGTTTTGTCTTTAGACAACCAAGTGCTATTTACATGTTTTCCTGTTTTCATGAAGGAAACACTCGACACTTGATTTTTCTGGTACATGCTGGCGTTGATACCTGCAACAAGGGAATTCTGGTTCACCCATTTTTTTACCGAATACCTCTTGTTGGTTTTTGAGGCGGAAGAATTTAACAATTTTAATGCGAAAAATCGGGTGTCAGCCCGCAATACCCTGATTAACGAATCACCGAGTATGGATTTTTTGGGTGCCGCAAAAAACCCTAAATCCAACCCTGGTTCCAGTTTCCTCCAAACCCCAGAATCCTTTGATGAAAAATCGGCGAAACTCAGATCCGAGGGCAACAAAACGCCAAAGGTGGAAAACAAAAGAAAAATTAATAAATGTTCCCGAATCCAAGTTAACTGAGCAAAACTAGGCATGCTTCTAAAGGTTTTCTGGTCTCTTTTCATATGATTATTAACTGTTTTCCCAATACCAAAAGAATTTGAAATTATACCCTGTGCGCAGTGCTTTTTTCTTCCCATTTGTAGCTTAAGTGGGGAGTTTCTATGATGATACCATTGATTTTATGCCTGTTTTCGTCCATAATAACAGAAAAATATCATTGAACCCGATGTAGCAGACAGCATGCTTTCTTGAGGGTTTTGCAAGGATTGTTAGATTACGAGGACGAGAAAGTTAGCTCTGAGGATTTTTGGGTTTTGTCACCTGAAAATTTCCAGAAGTCTATTTTAGTTTGTTAATGGTGTTTAATTATTGTTTCATTTTTTTTAAGAGGAGTTTATGAAGATCATTTCTAAAGTATTAGCCTTGATGGCAGTTATTGCATTTGTAGGATGTGCGGGTCAAGCTGGTGGTGGATCCACAGCGAGTGTTGCTACCTCTAGTAAACCTCTTTCTATTACTACCCCTGCGACTCTTTCTAATGTAAGTAGTCCGTTGCAAGTTTGCATGGCAACCAATGGTTATACCGTTGAACCTGCGAAAAATGGTGTGAACGCGGGTAAAGGACATCATCATCTGTTGATTGACGTGCCTATTCCAGCAGATTTGAGCAAGCCTATCGGTAAAGATGGAAACCACGTGCATATGGGCGATGGTTCTAAATGTAAAACATTGAACCTGTCTAAAGGGCAACACACAATTACCGCTCTTTTTGCACAAGGCAATCATGTTCCTTACAATCCTCCGGTAACGGATGGTGTGACGGTTACAGTTGTGCATGTAAAATAATTCCATCAGGAATAATTTTATTGGAAAAAATTTAATTCCATCCCCGAAAATGGGGGTGGAATTTTTTTTTGACCTCTCTTCAGATATTTTATGACAAATATACCTAAAGCTTCGGGCCTGGTTTTTTCTGATGACCACCTGATCAACCTCTATTGCATAAACGAGCTATACCAAAGCATCGGCAAAGAAGTTGTCAGTCGCCTTAAAGAAATCTACGGACTGGATCTTTCGCTGACTGCAGGTATCTGGGGAGGCACCTATTTAATCGCCAAGCCCAATGGGTTATCGCGTCGGCGCATCTGGAGGCTCTATTCCATAGTAAACCTACCGCAAAACAGTCCCCTGGATAAGCATGAAAATATGGAAAAACTGGTTGCTGTTTATGCCGATGTTTATAAAGAAGCATTTGCTCCTTACCAGCTTCAGCTCGACTTGAAAATGTGGGGTGGCAAGTTGCCCCATAGTAATAGGGCTAAACCCAGCATCACCATGCATATGGAAGATGCGACGGAAAAAGTTCGCTGGTTAAGAACCTTCTTTGTCTGGAACAAAGTTCCGTGGGAGGAATCGATAATCAGCGACACGGTAAGAATTATCAAGGAATACAAGCAGTATTTTGACTTGCAAAAAGGGCCTGTAAAAAAAGATCCCAAGGATATCAAATATCTTTTGCAAGACATTATCATCATTTACCGGACTCTTGAAAATGCCTGTAGTGAAGAATTTCGAGAACATGCCACGCCCATTATCGAAACCATGATGCAGGCATTTATGGAAGGGCTTCATGAGCCTGAAAAGATAAACGAGCTTTACCAGACGGTTTTTAACAACGCCCTGATTTACGGTTTCGAGGAAAGCTTGGGAGAGCCTTTCAGGAAAGAGGGATTGGACATAAGCAAGCTAGAGACCTGGCCCGTTGAAAAAATCAATTGGGTACCCGATGAGCTAAAAGAAAAACTCATCCCGCCAATTCAAAATATTTTTGATGGATTCAAAAAAGAATTGGGGGCAGGTGGGGGCTCTTCAGATTAGTTTTACTTTTCTAAAGCAGAAACAAATTCGGCAAGGCTGGGAAAAACTATTGCTGCACTTGTGAAATCTATATTTCGGTTCAAGTCGTTTTGCAAAATGATGCAGGGAATGCCTGCTTCGTTGGCTGCATCCAATCCTTTCAAGGCATCTTCCAAAACAAAACATTCTTCAGGGGCGTGCCCCAGTTTTTCGGCAGCATTCAGGAAAATATCGGGAAAAGGTTTTTCCCGTTTAGCAGATTCTTTACCGAGAATGACGGGGATCAGGTCCAGTGCATCGGCATTTCGCAAAATATGTTGGATATCTGTGGCCCAGGAGCCGGAGGCAATTGCCAGCTTGTATTCCGAAGACAGGTGTTGAATCAGTCGAACCGCTTCTGGAAATAGCTTGATCTCTCCACTTTTACAAAACCGGGTGTAGACTTCGAATTTTTGTTTGCGCATATCTACCGGATCGACATTTAGCTTGAGGTTGTGGCGTTCGATTTCTCCTGCAATCCCTTTTCCTTTAGAGGTCCATTCCACCCAGTATTCCTCTTTGTTTAGAGTATGACCATACCTTTCAAATACCTCATTGTAGGCTTTGTAATGATACGGTTCCGAGTCGGCGAGCAACCCATCGAAATCCAGAATTGCGGCTTTGGATTTTCCAAGAAGGGTGTGAAGTTTTGATTTGCGTTCTGAGAAAGAGGAGTCCATCGGTGATGAGAAATTATTCAAGGATTTTTCCAAAGCGGTCAAAGCGAACCCAGCTTTCGAGTTGGTTCCAGGACCAGTAAATCATCAAAGCTTTACCGCGTACTTTGTTTACATCGAGAAAACCCCAATAGCGGCTGTCCTGACTGTTTTCCCGGTTATCTCCCATCATAAATAAATGGCCGTCGGGAACCAGCACAGGACCAAAATCATCGCGTGGCACCAGAGGGCTGTCGGAAGGTGAATCGGTGTGTCGTGCGTGCAGGTCCTCATAAGGTTTGCCGTTGATAAAAATATTTTGGCGCCGAACCTCAAGTAAATCACCCGGAATGCCAATCACTCTCTTGATAAAATCGCGTTTCTCGTCTTTGGGATACTTGAAGACGATGATATCGCCCCGTTCAGGTTGTTTGGGAAAGAAAATGATGTCATCGAATAGTTTGATATTCAGAAATGGGATTTCGTTAGGAATATGCGTTCCGTAAGCAAATTTTGAGACAAGGATATGATCCCCAATAAGAAGTGTTGTCTCCATAGAGCCCGAAGGAATTTTAAAAGCCTGAACGGCAAACGTACGGATGAAAAGGGCAAGAAGAAGGGCTATTAAGATTGCTTCGGCATATTCCCGGGCAACGCTTTTTCTTTTTACCGGCTGACCCTCCGTATCTTCGTTATTTGTCATCTGTCCTCAACACAGCAAGAAAAGCCTCTTGGGGGATTTCCACACTTCCAATCTGTTTCATTTTTTTCTTTCCTTCTTTT
>CAZECX010000187.1:0-4692 GCA_964510965.1 uncultured Nitrospina sp. | reverse complement strand
AAAATCAGCTATTAATGCATGGGACTCTTTCACAACCTCTTGAACCTTATTTGTTTTTCTTACCTTATGAACTATGTCAACAAATCGATCGACAAGGGGTTTGGATTTCTTCATGGTCTCCTGGACTTTGGCCATGTCGAGTTTTCGCATATGGTTTTTTTCGTAGTATTCAGCATATACTACCCAGGTCATTACCTCTTCCAATGCATATCCATAACCACCCGTTTGGTATTTGATGAATTCTTCCTCTCCCTTTTCACGCCAAAGGGGAAGAATATAATTTGAAACATCGTTCCTGGGAATACGATCTAAAGCATTGCAAATGTATTCAAGCGTGTATATGAGTGCAATGGCTTTTTGGTCGAGGTGAAGAGCCACTGTAGAATGGTCTCTATAATGTTGCCTTTTTTCAAAAGCTTCCCAAACACCTCCCTGGGCCTTGACACTTGCGACCTGATTGTCAATAGGTTGGAGTAAATTACGACAATCTTGAATATTGTTGGCCTGGGCAGAATGGCTAAGAAAAATAGCCAGAAAGAATACAGATAAAAATATTTGGAGCCTATTCATAATAAAACCCCGAGTTTTTAAAAAATAACTTCTTATCCACTAAAAATAAACCCGGAAGTTCCCTAAGTCAATGGTATTTTGGGATTAAAGACGGGGTCAATAGCTTTCCAGGAATATATTGATTTTATCCTCATCCGTAAGACTTTCCAATAAGCTACTGTCGCGTACGACCCTGATTCCTGCCAGGTCAATGCTCTTTAATATAAAATAAAAATCTTCACCTTTCTCAGACCAATGATTAAGAAAAAAATTGGATAAGCTTTCACCCGTAAAATCTTGTTCTATTGCACGCATTTCCTGAATATAAATTTTTACTTCCTGCAACGCGGCTTCTTTCGAATCGGATTCCAGATTGAAAATATAATTTTTAAAGGTGGATATATTTTTTTCTTCGGTTGTGAATTCAGATTTAAGCATCTTACAAAGATTATTAATCTGGTTTCTACCCAATTGCACTTCGACGGAGACAGGTTCTTCATCATCCGATTGATGGTGCTTTATTAACTCCGCTTCCTCGCTAAACCTATCGGGTTCTTTCGATTCATGGTTTCTGAGCACATAAAAAATTTCTGGCACCCGGATGGCTATCCTGAAGTTTAATCCATCCTTCATTGAAAAACTCCTTCAACAAATTGAAAGGTTGATGGTTTATGTAGATTCTATATAATATGTTTATAAATCCAACAGAGAATACAATGCCACCTAAAGAATTCAGTTTCAAAGTAAAAGGTGTTTTAATAAACGAAAAAGACAAGTCTGAAGATGACTTTAGCATTTTCATTTCGGCAATGGATGATAATCATGCGGTGATGTTGGTCCGCGAACACTTGAGAAACCATGCGCCCAAGGGGAATTCGATTATCAAGGGGATAGAAAAAAAATCAGATTAATTTTGAGGTAGGGGGGAGGGTCGCCATATGTCGATTGCCTTTTGAAGGTGATTGCCTCTTTAAAATCCACTCAGCTCCCCTGGGTGGATTTTTTTCTTAAAAAATTTCTATGTTTTTGAATCTTAAATCTATTGCAATTGCGCTGTTCCTTTTTCTCGGTAGCATTTTCCCGGCGTTTGTTTTTGCCGATGAATTTGAAGATGCTATGGAGGCGATCAATCGCCGTGACTTTGAAACAGCTTTTAAAATGATTGTGCCTCTTGCCGAAAAAGGACAGGCTGCCGCTCAACTTGTTTTAGGCATGATGTATTTTAAAGGAACAGGTGCTGAGAAAAATATTGTCGAAGCTGATAAATGGTTATACGTTTCGGAAAAATTAGGGCAGGAGGCAGGAAAGAAAAATCGCATCTTTGTCGAACGGCAAATGAGCAGTGATCAGATAGCCAAAGCTCACCAACTCGCTAAAGGTTGGCTGAAAAAACGCTGAACCATGACAACCGACCCTGAAGCCCATGATGAGGAGAAATCCCCCCCTGCAAAACCAGGTCGATGGGAACTACTTTTAATTATCGTTTTTCTAATATTCGTTGCCTGGGGCACTTATGAGTTTGGAATATACTTGATCAGGCAGGGGGCCTTCTAAAAAGGGTGTTGACCCCTATTGCGAAAGCCAGATTGGGGATTATATTAACTATAGACGATACCGGAAATTTTTCTCAAAGGAGTACTGGCTTGCCTGAATAAGGGCTTCTTTTAGATTTTAAAATTTAAACAAGGTTTTTTGAAGTCCATCTTCCTCCAAGGTAGCCAGGAGTGAATTTGGACTTTTTTTTTGAAGGAAATACCCTAGTTGGTTTTATAGGAAAGTAGGTGATTGTTATGCATGTGATGGTTCTAAATATGAATCTAATGATTCCTAATATTCACCGAAGTCGCAGTCCACCCGCTATCAAAAAAGGGGGTGAATGTAATGAAACCAATTTTAACAATTTCTATACTTTTATTCTGGGTCATCGCTTATGGGTCTCCCGTTTGGGAGTATCGCGACCCGGTTCCAGAGCCGCCAATACAAACCGGCATTTATTGGGATGTTGATGCATCAAATTTATTGGTAGTGGGTTATGATTTGGATGGAAATGGAAAAGCGGAATATTATACTTTAAGAGTGATCGTCCACGCGTTTTTTTCCACAGACTCAGTGGATTTTGTGGCAGAAAATTTCCCTTTTAAGCCTGTTTTCTTTGTTAATTTTGAAAAAGATCGAATGTTCTATGTTGCCGCTTCCAAAGCAATTTTTTATGCATACGATTTTGACGAGGACGGTCATTACGACCTAATGTTCAAAGATTTCCTGGAAGATGGCATCAATGGGAATGAAGAGTACTACGACAATCCCTCAGAAAATGTTGGCTAGTGAAAATTTTACGAGATGTAAAATAATTGATTGTCATTAGGCTGCAGCCTGAGATTTACTTTCCGAATAGCGTTCTTTGATTTCCAGTATCTCTGGAAGGATAGATACGAACTTGTCTACCAGATCTGGATCAAAATGTTTTCCCTTCTCTTTTTTAATTAATTCGACTGCGTCTTCAACGGTCCAGGCTTTTTTATAGGGACGAACTGAAGTTAAGGCATCGAACACATCACAAATAGGAACAATTCTTCCTTCAATAGAAATTTCTTCCCCCTTGAGTCCGTTCGGATAACCGGTACCATCAAATTTTTCGTGATGCGTTGCGGCGATTTCTTCTGCCAGTTGCATGAGCTTGGAGTCACTGCCGGATAGTATGGATGCTCCCACCTCAACATGGGTTTGCATTTTAGTCCATTCTTCTCCCTCCAGTTTTCCTGGTTTGAGTAACACTTTATCGGGGATACCAATTTTGCCGACATCATGCATAGGACTGGCCTGCAATATCAAATCACATTGTTCTTTATTGAGATTGGCTTTTCTTGCAAGCGCTTCACTGAAATGGGACATACGCACAACATGCATACCCGTTTCGTTGTCGCGGTATTCTGCTGCTCGGCCCAGACGTTGAATAATCTCCTGCCGCGTTTTTTCCAGTTGCCGGTTCCGCTCTTTAAGCATTTCGATCATGTAGTTCGTGTATCGTCCCATTACCGCAAATTCATCCTGGCTGCTAATCATCACATGCTGATTGAGGTTACCTTTTGAAACAGCCTCCATAGAATTATTTTGATTACTAAAATATTGTTTCAAATTTCGGCAGAAAGAGATAATGAGATTGGTCATCTCCACCAGTATGACGCCGCCTACAAAAAATAATTCTCCCATAAATTTTACACTGCCTTCTCCGTAGTTATCCTGTTCCAGATCAATGAACCAGTAAAGATCTTTAAGGAAGACAAGAGACATAATACTGGTCATGAATATCAATGAAAACACAGCTATTGCGGTGAGTTTTGCAGTGATAGGAAAAGCGACCTTGGCGTTATATTTACCAAGTTCCATCAGCTCTAAATTGCCCTTGATGAGTTTTTGTCTTTCGAGGGCCATATCACAGGCGGTGAAAAATCCAAAGGTAGTGCACCCCAGAAATACTTTTCCTGTGCTAACCATGTCAGCGTAATTTTCATAATTGTTGTACCAGGCCAGAAGCGAGGCTCCTAGCAGGAATAGAAATCCTTCCAGCAAAAACTGGCGTTGAGGTTGTTTTTGCCAGTGGGTTTTTAAAACTACCCATTTGACTAAAAGCGGGCGGATGCAAAACAAAGTCGTGAAGACCACTGCAAGCCGAATCGTCCAATCCAATTGCCCGATGTTTTCAATGATGGGGCAAACCCTTTCCCCGTAAATTGCAAGAATGACAATCGAAAAAATATAATGTGCTGTAATCCGCATAGATGAAGACTCCCAAGTTTTAGATTGAGAATGTTTCCCTTAATATAGGTAACGGGCAATGGAAATTTGTTGATCCCTTTTATAAAAGGGAATGTCGAAATTTTTCCCAAGACCTTACAAATTATATTTTTGATTATACCTGTAAATTTAAAGTTATTGAAAAACAGGCCCCTTTAGGGTTATTTGCTTATGGGTATGCAAATATTGCTTCCCAAAAAAATAAATATTAATTATTGATATTTTAAGATCGCTTGCTAATTTTTATTGAGAACAGGGTACCCTAATGTATAAATCCATTTATCTTCTTCATGGGTGCCTGGTTTCGCTAAATCACGGGCAGGTAAATGGCAGGCCATGCAATTTTCC
>CAZECX010000186.1:0-4845 GCA_964510965.1 uncultured Nitrospina sp. | reverse complement strand
TTTTATCTGCAACAGCACCCAGCTTTTTGATCACTTCATTCCAGAGAAGTAAATCGGCGGCATCAATCTGGCTTCCTAATGAAAAAAGCTTTTGCGCTAATTGAAATTGTTTGCGATCGGCCTCCCACTCTAAAGTACCTAAGACTTGAGTGGCTTTTTCTACTTTATCCGCTTCTGCTCCACCGAAGGAAGACTCCAATAAAGCTTCAAGCTCCTGAATTAATTCACAACCCGCATAAGCTGTCTTTATCACATGGTCAACCAATTCAATGAGTGGAGCACGGATCGTTTCGGGGGCACTTAGGTTTTTAATCCTTAAAAGAACTGCCAGATCTTCTACGGCATCAGCAATATCATCCTGAGCCGATAACAAGTGCATAAAATCCTTTTTATCCACGGGAAGAAACATACTTTGTCTCATGTGGGTGCGGATGTCATCCTTGATCATGTCTGCTTCATGTTCCAACTTTACAATCAATTCAGAAATTTTACCCACTTCATCATAATCGCCTTTTCCAAGTGCCTTAAACAAGGGATCAATTTGGTCCACACACGCACGGACTTTATCCATGTGACTCCCCAAGGGCTTAAACGGGGATTTCGAAAACATTGAAAGAATTGAACGCATTTGCACCTCAAAATAAAAAAAGACAAGCAGGGAGAAGTTATTCTATTTAATCCAAAATTGCAAGTTGGATTGATGGCAAATCACAAAGAATGGCCATAAAAATTCATACGGAGAAATAGTGCTAATTTTACAATGGGTTAAGAAATTAATTCCCACACATAAAACAAAAATTTTATATTAAGATTCTATAAATTTTTATCTCCCCATAATGGAGAACCAATCTTCAAGCCGCTGAATTTGCAAATAGGAATTTGATTGCCGGACATCCCCCATCTCCCCTGAAGGACTGCCCCCATAGTTGTGCCCGGGATACAAAATAATATGATCCTCAATTTTGGATAAACGCCGCGTTAAGGTATGAAACAATTCTTCACTATCTCCCCCCGGCAAATCTACCCGGCCGCATCCCTGCAGAAACAATGTGTCTCCAGCAACAAGACTGTCTGCAATTCGAAAACACTGTGATCCTGGCGTATGCCCTGGTGTATGAAGACATTTAATATCGATGGACCCTACTTTGACGATATCTTCTCCATCCATTTGTTTCATGTCTGAAATGGAAATCCCGGTGACCTGCTTGACCCCCTCCGCTTCATGTTTATTAACATAGACCGGTATAGGATGTTTCTCCATCATTTCTGCCAAACCGGTAATTTCCATTCCAAAAATTTCTCCCCCAACATGATCAGGATGATAATGAGTTACCAACGCCCCTGTCAGCTTCATATCATCTTCTTCAACCACTTTAAGAATACCGTCAATATCCCATGCTGGATCGACCACCACACACTCGCGTGTTTTGGTATCGCCTATCAGATAGACAAAATTTGCCATAGATCTGGCGGAAGGATCACTCACGCCTAAATCAATTCCCGATAGCAACTGTTTAAAATAAATTGGGTTTTCTTCTGACAAGGAATCCTCCTATTTAATTTTCAGAATTGAACAATTGGTTTAATAAGCCTGCCAGTCGAACCCCTGCCTGAATCATGCGCTGATCAAGGATTTCTCTGCCTTTTGATACATACTTTTTGGACAACTCCATCTTCTCAAATGGATAAGCGTATTTTAAAGCCAGGGCTCGCGACTCATTTGCCCACTCGTTTATATTAGAAGAAAGCCATTCCGACTTTTCCGGACCCGTCATCCTGGCATTCAGACGTGTCGCGTATTCTAACAGACTTTCTTTTTCCCAATCGATTAGCCCTCCATCCCATAAATAATGCAGGCTGACATTTTTCCCTGCATAAGATAGGCGGATTTTTCCACCCCCTCGGTCTTTTTGATTTCCCAAATGCAATGGCTGATGCACATCTCCTACAAAATGGACCAGATATTTTAACGCGTCATTTCTCTTTTTCAGAGAGTTGTCAATATTCGCCAAGACCGTGGCAAATTCTTTTATTTTTTCCGTTACACAATTTCCATTCGAACAATCCCGTGTTGCCTTATAAGACCATTCACCTTCCTTGACATTGGCATAATGCCAGGGTTTTTCCTGTTTCCTTTTTTGCCTGATTTTATCGGCCCAGTTCGCAACATCCGCCAGATTGTTTATGTTAAACTCTTCATCGATAATTTTTCTAGTTTCAGAAGCCAAATTTAATTCCGCTACATAGCCAATCACACGATGACCCTGAGGCCCCCAGCCATGAGCATCATTGAAGCCTATTACAAGAAACATCACCGCCAGCCAGAGTCTGCATACGAGCAAAATAATTTTCTTTCCTTTAAACATGTTTACCGTTTCACTTTTAGCGGATGAAAATACTAAATTCTTTTTACCACACTGTAAAATTCTGGACACTCATTATTTCTTTGTCCTTTGTACTGGGAACCGCCGCAGTTATTGCTCGCATTTTGGACCGCTCGGGTGATTCATCACACAATATAGCAAGACTCTGGTGCCGTCTGCTTTGCCAGTGGAATGGCGTAAAAATTGAGATCATCGGATTGGAGAATATGCTAACCGATCAACCACAGATATTTGTATCGAATCATCAAGGTTACTTCGACATATTTGCTCTATCAGGGTACCTACCGGTTCAAATCAGGTGGGTTGCAAAATCCAGCCTTTTCAAGATTCCCTTTATGGGTTGGGCCATGTCCGCTGCGGGTTACATCCCTGTTGAAAGAGGGGACCGGAAAAAATCGTATCAGGCTTTTATACAAACGGTGGAGAAAGTGAAGGAAGGGTGTTCAATAATTATTTTCCCCGAAGGGACCCGCTCGGAAGATGGAACAATCGGACCCTTCAAAAAGGGAAGTAACCTTATTGCCAGTAGGTCCAATAGCCCTATGGTTCCAGTAACCATAATAGGAAGCGGCGACATAATCAAAAAAGGCAGCGCTATAATTAATCCAGGCTCCGTTCAAATCATCCTGTCTCCACCTGTTCGAAAACATCTGGAGGAAAAAGATGATGGAGAAATATTAAACTCCATCCGCGAAACCATCCTGGCCAACCACAGGCCCTCTAACGAGGGGGGGTAAAACTAACTAACGTAAAGTTAAAAGCTAAAACAACACAAACCGACCAACGCGCACCGACCTGTTGGCCGACCGCCCAACCCTTATGAAACAGGCAGCAGAAACAGTAATATGCAATTTGATACTGTTCCGCTTTATGGGTATAGACCTATTGCCACCGGGCGCTGCCCGGCTACTTTTTTTCTTTTTGAATGAATTCCCAAATAGAGGCGGGGTGTTCACGCAAGTCTTCAGGGTTTTTCCAAATGGCACGGATCATTCCCGTTTTATCAATGACAAAAGTTGTACGTTCGATGTATTTGACCATCTCTCCGAGGTCCTCTTCCTCTTTGATGACCCCATACTGCTCCGTAACTTTTTTATGTTCATCAGCCAAAAGAGTGAATCCAAACTGGAAAACTTCGATGAACTGCTGGTGTGCATTCACACCGTTCCAGCTACAACCCAAAACTTCTACCTCACGGGTTTTAAACTTTCGGTTCCACTCGTTGAATCCAACCATCAACCTTGTATCTTCAGGACTGCTATCCTGCCGATAAAAAGCCAGAACCACCCATTTCTTGTCTTCAAAATCTTTCAGACTTACTTTTACTTTTTCTTCAGCAGATGGGCTGGACGCACCGGCTTTATAACCATAACAAGCAGGCAGTTCAAAATTAGGCGCACGATCCCCCACTTCCAATTCATCGGGCATGGAAATTATCCTTTTTCTAATAAGCAACTCTCTACAATGGCACCGCCATGTACAGCCCTTATATGATAAGGGTGCTGCCTGAATTTAAGTTACCGGATTATGATGAATCCCGATTTATTACTCGCCAAATGCAGCTTTGAGGAGCGGCTCCACTTCGCCTTTTGTTTCCATCTCATCCAGGATATCTGTATCCCCATAGAACTTACCATCGATGAAAACTTTTGGCAGAGTCGGCCAATTAGTCATTTTTGTAAGAGCCTCACGTTTGGTAGGATCTGATAGCGCGTTAACCACCTCAAACGGATAACCATATTTATTAAAAAACTGAATCGTTTCTACCGTAAAGCCGCATTGAGGTGCTTCCTTAGTGCCTTTTCCATAAATAATAATTTTGTTTGCAGCGATTTCTTCTTTAATTTGATCTTCCGACTCTGACATGGTAACTCCTTTTAATTTTTATTATGAATTCAATAATGTTGCATAGCTGCCAAAATTTTACGAGGTCGCTGTTTTTATTTCAGCGGCATGGATTCGACCATCCTGCATGGCAGGGTTCAAAGCATCCTGAACCTTGCGGTGTCGATCCATAATTCCTAATTCTTCAAAAGATGCCGAGACGACATGAATGATAAAATGGTCACTCATTCCCGTTTTATCCATTACATTCACTTCCGCGTCCGGGACTGCTGTTTTAACTATACCAATCAAATCTGGAATACTAATCATTCTTTTTCCTTTAAAAACGATGTTTTATGCTAATAAACCGTAACTATTTGATTCTAATTCTACCAAAAGGATTTAATGTTTTACCTCTGTTTTTAAATATAATACTATAAACCTGACGGTTAGAAAAAGGCATAAATCATTTTAAATCCATCATTTAACTTATTTACTCACCCAACTTCTTCTGTAGATTTTCAAGATTTGACGAATCGCTCTATATTTAAGTATAATTTAAGAATCGTTAAGCCTGCTCGCGCTATCTAATAGAAGAATAAAGAGTGAATTAAGGGAGATTTTCATGACCGTAACC
>CAZECX010000185.1:0-4865 GCA_964510965.1 uncultured Nitrospina sp. | reverse complement strand
CTGTTCGCGTTCTATATGCGATGTGGAAAATGAAAAAGGTCGGGGGATGGCATCTCCATCTTGCACGACACATTGGGAAAAGTCGATACTGTCGCGTTTCAATCGCGGCGGAGTGCCTGTCTTCAATCGCCCAAGTTCGAACCCTGCGGCAAGAAATGATTGCGATAATTTTGTCGAAGGTTTTTCACCTACTCGCCCGGCAGGACGACTGTTGAGCCCAATATGAATTCGACCGTTTAAAAAAGTCCCAGTAGTGATAACAATAGAACCGCATTGCAATTCCATTCCACCCGCCGTTCGCATTCCTCTTACTTCGTTGTTTTCGAAAATCAACTCATCGACTTCTTCATAGATGAGTTCCAAGTTGGCGGTGTTTTCAAGAATCCGACGCATGGCATTTTTGTATTGGTGCTTATCTGCCTGGGCACGGTAACCGTGGACTGCCGGTCCTTTAGAAGAATTTAATAAGCGAAACTGAATACCGGTCTCATCGATGACCTTAGCCATCTCGCCGCCGAGAGCATCAATCTCTCGCACAATATGTCCTTTACCAACCCCTCCAATGGCAGGGTTGCACGGCATCAGGGCAATCTTATCTGCTTCAAGGGTGACCAACGCAGTGGCGCAACCCATTCGCGCAGAGGCCAAAGCCGCTTCACAGCCTGCGTGACCGCCTCCTATTACTATGACATCGAATTTTTTCATGTTATCTTACACCTGATTATTCGGAACCGTTATTTTACAATAAAACTTCATTTTTTTTGAACGAATAAACACAATAAATGGATCTGCAGGCGGTAAACAGGGAAGTTAAACGCGAGTTTGAAGAGGAATGGGCAGGCACCTCGGTAGAGGCTCTATTAGAGACCAATAAATACCCGCGAACCAAAGAGGAATTCGCCTGTCTGGAAAAGTTTCTTCCAAAAGACGATCTCATTTTGGAAGCAGGATGCGGACTCGGCCCCAAACTCATTCACTTTGACAGCAATAATTATAAAATCTGGGGAATCGACTACATCTATTCCGCAATCCAACAGGTAAAAAACTACAACGCTGACTTGATTCTCGCCCAATCCGATGTGCATGCCTTGCCTTTCCCCGAATCGACCTTTGGAGCTTACCTTTCTTATGGAGTCGTTGAACATTTTCCACAAGGGCCGCAGGAGGCAATCACGGAAGCCTATCGAGTTCTAAAACCCGGCGGACTGATTTTCATGATGGTTCCTGCCGCTAACCCGGTAACCCATTTCGTTTATGACGAAGATAATTTTCTCCACAAACTTAGAAGGAATGGTCTGGTAAGAAAACTAATGGGCAAACCCCCGCTAACTCCACAAGACGATCATCTCACTTATTTTAAATTGCATGATAGGGATGAGATGCGGGTCATTCTCGAAACATCAAAATTCAAAATCATTCATGAGCAGCCGATGAGCCATAGTTTTAATTTGTATCTTGGGTGCGAATGTTTCCATAAAGATACCAATGGAAGAACCAACAGCCTTGCAGAAGGTCTTGCGGCCCTGCTTCGCAAGTTCTTTCCCTGGTCCTCCTGCAATTACCTATTGTTTGTTGGAAAAAAATAATCGCCCAAATAGAGTCAGAGGAAAAGTGCGGTATAATATTTCCAGCTACTTATTTCCTGTAGCCGTAAACCGGCCCACCTGAGGTTCTCGCCTTGTCACCCTTTCAAAAATTCATTGCAAATGTTGGTTGGACCGTCCTGGGAAAGGCCAGCGTTCAAATCATCCTGTTTGCTGTCTCAGTCCTTTTAACACGTTACCTTGGAAAGAAGCATCTAGGAGACTACGCAACGCTTCTAGTTATCCCCGTTTTTATCCGGTTATTAAATTCGTTTGGCCTGGAAACTCTTATCAATAAAATTTTACCAGAACTGAACGTTAAAGACCCTTCTGGAGCCCAGGGACATTTTCTTGTCAGCCGAATAATGCTGATTCGTTTTTTAACCACTCTAGCGTTCTGCATCCTTATCTATCTATTTTTACCGAACTATCTGGACTTCATCCATAATCCGCAACTCATTGAGTTCCGCTGGACCTTGATCTTATATTTCGCTGTCATCACCATTGATTCCATATTGAGTGTCTTATACATGGCCCTGCTTCGCTTTAAAACCTTGGCGAAGATAGAAGTTTTAGGGGCTTTGATAAACCTTGTTCTATTGATGGTGTTCATTCGTTTGGACTATGGAATCTACGCGGTTCTATACGCTTATATAATTGCGGCAACCCTAACAAGCATCATTTATTTGGCTCGGGCAAAAATTAAGTATCCTGATGCATCGCATAAACCCGAAGGGAATAATATGGGTCATCTGGCCTGGGTGGCTTATGGAATCGGCCTGTTTGGTTTTGGAGTGATGACGCAAAGCGATGTCCTTTTGATGAATTATTTTAAAGTTGATCGTGGCGATGTGGGATTGTATCACCTGGCGACGGGACTTGGAGCGACCATGTCCTTTCTTCTCGCAGGAATTGCACCGATGGCGTTGTCGCTGTTTTCAGAAACCCATGCGAAAGATGGAGTGAAAGGTCTGGGAAATCTTTATTGTCAGATTATCGGATTCGCTTCATATTTGACAATTCCCGTATACGTTTTTTGCGCAATCAATTCCAGTTACATCATCGATTTTATTTATGGCTCTGATTTTTCTGAAGGAAGCATTGCATTATCTACCTACGCCACCTTTGCAGGAGTCCAAGCCGCTTTAGGAGTCAATTTTTCTGTCTCTGCGCTGTTTGTTGTCAATCAACGCGATATAGCACTTCGATCTACGGTGGAGGGTAGCATTATAAATATTGCATTGAATCTGTTTATGATTCCCACCTTTGGAATGATGGGCGCTATAACAGCGACAGGAATGGTGATGGTCTATATGGTTTTGCGGCAACTCCAGGTTCTTAAGGGTGAAATTGAAATCGTTTCCGCCTTCCCATTCATTGGGCAATGTTCGTTGTTTTGCCTGATGGCCTCCATTCCACCACAAATACTGTCGTGGTTGGGCATGGGGCATTTAATTTCAAATTTATTTTTATATTTAGCCACATTCGTTTCGCTACTTATTTTCTTGAAACCCTTCAACAATGAACAACGACAACTTTTGACCAACGTGTATCCAGAACTGGGCAATAGAATGAAATGGTTTTTTCGTTCTTAAGTAAAAAACGGCCTCTTCAATATCAAGTCCTTACTTTCCTGCGCGGCATCAAAAGAAGTTTCACTTTTAAAGACAACGAATCGTCTGCTGTAGCAGATCCCTGCATATGCCTGAACACAGATACCACCAATCCCGCCAGGAAAACGGTTTTATATAGAGACCTTAAAATTAAATTCCATCCGCAGGAATAATATTTGGAATAAAAATACAAGTTGCTCTGATAAGCTTCCATGATTACTTTTTTCCGGTGCCGGTCCTGATGAGTGCTTTGACCCAGCAAATGCTGTACCGAAGTTTCCGGATAAAAACAAATCTTCTTTCCATTCTTCCTGGCCCTGCGGCAAAGATCGTCTTCTTCGTTGTATAAAAAATAATTCTCATCCATCAGGCCAATGGACTCGACTAGATCGCGGGTCATAACAAAACAGCAACCCGAAATCACCTTCGCTTCCCTTGCCAACTTCGGCCCCATTCTTTTCAGCTCGTTGGCGGGATCGTATTTTCCCAGGATTTTCATTGCCGCATCCTGCGGACGGTCTTCCCACAGGCGAACCGGGCAGGGCTGATTATTCTCATCAACAATACCCGCACCCAGAATAGAAAAATCAGAATGCCTCTCCAGAAAATCAATAATTTTTTTAAAACTGTTTTCGGTTAAAAGCGTGTCTGGGTTCAGCAATGCGATCTTTTTTCCTCTCGATGCAACGATCCCTTGATTATTAGCTGCTGAAAATCCACGGTTGTCTTCATTGGCAATGACCACCACTTCCGGGAAAAGCTCGACAACAGCATTCACCGTTCCATCTTCTGAAGCATTGTCTACAACAATCACTTCATAAGAAATTTCCTGAGTGTGTTTTTTAATCGATCCCAAACAACGAAACAAAATATCGCGGGTGTTAAAACTGACAATGACAAGGGTCATGTCTATTTCTGCAGGCTGGGGAAATTTGAAAACAGGTGAAGTCATTGGGTTTAACTGGGGAAGTTTTTCAAAGTAACTACAGTAAAAGGCTGAATAGCGCTTAATACTTTAAGAGCACCGACCTATTACAAGCGGTCGTTGGCTTTTTTAAGTTGGCCCCACGCCTAGTGGCTAGCCCATGATGAATTTTCGGTCGGGTAAAAAGTTTCCGTTACTATCGTAATATTCTTTTAGATTATGCCAGCTCAAATGGATATCGCAGTCCTGACAAATGGCAACATCGAAGCGTTTGCGTCCCACCATCTGGTCGCGATAATTTTTCATAGCGGGTCCGTTCCAGACTTCGGTGATGGAATTTGTTTTCAGATCGCCAACAACCGTTCGGGAAAACATATCCGCACAGCAAAGAACCACATTGCCATCCCAATACACCACCATCCATTTCCATAATTGCGTGCAAGGTGCAACATTGGTCTGATTGAACCGCTTGTGCGTGTACCGCGTTTTGTTGTTGGTAGAAATTTCGTATTCTTTGACGAAGGCATCTTTATCGAGCTTACCCGCCCAGTTGGAAATAATATTGTCGTCAATGGAATTCAGCACCACAGAACAATCGTGGGAAGCGATTATCTTGAACAACTCCTGCTCCATCGTTTCTTCCACCGTTTTCAAAGTTTTGATTCTGATGTTGACCGGAACCGGTCGCGCGGCCTTTTTGTTTTCCTCAAGAAAATAAACAATGTTGTCGCGCGTCACATCGAA
>CAZECX010000184.1:0-4874 GCA_964510965.1 uncultured Nitrospina sp. | reverse complement strand
CTACTATGAAAAAAGCCTTAAATGATTATGGATATTACCTTTTTCCAAAGGATTACAACCAATTATGAAGCAGAAAAAAGTCAGATTTCTGGTAGGTAGCTTGTTGATCGTGGGTGCGATCGGGTATTTAATTACTATGGGGATCAGCAATACCTCGCAGTACTTTTTCACCGTTGATGAATTACTTAGCCAGAAAGTTTCCTATGCTGGATCTGGGTTGAAGGTCAAAGGTAATGTGGTAAATGGCTCCATTCAAAGGGACCCAAATGACTATTTAAATGTGATGTTTTCAATTGAGGAGAAGGAATCCTCATTAAAGGTAGCCTATCAAGGGGTAACACCTGACATGTTTGCCGATGGCCGGGAAGTGGTTGTGGAAGGGACATTGGGGAAAGACGGTGTTTTTCATGCAAACACTTTATTGACCAGTTGCCCTTCAAAATATGAAGCTGAAAAAGAGGCAGGGAAAATGCATCCTGGAACCTTGAGTACCGATAAATATAAAGAGCCCGGCCTGAACAAAGCCGATGCCTTGCCAAAAACAACCATTTGACCTTCCCTTAAATTTCTAGACGAGCTAGTCCCGTAAGCAAAAGGGTAATCGGCTTCTGTTTTTCTCATGAATGATATTGGTGAATTTACATTACTAGTAGCATTGGCAACCGCTATTTATGGCTGTGTTGCATATGTTATGGCTGCACGTGGCAACCGGATTGACCTTTACCTGAGTGCGGATAAAACTCCCTTGATCGTTTGGGGTTGTGTCATGATTTCCTCCATTTGTTTGTGGAGAGCATTTCTGACAAACGATTTCAGTCTCCAGTATGTATGGGCTTATTCAAATATCGAGCTCGACACATTTTATAAAATCGCATCTTTCTGGGGTGGGCAAAAAGGCTCTCTTTTGTTTTGGACGTTGCTTCTCACCACTTACACAGTGGTGGTTCATTTTCAGAACCGCAAAAAAAATCTTCGCGTGGTTCCTTATGCGATGGCCGTGCTGCTTACCATAATTATATTTTTCCTGTTTCTGATTAACTTTTCCACAAACCCATTTGAGCGCATCCCTTTGCCTCCTGAAGATGGTCGCGGTTTGAACCCGCTTCTGCAGAATTACTGGATGGTCATTCATCCACCAACCTTATATCTGGGTTATGTTGGGTTCACAGTTCCTTTTGCGTTTGCAGTAGCGGCATTGATCAGTAAAAATTTAGATGATGGATGGATTCGCCTGACGAGAAAGTGGACCCTGATCTCCTGGTTTTTTCTTTGCATGGGGAATTTGTTTGGCGCGTCATGGGCTTATGTTGAGCTGGGTTGGGGAGGCTATTGGGCTTGGGATCCTGTGGAAAATGCCGCCTTTATGCCGTTATTGATTGCAACTGCTTTTTTGCATTCCGTCATGATCCAGGAAAAAAAGGACATGATGAAAGTATGGAACATGTCTTTAGTCCTCCTTACTTTTGTGATGACTATTTTTGGAACATTTATTACACGCAGCGGTCTTATTCAATCCGTTCATACTTTTGATGAAGCTACTTTAGGTTATTATTTTCTGGCATTTCTTTTCGTTATTCTTTTTGCTTGTACGGCCCTGATCATAGTTCGTCTTCCCCTTTTAAAAAGCGAGAATCAGCTAGACTCATTTTTATCACGTGAGAGCAGTTTTCTTTTTAACAACTTGCTTTTGCTGGGAATTGCTTTCGCAACATTCTGGGGAACCATTTTTCCTATTATTTCAGAGGCGGTTCGCGGGATAAAAATTACGGTAGGCCCGCCATTTTATAACCAGGTCAATGTTCCAATCGGTCTTGCGCTTTTGGCGCTCGTTGGTATTGGGCCGGTCATCGCCTGGCGACGGGCCACTCTATCCAACTTGAAGAAGAATTTCTTTAAACCTTTGGCAGCTGCTTTTATCGCGGCGATTGCATTGCTACCTGTGATTCCTTTGGGAAGCCGAGTTGAAAACTATACCTATGTTGCTTTTGTCCTTTGTGTTTTTGTGATGACCTGTATCCTCCTTGAATTTTACAAGGGAACAGCTTCGAGAATGGGGTTGCATGAAGAATCCATGTTGGGAGCGTTGACAACGGTTACCTGGCGCAATAAGAGGCGTTACGGCGGCTATATTGTTCATATCGGGGTTGTTCTAATATTTGCAGGTATCGCAGGTTCACAGGCATATGGAACCCATATTGAAAAGCATCTCAATCCCGGAGAAACTTTTAAAATAAGAGGCTATGACATCACCTATGAAAAACTGGTTGCGGTAGAAGCGACCAGTGTTAAAACCCGGGTCATTGCCCAGCTTCAAGTTGAAAGGAACGGCAGCCATTACTGGACAGCACGCCCCGAAAAAGAATTTTATAAGGGACAGAATCAACCTGTATCCGAGGTGGATGTGCTTTCAACCTGGAAAGAAGATTTGTACATGATCCTTGCAGACTTCAGGGAAGATGAGTCCGCGACCATTAAGGTTTATGTGAACCCCATGGTGAGTTGGATGTGGACGGGTGGCTGGATCATTGCATTTGGTACGATGATATCCATGTGGCCTGACCGGCTGGAACAAAGGCGTCGCTTGGAACGTTTCCGCAGGGAGGAGTCGCTGTTTCCTTCCCCCGCACAGGAGTAAAAATGCATATATTAAAATTTGCTCTCAGTATTTTTGCGGCTATATGGTTTATTGTGTATGCTCCTGAAGTAACGAGTGCAGGTTCAATGCTGCAGGATTTAGAAAACGCATTGATGTGTAAATGCGACGATAAATGTGGAAAAGTACTCATAAATTGTACCTGTTCTACCTCAGACAAAACCCGGGCAAAATTTTCTAAAATGCTTGACTCGGGCCTTACCGTTGAACAAATTATTAAATCTCAGGTTGATGAATATGGAGAGACAGTTTTGTCTGCTCCGACTAAATTTGGATTTAACCTTACTGCCTGGGTGATGCCCTTTGTGGCTCTGATTGCAGGAGGAGTGGGTGTTCGAAAAATTTTATATTCCTGGGTCGGGAAAAAGCAGAAGGCAGATACCCCAGACGAACCTGAAGAAAAACCTGCTACCCCTGGAAAATATTCTAAACGTTTGCAGGATGAACTAGACGGGATTGAGTTATAGGGATGGGATTTGTCCACTTCTTAGAGCTGCTTTTCGTGGTAGTTGTCCTGCTTGTTGTGGGAATACCCCTGTTTGGAAAATTACAATTTAAAAAGCTGGTTGAAGCTGTAGACCCCGATAATGATGAATATAAACATTTGTTAGTGCGGAAAGAGGAAACCCTCATTTCAATTAAGGAACTTGAATTTGATCTAAGTACTGAAAAAATTTCAGATCCTGATTATCAGCAACTTCGGAAAAAACTGGAATTAGAAGCCAACGAAATAATGGAACGCTTGGATCAGTTAGAACAAGGTCGAAAAAAAAATAAGTCCGCCCGATGATCTCCCCCCTCCCAGGCCAATCAAATGGAATCCCATGAAAACGCAATGGAGGTTCGACAATTGCGAAAAGCCTTTGGTGTTTTAAAGGCTGTAGATGGTATTGATTTCGAATTGAAGCAAGGAGAGTTTCTAACCGTATTTGGTCCCAACGGTGCCGGAAAAACCACCTTGATAAAAATACTTTCTGGTTTGACGCAGCCAACCTCCGGTGCAGCAAAGGTGGCTGGATTCGATGTCACTGAAGGAAACCCGGAAATGCGTAAGGAGATAGGGGTGATCTCTCACTCTACAGCTTTATATGCCGATCTGACTCCACTTGAAAACCTGATGTTTTTTGCGCGAATGCACGGTCTCTCTCAACCTGAAGATCATGCATTGAAAGTCATTGATGAAGTAGGGTTGAGTCAAAGACGAAACGATCGTGTTAGAACTTTTTCGCGGGGGATGTTGCAACGTCTTTCAATAGCCAGGGCCATACTTCACGATCCCAAAATTTTATTTCTGGATGAACCTTTTACGGGTCTGGATCTTCACGCCTCAAACGTTTTAAAGGAGTACCTGAAAAGATTGCATGACCGTCAACGAACCATTGTAATGACCACTCACGATATTTCCTGCGGATTAGAGATGTGCAACAAGGTAGCGTTGCAAGTGCGTGGAAAGTTTGCGTTTCTCGAAAATATTGAAGATGTCGATAGAGATCAATTTGAATCTCTGTATTTTGATGCGGTTCGTGATAACCAATTCGTGATGGGAATTGGCGCTAATTGACAAAGAATTTTTAAAGATTCAATTATGAACTTATACCTCAATCAGATTGCTGCAATTGTTTGGAAAGACTTCGTTACCGAGTTGAAGACCCGGGAATTGCTAAGCGCTATGTTCATATTTGCGTTGTTAGTAATCTTGATTTTTATTTTTTCTATAAATCTGAGCATTGTAAAAGCCAGTGAAGTGGGGCCCGGAATTTTGTGGGTGGCGTTTTTATTCGCTGGAACGATTGGACTGAATCGTTCTTTCATGCTGGAAAAAGAAAACGGTTGTCTGATGGGTTTGATGCTGGTCCCGGCAGATCGGACAGCGATATATTTTGGAAAGTTGATCAGTAACTTAATATTTTTGTCGATCATGGAACTTTTTATTCTCCCTCTATTTATGATATTTTTTAATATCGACCTTTTGGAGCATCTTGGTTCGCTTTTGGTCGTGGTATTTTTGGGGACGTTGGGATTTTGTGCTTTAGGCACACTTTTGTCATCTCTTTCATCCAACCTCAAAACGCGCGAAATCATGCTGCCTATTCTCCTTTATCCGCTCCTGATTCCCATTGTAATAGGAGTGGTGAGAATGACCGGACAGCTTCTTGAAGGAGTACCGCTTCTTGATATGATGAAGTGGATTGGTTTGACGGCTTCCTTTGATATCATTTAT
>CAZECX010000183.1:0-5196 GCA_964510965.1 uncultured Nitrospina sp. | reverse complement strand
GTCATACACGAAATAAGCAGAGAACTGACCCCCTAAAACACCCTTATAATTAAAATGACCCATGTATACATCTCTATCTGTTCTATCATTGGGATCATCTGTCCTGGTATTTTCTGTAGCGAGGAGGTATCCCAAAAGCAGGCTCATATTGTCATGCTTGTGAGAAAATGTAATACCATCATGCGTCTGCATACCCGGTGTCCAGATGGTGTTACCGAACAGGCGCCAACCATCAAGAAGGATTTCCTGTCTACCGACTTTTGCATCCAACGCAATGGGAAGATTGAGAAAATTCTTCAAAGTGAAATAAGCCTGATGCACACCAACAGAAGCGTCGCCATCATTCACTTGCCCGGAAGCGTTGCCACTACCACCATTTGCGCCACCAGTTTGAGCTCCCGCCTGTTGACCCCAAGTGCGAGTGCTCTGCATTTGGATGTAAGCAGATGTCGTGTCGTTGACATTAGCTTTTGCTGCCAGACGAACAGAACTGAAGATAAAATCATCAGGGTTATTGGCAAAGGAATTGGCCGTTCCTGCACCATTACCGCCATTATTTCCTTGTTCGTTTACTTCCCAACGAGTTCTAATTTGCCCGCTGAATGAAATGTCGGCTGCTTTTGCAATCTCGGTCGATACAAAAAATGCTACGACCATGATTGCGGCTGCAGTCAAAAAATTCTTTTTCATGCTTTTCTCCTCCAAGTTTTGTTGATGACTAACTACTTTTTTAAACTAAAAAAACTAGAACTATGAGTCTATAAGTAAGTGATTGAAATCTTACGTAATTTGCCTGTTCATATGAAAATGTACTAAAATCCCTGAAAAGATACCACTAAACAAAATAAAAATCAAAGGTTATTTGATTTTTAAGTCATTTTTTTTCTTTACCTTTTGTTTCCCCCTATACTCTTCCCATTTGCAACGGTTCCGACCTCTTAATCGGTCTTCCAGAAATAGGTCGAGAAAGTGCTGGTTCCCTTGGATGCCTCACTGGCTATAAAGCTTTTCTCTGTCCTTAAAATGTGCACATCCGCACCGGCATTGCCTTTGCGCGGTACCACCCGGAAAGCACCCAGATAACCTTTTTGTTTGCTGGACTCGAATAATCTCTCAAAACCCTCTCGATTTACGCCTAAAATGGCGATTCCAGAATTTTCGACAATTATCAGCTGGTTTAATAACCCATTTCCCGCCACATAATTTTTGGGTAGAACCAGAAAACGGCGACCGCCATTTTTCACAAACTGGAGTCGGCTTTTGTAGTGAAAGGGCTTACCTCTGGTTATATTGCTGGTACCTTCCATTACCTCTCCAAAATCATCTATCACCCCGAGGTCAATCGAACGCGGATCGTGACCGTAATAATCCTCTGATTTTACTACGACTTTGCCTTTAGAGTTGTATACTCTCAAGTGGTATTTGTCGTCGAGGATTACGGTGTCTTTCATCTTGTTTCCACTCAGGTCGGTTTGCGTAAGCCCATACAGGATGAAGTGCGTCCCATAAATATCCGGAGTATTCAGTTTGCGGCCTTGAATATAGCGCCGGTTTTTAAAAACGACCTTTTTTATTGGGCCCATAAAGGGGGTTTCAATGCCCGGACTTTGGGACAACAGGGTTGGCTTGGCCCCAAACGGGCGAATGATGCGGAAATAAAGGTTCGCATCTTTCCAGACATGTTTGAAACCTTTTTTCCCCGGTTGCCTTTCCAGAGCGAAAGATTCCAGACTGTCCCCCTTCTGGTTGGTAACAAAAATTTCATCGCGGCCATTGCGGTTGATGTCACCCACATCCACGCCCAAAAAGTGGTCAAACTCTTTATCGGCTTTCATTTGACCAATTTTTTTTAATTTGCCTTTTTTTAGCTTGTAGACCATGACCCGGTAATGGTCGATGAGAATGTATTCGTTTTTTCCGTCCCCATTCAGGTCTCCGACATCGAAGTCGACAATTTCATAGGGGAATTGCTCTTTGTCAATGAACTTGAAATTTTTTTTCTTCTCATCAAAACTGGTTTGTGGTCCTTTTCCCCTTTCCCTGCGCGCTTGCGCTGCGGGCAGATCGTCTGACAAGACCTTGGCTTGTTTTTGCAAAGAGCCATCTTTTGCAGAGACGAGCTTGTAACTCAAAACCATTTTTCCTTTAATAGTACGGACATTGGGAATCAAGATGAGATCGGCATCTACTTTGCGTTTCAACCGTCTGAGGTTTTTGGATTTCAAGGCGGAACTTTCGCTGAGTTTTTCATCTGCCATCCACAAACCAAAATCAAAGGAGGGGACTTCAAAACGCGGGTGCTGGTTTAGTTTTTTTTCCAGATTGAAGCGAAGTCGATCCGCATCAATTTTTTTTCGCGATTTTATATTTGGCGGCGCCACCAGAAAGGTCAGTTTCTGGAACGGACTCCGCACGCCATCGCCTTCTTTTGGCAGTGCGGTTGGGTTGAGGGATCGAGCGTGCGAGAAATCTTTTCGAACTTCAAGAATTTCAACTTCGCCCAGATCGGTTTCTTTGCGCCCCACTTTCTTTTTGGTGACAGGGTGAAAAAGCTCCCTTCCATATCTAATCAGCTTCAAGCGGTCGCCCTTTTTAACCGCCATGCCACGCTTGAGGTCGAGGGTCAGTCCGTTGCCTTCAACTGCGATGACATAACCTTCCAACGGCGGATAAAGCGATTCAATTTGTGAAACGATCCGGTCCAAGGTGGCATCAGATTGGGCCAAAGCTGGAAATGTGCCGGTCAGTAAAATAACGGCACTTAGAAATGTCTTGAGAAAGTTAATATTCGATTTGTACATAATTAGAGTTCGAAAAGTTATTGCCCTTATTTTTGTTGGATTCAAATGTCGTCATTGCGAAAAGCCGAAGGCGATGAAGCAATCCAGGTAAATGATATGGATTGCGGATTTTTCCAAGCCTTGCAATGCCTAAAAGTCAATGTAGGGCTGTTACTTGTCTGGATCGCCGCGCTCCCTTTGGTCGCTCGCGATGACGTTTGAGATGCCATCGTTGAGATTTTCAATTTATTATATATCCAGTAGCTGAACGGCAACTTGCGAGCCTTCTTTAATCTCAGCTGCTTCCAGGGGGAAAACCAGCAGTCCATTGGCATTGGCGGCGGATTTTAAAATTCCAGATCCCTGTTCCCCTGCTGGAGTGACGGTGTATTCTCCATTGTTCGATGAGACAATCGCACTTAAAAAATGCAATCGTCCCGGTTTTTTATGGATCGTACGTGTCAGTTTGGCTTGCACGGTTTGGTGCATCAAGTCCGAGCATCCCATGACTTTTTTCAGGGAAGGGCGGACGAATTGCTCAAAAGAAACAAATGAAGATACTGGGTTACCGGGTAGCCCGAATATGGGTGTGTCGCCAATACGACCAAAAGCCAGGGGTTTCCCCGGTTTCATGGCGACTTTCCAGAAAAGCATCTCCTGTCCCATTTTTTGCAGACTGGCTTTGACGAGATCATAATCTCCCACCGATACACCCCCGGATGAAACAACGATATCTGCTTGCAGCGCCCATTCAAACTTTTCCATCAAGTCTTTTTCAGTGTCTTTCGCAATTCCCAGATAAATGGGAATGCCCCCTGCTGAGCGGATTTGTGCTGCCAGCATATGGCCATTGCTGTTATAGATTTGTGGGCCTTCCGGTTTCTGGTCAAGCTCGAGGATTTCATCACCGGTGGAAAGGATGGAAACTATAGGTCGTTGACCCACGGCCACTTGCGACCGACCCACCACAGCCATCATACCAATATGAGCGGGACTCAAGGTGACGCCTTTTTTAATGACGGTTTCACCTTTCTGAACATCCTCACCAGCTTTCCTGATATTTTCCTCGACATCGGCGCGGTCGTTCGCGAGAATGCAATTTCCTTCTTTGTCCGTATCTTCCTGCATCAATACCGCGTTGGCTCCTGCAGGGATGGGGGCACCCGTCATGATGCGCATGGCCTGACCCGGTTTTAAAGTCCCTTTGGCTGAGTAACCCGCAGCGATTTCTTCCACCACTTCGAGTTTTACTGGGGATTCCGGGGTGGCGGTGGCAATGTCTTCAGCAATCAACGCATAACCATCCATCGCCGAGTTGTCCAGAGGCGGATTGTTTATGCCCGCTACAATATCCTCAGCAAGCACTCTTCCCAAGGCATCGCCCAAAGAAACTTTTTCGACGCCTTTAAAATGGATTTTTTCCAGAATTTTTTGTCTTGCTTCCTCGACGGGAATCTGACTCATGATGGTTCCTTCTTTTGATATACGATTATTCTCATGTTCCTCTTCTCATAATCTTCTGCTGTGTTGATGTTCATAAACTTTGACCGGTCTGCTTCGTCGATCTTTATTTTTTTAAATGGGAGCGCCTCAATAATCCTGGACAAGGAAAGCTCTCGTCTTGACATGGCTTCAAAAAGAGGGACTATGAATTTTGGTTCGTAAATGGCGCACATGGGCTCATAACCGAAACGGCCTTTTTGAACATAGCAGGTACCATATCTTAAGGGGTCTCGCTTACGAAATATTATCTCGAAATCCTCTTCTTTTAAAAAGGGCATATCGCATGCGGTTATCATCCATGCCTTATCTGGGAATCGCCCCATCAAAGTCGCCAGTCCCCCTACGGGTCCCAGTTGGATGTGTTCGTCATTGATCCGCTCGACATTATTGATTTCTGGCAAAGAACTCATATCCAGATCGGCCCGCGAGGAAAGAAATACTTTATTGCAAAATTTGCTCACCAGTTTGACCGCCTTCTCTGTTCCCGTTATGCCATCATAGTTAAGCGAAAACTTTGGTTTTCCCATTCGCTTGCTTTCACCTCCTACAAAAACAGCTCCAAAAAGTTCGCTGGCACATCTTTTGAAATGACCATTGACAAAGTCAAAGATTTTTTCTATCTCGTCTCGATGGAATAGAGGAATGCCCTGCTCAACAAACTGTTCCAGTGTTCCCGTCCCTTGATGCACGATTGCACAAATTCCCTTGCTGTCAGCGCGAATCGGCAGTTTGCCTGCGTCATCAAGAAACACAATTTTGTTGAATGGAGACTGCTTGTATCCTTCTATTAATATACAGTCACAGCGTTCTAAGGCATGCGTGATCGTGAGTTGCTTGAAATCATTATCTGCCAGCACTCCAAAGTGGGTCGGGTCATTGATCGCCACAATCCCGGCGCCAGCTTCACGAACAC
>CAZECX010000182.1:0-5288 GCA_964510965.1 uncultured Nitrospina sp. | reverse complement strand
TGGAATCAAAACTTTTTGAGAGGAGAAGGCTGGATGAAAAAGTTGGTAGCTTCCTTTATTTTGGTTTCATTAGTATTGGTTTTGTCTTCCTGTTCGATGGAACAAAAGTGTCCTGAAGGTGAATGTGAGCCACCTGAAGGCGTTGAAAAGAAACATTAATCAGTTTATTATTTGCTGAATTCATTTGGATGGCGGGGAATTTCTCCCCGCCTTTTGAATGCCAACTGTTTTTTTGCTTTCTTAAGGTGCTTTTTTAGCACCATTGTATTGCCTCCCTCACGTTGTATTAACCTTCCTTTCTAATCCCTTGACAGCACCTGTTCAAGGAATGTTACAATAGCCCCTTCATTTACAATAAGTCGACCTATATAGTCATTGTTGTCGGATTTTTGATATTTGATCTTAATATAAGTTAAGAATAAGACGGGATGACTGAAAAGTTATGGTTTGGTCTGGGATTTGGTTCCATTTGTTTTCCCGATCAAACTTTTTCTTTTTGGTTTTGAAGCAAAAGAAAGGAAGGAAATGACAGAAAACTATCCAATTACAGTAGACGAAGTGCGGGATGCCCAGGATAATCTTAAAGAAGGGATTACCCAGCATGAAAATAAAAATTATAAAGAGGCCATTGACGCATTTAAGAAGTCAGCGATGATTCATCCGTTTGATGAAAATCATTTAAGTGAGCTTGAAGCAAAGCTGAAAGAGGGTAGCTTTAAATTGCAGCAGGAAAGCATCGCTTTTATGGGTTGTGCGGCAGTGCATCTCAATGAAATGATTCACGGCTTGGATGAAGATCAGAAACAGGAAGTGCCCGTGGATGATTCATTAATGAATGCTTTTAAGGAATGGTAAGAAAATGTCGGTAAAAGATCAGGAGTTTCTTTACAACATTTTGCGCAAAGAAATAAAGGATAGAAAAATTCCTTTGAGCCTCGGAAAAACCTGTCCTGTCAAATGTACTTTTTGCTACGAAATGGATCATAGTTATCGAAAAACATTCGATACTCCTTTGACCACACAGGAACATTGGGAATTTATTTTCAATGAAATTAAAGCGTTTCCGACTCGCGAATCAGAATCCTGGGTGCTGGGCGGCAATGAGTATATGGAATGGACGGATCTTGCTCTTCACCCAAAAGCGATGGACTGGATTGAAGAATTTTTGGACCAAACGGATAAGAAGATCACTGTTTTTTCGGTGGGCTATTTTGACCCCGTTAGAATCAATCAGCTCGCCGACAAATATCCTGGGCGTATCAATTTTGAGTTGTCAGTGATATCTTTAGGATCTTATCGACAGCAATTAATGCCTAAAGGCCCGTCTGTCGATCAGGTATTGGGGGTTTTAGATGGTCCGGCTGTGACCTCGGCAAATTTTTATTCTTTTGGTCCGGATTCCATGTCTCAAGATGCAAAGAGAATCGCAGAGATTAATAAAGAGTGTCTGCTTTGGATGGGGTGTCTCACTCCTTTGAAATATATCGATGGCGATACCACTAAATTAATGCGACAAGGCAAAAGATTTCTGCCTGATGAGGCCAGGAAAATTTATGATATGGACCTGCCCAATATCCAAATGATCCACACAGAATCAGATATCACCGCTTTTTTAAACAGGAATAAAATTATTAAAACCTTTGACGCTTGTGAACTGGAGAAAAAGGACTGGATTGTAATGGCGGGAAACGTCCATCGAGTTTTGACTCTGTTTCGACCGGGCCGTGCACGCTTTATGTATGTCCCCAACGATACCTTGGGAGGTGATTCTGACTGTACCACCTTGCTGACTTTTGACGATGTTGCAAAAAGAATTACTAATCAGAAGGTGATTCATTTACCCCGAGTCATAATGGAAAAATCTTCCAATGATGAGAGAGATATTTCAGGCAGGTCTTTTGACGAGTTTAAAGATCAGTTTCCTGATGTCCGCTTTAAGGTGCTTCACAAAATAAACTCAGACCTTTCAAATAAAAAATTATATGAAAAAGGATATTTGAAAAATTATGTTGAAGGGTATCTCAATAATCCTTTATCTAAAAAATTTGAGAGTGTAGCTTACCCAAACTGATCATTTTGAAGATAGGATAAATGGAATAGGGCGCTAGCCCTGTTGCATAGAAAGGGAATTGATATGCAGTATAGGTTGAAAATTGTATTTGTTGATAGCCAGGAGCTTGTTCTGGAAAACACTGAAAAGCATGGCTTCAGTGATGATTTAGAATTATTTGAAGTAACGACTGCTGACGAGATTTTTGTTATCCCATTAAAACAGATCAAATATATTGCTTGTGATTCCAAGATATTTAAAAATTAGTTCAGAATATCCCCAAAATTAAATTTTATAATCGGATGCGCGCCTTCTTCATCCAAGATTCCTCATTAAACTTTCCCTGATAATAATTTTCAAAAAGCGTTTCATTTAAAGACAGCGTTTTTCCATCGATCATATTTACCTTGCTACCGGAGGAAGGAATTTTTTTCCTTGTTTTATCTTTTTCTTTTGGTTGTTGGGATTCCACCGGCTCCAACTTATATACCATAGAGCTGTTATTTTTCTCGGAAATCATTTCATATAACTCGTCCAGACTGAGAAACAGGTTTAGAACTGCCATATCGTCGATCTCTTCCTGCTCTTTGAGTTTTACAAGAATTTTTTGTACTTCTTTGGAAGCAACAATAGCTTGTAAAATGGCATCGTTTAAATTTTCATATTCTTTTTCAAAAAAATCATCTGAGTCCATGTCTGAAAACTCCCGGGTATTATTAGAAAAATTAATGTTTATTGTAATAGAGCAAGACCTATGCCGTTTGTTGTTTTGCTGGTATAAATAGTTGAACCCCTTATTTTGTAAGAGCTTTTGGGTTCATGGATGTTCCCTGAAAACCTATGTTTTTTTGACGAAAATAAAAAATCGACGCTCATTTTTTGACCCGCTGCAACTATCCTGTTTATTGTTTTTTTCCTCGGTTTTTATGGAATCTATGTTTTTTGATCTGAATTGCAGCTTCTTAGCACCTAAAAGTAATATTGAATAAAGTGATGCCAGGTATTAGAATTAAAGCAGGTGTAAAGCATTCGTTTTGTTCGGGAATAGATCATGTCGATATTGGCGAAAAACTTAAAGACGATTCGAAAAGAGTTAGGTTGCACTCAATCTGTGATGTCAGAAATTTTAAAGGTTGGGTTCAGGACTTTTGTTCGATACGAGGCGGGTGAGAGAGATGCTCCCGTTTCGGTTCTTGTTAAAATTGCTCGTTTGGGTAATATTTCCTTGGAGCAGTTGTTGACAACGGGTATTGAGCCTAATGATATTGCCCCTCTTGAGAAAATTAGTAAAGGGTCAAGTCCTGTTCAAATAGAATCGATAGATTTTAAAGCCGGTCATGTGGCCTTTAAAGACCCGAGCCATCAAGAAATGATGACAGTGGATGATGCTGAAAAGCGTATTCTGACTCTTTTTAGAAAAATGCCACCCCGTTTGAAAAAAGATTGCATGGATTCAATGGGGCAGATAGTTGAAACAGGTAGAGTGGTTAGTCGACTTTCAGAGAAGGCTGGTAAGGGACGCAAGGGTAAAAGAAAGATGACTCCTAAAGTCAAAATTGAAATTAAAACCCCTCCAAAGCCAAAAACCAAAAGAAAGCCGGGTAGGAAAAAACTGGACAAAAAAGCTTTGCAAGAGAAGATAGACAAGCTTAAAATGGTCACCCGGACTATTAATAAAATCACCGTGAGATAAAAATTTGTGAAATTTGCCGGTGTCAGAAGGTCGTGGCACAGTGTCGCAGGGTTAGTCGTTCTTTCCGCCTTATTTTTCCTTGAGTTTTATACCAACCTGTTTGAAAAAAGTGTCGGTTATTACTTAAAATGGCAAAACCACAAACGCCCTCAATTGGGTCGTATGTGGGAACGGGATAGACAGTCCCTCATCGCACAAGCCCAAATCCAATCCATTCGTTCCTCTCTGGATATACAGGAGGAAAATGCTTCGGGTATTTCCTCTCTTAAGCAATTGTTCGAAAACGTTGCTCCAGGGTTCCCATTGGTGGTTACGCGCGAAAAATTTCTTCAGCTATATTTCGATTTTCCTGGCAAAGGCTCAGAGCAAATTATCTCTCCTTATGATTTGATCAGCCTGGATTCTGAAAAAACCTGGGATCGCGTTCTGCTAAAGCGATTCGGTCCTTGGGTGACTCTCCAGTTTCTCGATCAGAAAAATATTCCAGTCCACGAAGTTTTCTTATCTGTAGATACAATTTTGGACGTTCAAGCTACCCGCTCAATAAAGCGAGGAACACTTGAGGATTCCAATTTCAAGCCAAATCGTATTTTTAAAATAGATGAAGTATTGCCTGTTTTGAAAAGTCTGGATCCGGTTACTCAAAAAGCTGTGTTTCCTGAACCCCGCTGGTTTTTAGAAAAGAATTATTTTCTTACCCGCGTGGGGGTTGCCGATATTGTGTCAGGTGACAAGCTTTCGCAGCATCTTGTTTTTGGAATTGAATACGATACTGATTACTACACGGGAGTCTTGTTTATACCTGTCGCATTGGAATTAGCTAATAATATTTTGTCTCAAATTGATCGGTCAGATGTTTTGGTGGAAGATCAGTTAGGGCCGCCATCAGTGTTAGAGGTGATCCCTTGATTGGCCGCCTTCTACAGTTTTTGAATTTTCTGATTGTGGTTTTGGTTCTAGTTTCAATTTTGACCGTTTCTGGTCTTTATGTCTGGTTGAGTAAAGATCTTCCACAGCTTCCACAAAGTTTAGAGCATATCAACCTAAGTCTTCCAACCGAAATTTATTCCGCCGATGGCGAACGAATTAAGGTTCTTGGTGAAAGGCATCCGGTAAATATTGAAGATATCTCACCTGATTTTTTAAAAGCAATAATTGCTGTTGAAGATTCACGATTCTATAGTCATAGCGGAATAGATCACAGGGGTCTTATAAGAGCTTTGATAACAAATATTCGCACAAAAAGGATTGTTCAAGGCGGTAGCACCATAACCCAGCAACTTTCTAAAAACCTGTTTTTCTCTTTTGAGCGAAATTGGATACGAAAAATTAAAGAACTTCTCGTTGCCTTTCAGCTAGAAGTTACATTTGGGAAAGAGCAAATTCTAGAGGCCTATAGCAATCAAATTTATTTTGGCAGTGGAGCTTATGGCGTAGAAGAAGCTTCCCAAACCTATTTTAATAGAAGGGCACGAGATTTAACTCTTTTGCAGGCAGCTATGCTTGCCGGCCTTCCAAACTCTCCAAATAATGCTAACCCATTTG
>CAZECX010000181.1:0-5313 GCA_964510965.1 uncultured Nitrospina sp. | reverse complement strand
CTGATTTTGCTAAACTCCACGAAGAAGATCCCATTCTTAAACAGGCGGATGACGAAAATGCGGCAGTACCCCATGCATCCACGTTGACCGAATCTGCAGATGAAATGTAACTAAAGGAAAATTTTGAATGATTGAAATTCAATGCACTCAATGCAAAACTTTTATAGCTCGTTATAAAGGGTCTGGTGATTTGGACTTGTTGTTTTTGGACAGTGTTATTAAACCCAACTCACTTGCAGAATTGAAATCTTCCACCAAGGCCGATCTGCCTTTATTGATTTGTCATGAATGTGGAGGCAAACTGGGTAAACCAGCCATAGATAAAAAGGGACGCCTTGCCTATAAAATGGTAAAAGGTTCGTTTCGCAGGAAAGGTGTCATCAAAGCGATGACCCCAAGTCCACACACAAGCTGGCGTTAGCCACTCGGCGTGGGGCCGATAGGTCAAACCTGAAAAGCTGACCGGATCCTTTAAGCCTTTCACCTTAGTTAAATATATTTAAAAAATAAAAAATGAGTAAAACCACGAAAATTGTTTTAACTATCACCGCTGTACTCATGATCACCCTGTTTTTTCTGATGTGGAAAAGCCTGGGTGGCGGACCCACCATTGCTCCCCGATCTGCTCTTTAGCTTAGTTGAGCGTAATCCCAACAAAAATCTCAAAAATTAATTTTTGATATTCCCCAATTTTTCAATGGTTTTCAATTAGCTGTCCTGAATCCGCTTTGCAAAGCATAAAGCCTGTTTATAAAAATGCCGTAAAGCTATATATGGAAAGCGTCAACCACATTTGCGATTGCTTGAGCGGATTTACAGAAGCCGAGAAAATAAAGGCGGATGCCGTGGCCGGCGGAAGTTTTGAAAAAATCCTCGTTGAATTACAAATATTGAGAAACTCCTTTGGAGATAAAAACTCTTTCTCTCTGTCAGGCAATCAGGAAAAATCAACCCGCGCATCTGAAGTTCTGGATATCTTTTTTCTACAACAAAAAATTCAAAAAGAATCTGAACCTTTGGCATTTGACCCTGATGCCCCTCTCGATCTGGAGTCGTTAAGATGGGATCCCGGTGCAAAACGCGATGTACCCATTTTCCTCGAAAAACAATTTGAACTTTTTGGTTCCTCCCTGATCAGTAAATTTATTTAGCCACCTCTTAGTAAGAAATCTATACTTCTATTTCAGAAGCTGTCCAGGCCATGGGTTCATTGGCTCCACCTGCGAAACCCATTTTGCTGACCACGATAAGGCCAAAGGCTGTATGTTTATTAAACCAACTGATCACCTCAGGAAGAATAGCTTTTGGATCCATTCCCTGTTCGATAAGCTGATAAGCACGAAAAGCGGTCATTTTCATTGCGATGGCTTCTCCCTCCCCAGTGGCGGCGACGGCTCCTTCGGGGCCAGCAAAAAGTCCACAACCTATTAATGGAACATCGCCAACACGACCGGCTATGGCATCCTTAATGCCTCCCGTACTGAGTGCGGCGGCAAACTGATCGCCATCGCGAATAACACAACCCACAGTGTCTGTTGTGGAAAAGTCTTTTCCTGTATTTCCGATTTCATCTAAAGTCACCGTTTTGCATTCCTGATTGGTTGCAAACTCTGCGGCACCCGTTCCTGCAAGAACACGATACTCAGACTGGCTTACTATGCGAGCCACCTGGACTGGATTTCTAAAACCTTCCAACGCGGCAACCGCACCGAACCTGCCGGAACTTTCCATGCACGATGCATCCATTTGCACTGAGCCATCGCTGCGTCGATGAGATCCTATTCCTGCATTGAACCTGCCATCGTCTTCTAAAGTGGCGACCGAAGCGCAGGCTGCATCCAAAATAGGCTCACCGGTTTGCAGTCCCATCATACCCATTTGGCCTGCTATGGCAGTGCCATCGGCATGTGCGGGATTGGACCCCGCTCCACCATGAGTTAAAACTACGATCTTTTTTTTGTCTGTCATATTCAATTCTATAAATAGGGAGCAATAGTGCTATTATAAATGAGGTATCCCAAAGACCAATCAAAAAACACGAGCAACTTATGGTTAAGTTTTGTCTACAATGTAAAAATGCATTCTGGGGAGGGCAATATTGCCCGAAATGCGAAGGGGAAATTGAGTTGCTCGATGCCGCCTTACCCGAAAATAAAAAATATCTACCGGAACTAAATATTGATGTGCGTCCTAAATATTATGCGCGCAGCTCAATGCTGCTTTCCTGCTTTGGATTCGTCATGGCACTTCCACTGGGCGCGTTCATTTTTCTCCGCGGAATTTCCACCAGCGACAACTTAATGCTATGGTCTTCGATTGGGTTTGGCACCGTTGTATTAGTTTCCTGGGGCTGTTGGTACCTCGCCCACCGGCTCTTCGACAAACAAATGGAAGATGTCGAAACGGAAAATAAAGAACCCCAGCTCGACTAGTGGCATAACCGCCACTGGTAATAGGCCTATTCCTACAAAAACCAGAAGAGATTTTTAAGCCTTTTACGATGGGCTCTCAAATATTACATCCCTCGTTAGAAGGCTAAGCCGTCATTGCGCCAATTCCCGAAAAGCTAAACTTTGTCTTTGGGCTTTTTACTATAGTTCTTTATCCTTGGCGCCAGCGCAACTAACCTGAAGAATAAATTTTTCCCGGGTTTGTTTATTTCTTAGTTCATGTTCTTCAACAATAGGTAATGTAGGCGCGTGTAGTAATAGCGTCTGCGCAAACAACCCCGCTGTTTCTTCAGTTGACGCTTCTCCTTTTTCATTATTAACGGGAATACCTTTTTTTCCGCAAGAAGGGGAACGGCTTTTTATAATAAATCCGCACAGACCTTGTTCTAAAAGTTGTAAAATTTTTTCTTCACTGAACGAAATCATCTCCCGGGTCCAATCCTTACCTGTCTCTACTCCCTTCAATTTTGGTGAATTTTTATTGCCCATGAGCTGAACCGGTTCCCTGGGCACACCCATCCCCACTTCCACCTCAGGGCAAACGGGAACATATTCGAAAAATTTGTTCAAATCGTCTAGTAAGACAGAGTCCCGTTTATCTTTGCCGTCCCAACGCACCTTTTCCCCGAGCAAACAACTGCTCACTCCCACTTTTAGCCTGGACGCCATGGAGACACTCCTCCAGAAAAATAAAGTTTTTCGGAAACTTTTGTCATAGGAAATAATTGAAAGAATGAGGGTTTTTCAACACATTTTCCTTTACATTAACATTTTAATCAATAGAATAACCGGCTTAACCCAAATTTTCATATTAATAGAAGGTAATACAAATTGCAGGAAACTTCCCGAATTTTTTTAGGGACAATCTCCGAATTGTGGCGTTACCCCGTAAAAACAATGCAAGGGGAAATGCTAAATTCTGCCATCATCAGTAAAAAAGGTTTGGTTGGGGATCGCTCTTTTGCATTGGTAGAAAAAAGCACAGGAAGAATAATCAGTGCAAAAAACCCTAGAAAATGGAAAGAGGTTTTTAATTTTTCTACTAAAACTTTGGTCTCAAATGAAAACAATGACCTGCTTCCAAAAGTTTCTATCGAATTTGCTGATGGAGAAACTGTCTTAACCGATGATGAAAATGTCAATGAAATCCTTTCCAATAAGATTGGACATTCAGTAAGTTTAGTTTCAGAAGTTCCGAAAAATGCAATGGTTGAAAAACTATCTCTTGAAGATGATGAAACTGAAGATAGCGTCAGCCCCGTTCCTTTGCAAAAATTATCTCCTTTCAAATTTTTTGATGGTGGTCCACTACACCTCCTGACCACCGACAGTCTCAATAAACTTAAATCAATTTATAGAGATGGAGATTTTGAACCAAAACGGTTCCGGCCAAACATTGTGATAGATTCTGCTGATACAGGCTTTGATTCTAAACCCATTTTAAGCCTGGAACAGGACTGCATGTTACAAATTGGGGATACGGTAAAGTTAAATTTTTCGAAGCCAACTGAAAGGTGCATCATAACTACTTTGGCACAAGCTGGGCTTCCGAAAGACAATAAGATATTAAAGACCATTGATCGTGCTAATGGAGGAAATTTAGGTTTTTACACTCAAACCTTAGAACCGGGTAATGTGCGAGTGGGCGATTCCATATGGATGATTGGCTCTCGACATCCAGGGTTTGCATTGGATACTTCCCCTCACGAAGGGGATCTGGCCAGTGTATAAAAATAGTTAAAATTGAAACCCGACTGTCTCTCAGTTTTCCCAGAAAGTGGAATTCAAGAACCCGCCCTGTGACCTATATCTTTTCTAAAGTGAATCCCCTGCCATTTAATTTTTTCCACAGCTTCATAAACCCTTGAAATGGCGGTGGCAGTATCTTCGCCTGTTGCGGTGACACCTAGAACACGACCCCCATTGGTCAACACCTCTCCCTCTTGTTCTTTGGTGCCCGCATGGAACACCTCTACCCCAGGAAGGGCGTTGGCATCTTTCAATCCAGATATTGGTTGGCCTTTTTCATAAGAGTCAGGATAGCCTTCTACAGCCATCACTACGCATACCGATGATTCGTTTTTCCACCCCAAAGGACATTGGTCCAAAGTCCCGTCAATACAAGCTTCAAATATTGGAATGATATCGCCATCCATTCGTACAAGGAGTGGCTGAGTTTCCGGATCGCCAAATCGGGCGTTGAACTCAAGAATCTGCGGACCTGTTTTAGTCAACATCAATCCGGCATAAAGAATTCCTTTATAGGGTCGGCCTTCCTGTTGCATGGCTCGAATCATGGGTAGCATAATTTTATCGCGAACCTTTTGTCGCATTACTTCCGTAAAGACCGGTGCTGGAGAATAGGCACCCATGCCACCTGTATTAGGGCCCTTGTCACCGTCATAAGCTGCTTTGTGGTCTTGTGCCGAATCCATCAACAAAACTGTTTGCCCATCACTGAAGGCCAAAACAGAAACTTCCTGTCCTTCCAGAAATTCTTCGACCACAATTTGATCCCCCGCCACACCAAAGGATTTCTTCCCCATTATCGAATCGACAGCTGCCAGAGCTTCATCTGCGGTTTGGCATAACAACACGCCCTTTCCTGCTGCTAAACCGTCTGCCTTGACAACTAAAGGACAATTTTTAATTTTGATATATTCTGCCGCGCTGTTGGCAGAGTTGAATGTTTTATATTCTGCGGTCGGCAATCCATACTTGCTCATAATGTCTTTTGAAAAAGACTTACTGCCTTCTAACTCTGCAGCACGTGCATTTGGTCCGAAAATGCGCAGACCTTTTTCCTCAAACTGGTCAACAATCCCCATTACAAGGGGTTGTTCAGGACCCACCACCGTCAGCC
>CAZECX010000180.1:0-5381 GCA_964510965.1 uncultured Nitrospina sp. | reverse complement strand
GGTATATCAATTGAAACAAAGGAAAAGCTAGATCGATCAATGAGGGGATGAGCAAACAATATATTCCAATGCTAGCTTCGAGAATTGCATATGCGGCAAGTGGGTTAAACTCCCGATCTATGATTTTTCCGCCGACGAAACTGCCTAAGGCCAAGCCACCCATGAATGCCGTTAATACGGTTGCTATGGAGTAATGGGTATTCCCCATAATCAAGGTGAGCAAACGGGTCCACACCACCTCGTAGATGAGGCCTGTAGCACCTGAGATGAAAAAAAACAGGAAGATCCAGATTCGGGAAGGGAGTTTCAGCGGAATGTCTCCACTCTTAACAACCAAGTCAATATTGGTCAGACATGAAAGTCAAAAACAACACTTTTTATCAGTTCGGCGATTTATGTTTTAAATAGGCCTTTATTTTTTATCCACTTTTGAACGACTGCAACGAAAACCCACGATACTGTCTTTACGACCTGGGGATGCAGCAAACCTTTTTGAAGTTCGTATGTCGACACTTCTGGCATCCCATGAGCCACCTTTAAATACATGATTTTTTCCTGTCTCGGGTCCTGTTGGATTCATAATGGGGGCAGTTTGATAGTAAAACTGGTCGTAATAATCGTTTACCCATTCGGAAACATTTCCCGCCATGTCGTAAACACCGTAGACACTTCTTCCCATTGGGTAACTCCCTACCGGTCCCATATATTTAGATCCATCACCTGTGCCGGCAAAGTTTGCTCGTTTTGGCAGAACCTTATTTCCCCATGGGTAATTGAGACCATGCGTTCCTCTGGCAGCTTTTTCCCATTCCGCTTCCGTAGGTAGTCTTTTTCCAGCCCAAGTACAATAATTCACCGAATCATGCCAGGAAACACCCACCACCGCATGACTGGGCTTTTCCATCACCTTATGATCCCCGGGGAAGAAAGGCACCGATGGCTTTACATAATTGGCTGCCTTTCGATATTTGTTGTATTCTTTTACGCTGACTTCATATTTATCTATATAGAAGGCATCCAAATAAATTTCCTGAGCCGGTTTCTCATCAAAGCCACCTGAGTCTGACCCTCGTGTAAAAATTCCCTCAGGAATCAAAACCATTTCGCGACCATCATCGCCCACCAAGGTTTCATAAATGCTGAAATCTCGATTATCAGAAACCTCCACATCATTGGTTTTTTTTGACATTTGTTGTACTCTCTCGTCATGGTCTATGGACTTTTTAATCTCCCAAATAATGACGAGCAGAAACAATATAGAAATGGCAAAACAAAAAATAACTCCTACCATTAAATTTTTATCGCGCATGGGCAACCACAGGAAATTAGTTCAATCACAAATATTTCAAAGAGATGATTATAATTTAATCCCTCATTAAAGCAATATTATTTTCAATACAAACCTTTATAATCTAAAAAGCAATTAATACCGACGAAGACGCAGGGTAAAAAATATAAATGGATTTATTAAAGATTAAAGACCAGGCACTGTCTTTTATGAAACCGGCAAAAAGTGAGGTTTTAAAATGGTTCCGTGGACAATATGAAATAGATCTAAAGTCCGATTCCAGTCCTGTAACCATAGCAGACCGCAACGCAGAAGAGATACTAAGAAAAAAACTTGCCAAACATTTTCCAGAGCACGGCATCATAGGAGAAGAGTTCGGAAACCACAACGAAAACGCCGAATGGGTTTGGACCATTGATCCCGTAGACGGGACCCGTTCTTTTATTCGTGGGTTGCCCCTTTTTGCTACGATGATGGCACTTCTACATAAAGGAGAACCGGTACTGGGAATCATTGAACTTCCTGCGTTGGGAGAGACGGCCTGGGCGGTTAAAGGAAAAGGCGCTTTTTTAAACGGAAAACCGCTAAAAGTTTCCAGACAAAAACATCTTAAGGGAGCTTTCATTGCAGTCGCTGACTGGTATTGTTTCAAACAGCAAAAACACACCTCTCTTTTTAACAAACTTAATAAAGAAGCGGGAATAGTAAGAACTTATCCAGACGCGTTTGGTCATCTTATGGCAATCCGTGGCACCGCGGATGTTATGGTTGACCCCTTAGCCAAGATATGGGACTACGCTCCATGCAAGATTCTCGCGCAGGAAGCAGGGGGGAAATTTGCAAACTTCTCAGGAAACCGTGCAAGCATTGAGGAGGGAACAGCAATTGTCGGTAACGCAAGTATCGTAAAGGAAGTACGAAAAATATTCTCAGAGAAAAATACTAAATAGGTTTTCGCCCTGCAAAACCCGTATTGAGATCATGCCAAAATAAAATTTCTTTTTCTGGCATTCGCCAACAAAGATAAACCTCTTTCCCTTCTCTTATAGAAGGGAAGTCTATAAGCCCTTCACGAATCCCTTTAACCTCACAACCCATCTCTTCTACTTTGTGCATGAGGTTATTATATTTCAGCACAGCATTTAGATATTGCACTCCCTGCTCGCTACCCCCATTCCATTTAGCTTTCTCTCTTGCCTTTTTAATATCAGGAAAATCGTTGTTTAAAGAAGAAGAAAGTTTCTGAATCTGAGGAACCCATTCAAGAAGCTGAGGAACAAATGAATTGGCTTCTTGAAGGGTAAAAAATTTTTTGGAAGTCATACAGAATGTAAAAATTTAGGGGAAAGGATTAGAATAATTTTTATAAGGAAAAACATTATACGGATTCAAAAATACAATTCCAAGCACTCACCCATTTTCAAACTAAATTCTCCAATAAACAACATTTTGGGAAATGTTATAAGCATTTTAATCTACACCACCAAACTCGACCGAAAAACCGCCATAAACATATATTTTTAAAAGCATTATAGAATCGCAGAGGATTTTCAATGTTTTTCAGATCATGAATATTTGCGGGATTTAAATTTGCCCCGGTTTTCTATTGACAAATGAGCCATAAGGTTATAAATTCTGACATCCTTAGTTTATTTAATCCTATAAATATATGGGATTTTAAGGGAAACTTTTATAGGACAAAAACAAAAAGTTGGCCATGTAATAAGCCAATAAAAATATTAGTTTGTTTTGTTTGTTTGTAAGTTAGCAGTGTAAGTAAAAAGTTTAGTAAAAAAGTTGTTACTAAAAACATCAAGTGTGGGGAGGTTTGTATGAAAAAGGCAATTCTTTTCGTAGCAGTTAGTGCATTCGTAGGTTTCTTGGGTTTTGGTTCCATCGCTTCAGCTGATGACGTATTGCCAGGTGCATACGTTCAAAATGATTCCAGTGTTATGGGTGTGGGACAAACCATGATGCAAATGGGTGCTTCCGTTAGAACTATCACGAATGCAACCAATTTGGCTTCACAGGCAGGCAATTCTCGCAGGCAACAAGGCGTGAATGCCGACTATCAGTTTGGTTCTTCTCAGAGTGATCAGTCCTGGAAAGCTGCTAGAACAGTAGAAGAAGCACAGGTACATGGTTTGGTTCCTGGCGACTGTCAAGGCGAAAACTCTGATGGAAAATACAGAGGCCAAATGAACGACAACCGCATAGATCCTTTTGGTAATCCTTACATGAAGGAAAACCTGGTATCTAATGCTCAGTGTGCGGAATACCATCCAACATTGAAATAAGCCAGAATCCCATTAAAGGGAAGCATTTAACCTCTTAATGAGGTATAAAGCCGATAGAACACTTGTTGTTCTATCGGCTTTTTTTGTGGAAAGACCAACTCGTTGCCCCAAAACACAGACAACTGCATGGCAAAACTCTTTTCACCCAACCTCATCTGCCGCGCTTTTTTTATTTTCTCTCTATTCATAACGGCTTCCAATCCCTCGTTTGCCTTAGATCGGGTTTCTTTAAAGAAGTATCCACAATTAAGCATTCAAGTACCCAATCCTATGGAAACCTCCAAATTGCCAGCTAGAAAAACCTTTCAAGTCAATCATGAAGAGTTTGTCTTACAGTTTTTCTTTAATGATCGGGATGTATTTGGCTATATTTTAAAAAGAAATAAAAGTCGGGCAATTCATTTTCGCTGGTGTTTTTTCAGGAGTTGCGAGGAAAGCCCTTATGACTTCAAAAAGGTAATAGCTCAACCCTTTAATCCGCCTTTTGACTCAGGCTTTTTTTCGATAAAATTTCCAACTTACCTAAACTACAGTTTTCAGGGAATCGATTTTTCCTCGCCGAAATAATCCACTCAAAATCAGGACTTTCTCCTATATTAATGCAGGAGTTGATTAGAAATTTTATAGCCAATCTTTTTATCAATATATTTAAAAACCTAAAATCAGAAATATTTTCCTACAGCTAATAGGATTATTTGACATTAAAAAACAGTCTTTAGCCTATATCCCGAATTTGAACAAATCGTTAGGATAGGCAAGTTTCACATCCTATTCATCCTTCAAGGGGAGGAAAGTAATGAAGAAAGTATTAGCATTAGTAGCGGTAAGTGCATTGGCTCTAAGCTCAATTGCTTCAGCAGACACCAACATTCCGGGCGCTTACGATCAGAACAACAATGCACAGGTTATGGGCGTTGGCCAAACCATTATGCAGATGGGTGCACATGATCGAGCTCTCACAAATGCAGCAAACTTGAGTTCCAGAGCGGGAACATCTCGAGCGCAAGCTGGCGTAAATGTAGATTATCAGTTCGGTTCTTCTCAGTCAGACCAATCCTGGAAACAATGGAGAACTGCAGAAGATGCAGGCGTAGTGGTTGGTTTAGTACCGGGTGACTGTCGTGGAGACAATTCTGATGGCAAATATCGAAGTCAAATGAACGACAACCGCACAGATCCTTTTGGTAATCCTTACATGAAAGAAAATCTGGTTTCTCAAGCGGATTGTGAAAAAAACCACGCAACACTAAAATAATTTAGATTTATCTGCTGTATCTAGAATAGTTAAAAGCCGATAGAACGAACTGTTCTATCGGCTTTTTATTTTTTTGCCTCGCGTCAAAGATTCCTTAACAAACTCTTCTCCTGTTCAAGAAAAAAAACCTGTTATAATCTAACTATAAATTAACTACTGATATTGAGGTTCACCATGTCTCGATTCACTGATAATGGCAACGATACTATTTTAGACACTCAAACCGGGCTCACCTGGTTCAAAAAAGACTCCCGTCAAGTGATGGGAAAGTGGCTACATCTTGAAAAAGCCAGGAAGTTCGCAGAAGAACAAAACGCGGCTAACTTTGGAGGGTTCAGCGACTGGAGAATCCCGAAGCTAGAGGATGTAAAAACTATTTTTGATAAAAATTTTAGCCAGCGAGATTTTGGAAATAACGAAATACATATTCCGGCTGAGTTTGAAGCGAAGGGAGCCGACTGCACCTGGACAGATACTATCAACGGAGACAGGGCCATGATGTTCAGTCTTGTAAAAGGCCGTTCCAGTTGGATAAATAAGT
>CAZECX010000179.1:0-5415 GCA_964510965.1 uncultured Nitrospina sp. | reverse complement strand
TTTGCAACGGGTATAAAGATGAAGCTTTTATCCGACTGGCCTTAATGAGTCAGAAGCTGGGGAAAAAAGTTTTCATCGTTGTTGAAAAATTAGACGAGCTATCTCTCATAGAAAAAGTAGCCAAAGAGTTGGGGGTGAAACCCAATATAGGATTACGCATTAAGCTACTAAGTACCGGTCAAGGGCGCTGGTCTTCTTCAGCAGGGGAGCACTCGAAGTTTGGGTTGAACTCCATCGAATTGATGGAAGCCCTGCAAATAGCCAAGGAAAAAAATATTCTCGACAGTATCAAGTTAATCCACTTCCATTTAGGCAGCCAGATAACAAATATCCGTCGCATTAAAAACAGCTTGCAAGAAGTAGGACGGTTTTATTCAGAATTGATGCGGTTCGGTTGTGGCATTGAATATATTGATGTTGGTGGGGGTCTGGGAGTGGACTACGATGGCTCTCGTTCCACATTTGCATCCAGCATCAATTATACCGTGCAGGAATACGCCAACGATGTGGTTTATCACCTGCTTGAAATATGCAACAAAGAAAATCTTCCGCACCCGAATATCATTTCCGAATCAGGCCGGGCCATGACGGCTCACCATTCCATACTTGTGGTCAATGTGCTCGATGTTACAAGTTTTCCCGAATGGAGCGATAAGATTGAAATTGACGAGGATGCTCCTGAAGTGGTCAAAGAAATTTTTTATGTTCTCGACTCCACTTCAAATAAGAATCTCAACGAATCCTGGCACGATGCCGTGCATTTAAAAGATGAAGCGCAAAACCAGTTTCTCATGGGCATGATCTCCCTTGAAAGTCGGGCCATGGCGGAAAGAATTTTCTGGGGCATCTGCCGTAAAATTGAAAAGTTGAGCAGCCGGTTGAAATTTATGCCCGATGAAATCCGCAGCTTGAAGACTCGGCTGGCGGACAAATATTTCTGTAACTTTTCAGTTTTCCAATCCGTACCCGACTCCTGGGCCATCGATCAGGTCTTCCCAGTAGTCCCACTTTACCGATTGAATGAAGAACCCACTCGCGATGCAACGCTGGAAGACATTACCTGCGACTCCGATGGCAGGATAGACACCTTCATCGGCACCAACCGTGGAACTGAAAACACGCTTAGAGTTCATCCGTTGGAGCCTGGGGAGACCTATCCCTTATGTATTTTTTTGACAGGAGCTTATCAGGAAATTCTTGGCGACCTTCATAATCTATTCGGAGATACAAACACCATTCATGTTTCCTTGAATAAAGACGGTTCTCTAAAATATGAACAGATCATCGAAGGGGAAGATGTAACAGACGTGCTCGACTATGTGCAGTTCTCAGCCGATGAACTCGCAGGACGGATCGATGGATTTCTCATCGGCTGCGTGCAGCGTGGCGTGGTCACACAAAAAGAAGCCGATGATTTTTTGAACCTATATAAAGAGGGCCTTAGCGGTTACACCTATTTGGTCGACCCCGACAAACAAAAATAATCGTCTTTACTTTCCAGAAGCTTTCAATTCCCTGATTTGCTGCATCCGGTCTTCATTGGTTGGGTGGGTGGAAAAATAACTCTCTTCCGTAGGCTCATCCCCAGATTTTTTTTGCAGCACAGTTAAAAGCTGTAAATAGTAATCGGTTGAAAATCCGGCCTTGTTTAAATATTGCACCCCCAGTTTATCCGCTTCCAGTTCTTGAGGACGGGAAAATCCTCCCATCAATGCGGGCTTGATCACATATTCGCTATAGCCGGCGCCGGGAACAAAAATATTCAACACGGAAAATCCGATAGAAGTCAAAATGGATGCACCCAATTTGGTGTAATAGTGCCCCAACTTGAGATGTGCAATTTCATGGGCTGCTACGGCAACGCGTTCCTCTTTCGTCAGTTCGTGGAGAAAGTTTGCGGTAATGTTCACTTCATTTCCAGTGGTCACCCAGGCATTTGAAAATTTGGCATAATGCACCACTGCAACGTATTCTTCTTCAGGAAAATTTGCTAACGCAATTGTGTCTACCGCTGTTTTCCACAAAAAAATATCATAAGCGCATCCGGCACAATCTTTTTCACGAGTAGACTGGCACCCGATAAAAAGGAAGATTATAAGGAAAAGTATGAAAGGTTTTTTCATGGATGAAGCCAGAACCATTAAAGGTATTACATTTGGCCTTTTTGCAAAACGTCTACCATTTCTTGATGCACCAGCCCGTTGCTGACAAGAATTTCCTGGTCATAAATATTGGTTGGGTTACCATCGAACTTACTGGCTTTTCCACCCGCTTCGAGAACAATCAGAAGTCCCGCCGCAACATCCCAGGGATGGAGCATTCGCTCCCAGAATCCTTCAAAGCGGCCCATTGCCGTATAAACAAGATCCATAGCAGCAGAACCGGGTCGGCGCACTGCCTGACAGGCTTTCATGAAATTGCAGAAATGGTCAAGATTGTCTTTTTCCGATTTCACCACTCGCGGCGCAAAACCTGTAACGAGCAAACTTTTCTCTAAAGTGGGGATGGTTGATACATGGATGGGCTTACCGTTAAGAATACTACCCTGACCTTTTTCGGCAACGAATAATTCATCAAGGCAGGGGTTATAGATGACTCCGACTTTAACTTCGCCTTCCTGCTCCAATGCAATTGAAACACAATAGCAGGGGTAACCATGCGAGTAGTTCAGCGTACCATCAAGCGGATCGATGATCCATTTACTGGTTGAGTCACTGCCTTGTGAATTCCCGGATTCTTCGGCGAGAATATCGTGGTCCGGAAAAGTTTTTTTGATACGATTGATAATCGCTTGTTCGGCGAGGTGGTCAACTTCTGTCACTGGATCATGAAATTCTTTAAAAGAAATTTTGCCGATGTCATCGGCGCGTTCTTTGAGAATCTTACCGGCTTGCAGCGCAGCTTCCACTGCAACTATTACCTCTTGACTCATTCAAGCCACCCGCCACCGATCACGCAATCATTCTGGTAAAAAACAGCTGACTGTCCTGGGGCAATAGATATCTGTGGCTGATCAAATTCTACACTAACACGTGAGTTATTTAATTTTTTGATCGTTGCTGGAACCCCCTGATGACGGTACCGAATCTGCACATCAGCACGGATAGAGTCTTCGACATCCAAACACCAGTTGACTTGTGCCACAAAACAATTTGCGCGTTCTAATTCTTTTTTAGTCCCAACCGTAATACGATTATTCACCGGGTCAATATGAGTCACGAAGTGTGGCTCTTTGAGGCCACCCAGATTCAATCCCTTTCGCTGACCAATGGTAAATGCAGGATACCCCTGATGTTTACCCAATACATCGCCTTTGGAGTTAACTATATCGCCCTCATTGAATGCATCGCCGTTTAATTGTTTAGCGATAAATTTTGGGTAGTCGTTATCAGGAATAAAACAAATTTCATGAGACTCAGCTTTCTCTGCCACATTCAATCCCAATTGTCGTGCCCGTTCGCGCACTTCATTTTTATCCATATCCCCCAATGGAAATTCCAAACGCGAAAGCTGGTCTTGCGACAGGTTGAAAAGGAAATAGCTCTGATCCTTCCATCGATCACGCCCGCGGCGAACCAGAAACCTGCCACTGGAATGTTTAACGATGGAAGCATAATGCCCAGTTGCCACGCGACGCACTCCAAACGACTCCGCTTTCTGGATCATCTCATCGAACTTTAATTTCTGGTTGCACAGCGTGCAAGGGATGGGTGTTCGGGCCTGCATGTATTCGGAAATAAAATAGTCGACCACCTCTTCCTTGAACTTTTTTTCCATGTTGAGGATATAAAATGGAATGCCCACTTTTTCGGCGACGCGTCGTGCATCGGCAAGATCATCGAGGGAACAGCAGGTGCCGAAACGGTTATCCGACTCGGAATAGTTCCACAATTGCAATGAAATGCCAACGGCCTGATAACCCTTTTCTTTAATTATGGATGCCGCAACGGAACTATCGACACCCCCGCTCATGGCTATGGCTATTTTTTCTGGATCGTTCATAGTTCCACTTTGAAAAATGACAGGCAAGAGTCACCCAATTGCCTGTCTTTAAAAGATTTTAGTCTACCATAACTTCCTTGCAATTTTGTTTTATGGAAATGCTCAACGATGATCCAGGCCTCTTTTTTCAATATCCCGGCATCTGATAATTGCGCTAGACAAGACTCGTATAGGTCCTCGGCAAATGGGGGATCTACATAGACGAGGTCAAAAGCCATGGACTTTTCCCTCAATGCAGATAAAGAATTCAGCGCATTGGATTTTATAAGCTCCCAACGCATGGTTTGGTTTTCAACCATCATTCGGCATTTTTCCAGGTTTCGGGTAATCAGGAGTTGGGCTTGAGAATTCTGCTCAACAAACACTACTTTTTCTGCACCTCGGCTAAGGGCTTCAATGCCCATCGCTCCCGTTCCGGCAAACAAGTCGAGAAAGGATACTCCTGTTAGATCGGGTCCCACCTGATTGAAAAAAGACTCTTTCACCCGATCCAAGGTTGGGCGAATGTCCGCATCCCCAAGATCCACTAACCGGGTTCCACGTGCAGCTCCAGAAATCACTCGCATTTAATAACATTCCTTATAATAATGAAGGCAATCCATCTTGACATGGAAATCTATTAAAATTATTATAAATCAAGGTTTACAAGTTTTGAGGGAATTAATACTCGGGTATCGTCTAATGGTAGGACGCCAGATTCTGATTCTGGATGTCGAGGTTCGAGCCCTTGTACCCGAGCCAATTCCCCCTTTACAGGGGAGGCAGAGCAAAATCAATTCTGGAACAAAGGGTTTTGACGGCTGTACCTGCGAATAGCTTCCCACGCAAGTGGGCCGTGCCTGGTGAGCGGAGTTTCTCCGCTTTTTTTATTGCGAGGAATTATGAACATTTATAGAAATCCATTTATCGTTGCCCTTTGTGCACCCGCTTATCAATTGGTCGCGACCATTGCTATTACTAACGATTTTTTGATGGCCGCTATTTTCATCATGTTCACGTTGGGGCTCATAGGCGCTTATGTCAGCGATTTCCCCTTATTGAACACACTATATATGAACGAAGTCGCACATAAAACCTCCGTTTCATCCTTGATGGGAATGCTACTGGGGCTAATGCTGTTCCTCGCGTTCGGCACAGGCGGAAACGAAGGCGGCGATGGTGGAATGATTTCTGCGGGAGGAAAGTTTATGGCCACATGGGGGATATTATCCCTGCCCGCTTATCCCCTAATGGTTTATTTGATCTCCGGAGTGAACAAGCGCGACCTCGAAGCAGAAGATGTTATAAGAAAACAAAAGAAGAAGAAAAACACCGGTCCACCCATCATGAAACGCGACGGGTTTTAATAATTGCATTACCTATGGCCCCATCGTCTAGCGGCTAGGACGCTGGCCTCTCACGCCGGAAACAGGG
>CAZECX010000178.1:0-5426 GCA_964510965.1 uncultured Nitrospina sp. | reverse complement strand
TATGAGGTTGTTCTCTGCATCCAGGTTCCACTTATGAGCGTGGGGAAAGGGGTTACCCAGCATATTTTAAAAAGGGAGTTATCTTGTCGGTTCGCGATGTGACAATAAAGGGTACAGAATCAGGAGCCGGTGCCGCTGCCGGTGCCACTGCGGGAGGACTTGCTGGGTCCACATTGGGAGGAAACACAGCAACCCGAGCACTGGGAGGTCTGGGTGGAGCGGTAATCGGTGGAATCGTGGGTCATGCAACAGAAAATGCGATCACTGGAGGCGATGCTTCTGAATTTATCGTCCAACCAGATGAGGGCGAACCTTATTCGGTGGTGCAGGTAAATGATGAAGAGTTAAAAGCGGGTGAAAGAATTTTGATAATGGAATCGGGAAAGCTCCGTATTGTGCGCGACAAAACAGCCAGTAAATAACACTATGATCACCAACTATCAAAGACTAAAACAGAAACTTGAAGAGACAAGCCGCTTAGGTGGCATTATGGGGATTCTTCATTGGGATCAGGAAGTCATTATGCCTAGCGGGGCTGCAGAATCTCGTGCTAAGCAGATGGGAGTGCTGGCAGGCATCATGCATGAAAAAAGTACAGACCCAGAAATTGGTGAACTACTGGAAAATCTAAGTCAGGAAAATTCCTTCAACAACTTTGAAAAATGTAATATCCGTGAAGCAAGGCGCGAGTATGAAATGGAAACAAAAGTGCCCAAAAATCTCGTAATGGAGCTTGCTGAGCTTTCTTCAAAAGGCCATCAAGTTTGGGTTAAAGCACGATCTGAAAACAGATTTTCAGATTTTGCCCCGGTATTAACCCAATTGATAGAATTGAAAAAACGATGGGCCGAATATGTATCTCCCGAATTGCAAGCTTACGATGCTAATATCGACCTCTACGAACGCGGCACAACAATGGATGATATCACCCCAGTTTTTGAATCGTTAAAATCAGAACTCATTCCTTTGATTCGTGACATTCAAGCTTCAGACTATAAACCCGATGCCGTCTTTCTTACGGGAGACTTTCCTGTTGAAAAACAAGAGACGTTGGGACGTCGTATTAGTGAAGAAATGGGATTCGAATTTGATTGTGGTCGGATGGATGTTTCTGTTCATCCATTTTGTGGAGGCAGTCATCCCACGGATGTTCGTATTACTACTCGATATCGAACGGATAATTTCATTGAGTCACTTTATGCCGTCATCCATGAAACCGGTCATGGTTTATACGAGCAAGGCAGGATGGAAGAGGGGAGAGATCTTCCAGCCTCGGAAGCGCTCACCATGGGCATCCATGAATCACAATCGCTTTTCTGGGAGCGTATGATTGCCCAAAGCCCGGCTTTTTGTAAGCGTTATTTGCCGCTTATATCGGAGACTTTCCCGAAAAATTTTAAAGGTGTTTCAGCCGAGCAGTTGTATGAAGCTGTCAACACAAGCGAACCTTCATATATACGGGTCGAAGCGGATGAGGTGACTTACCCGATGCATGTTATTTTAAGATATGAAATTGAAAAGGGATTGTTTGATGGTTCAATTGAAATCGATACCCTGCCTGAATTATGGAACTCCAAAATGAAAGAATACCTGGGAATCGAACCCTCTAGTGATACATTGGGAGTGCTGCAAGATACGCATTGGAGCGGGGCTGCTTTTGGGTATTTTCCTTCTTATACCCTGGGCGCTATTTACGCAAGTCAGTTTTATCAGACCTTGTTGCAGGAAAAACCGGATTTAGAAAAGGAGATTGAATCTGGTAATCTGGCAACAATACGGGAATGGTTGAACCAGAAAATTCATCAGAAGGGACGATTGCTTTCTGTCCCAGATCTAGTTAAAGAAGTTACGGGAGATGAATTGAACCCAACCATATTTTTAAATTATCTTAATAAAAAATACCGAAAAATTTATCAACTTAATTAAAAAATTATGGATCAAAGTGTTTTAAATAGCTTCAGGGATGAACCTGAACATAAATATTTATATTGCGATAGTTGTAATTCACTTCTGCCAGCCCCTGGGTTTTATTGTGTGCAATGCGAACCTCCTCAAGGTCCTGGTTTGGCCTCAGAAGGGGAGCTTGCCTTTTCCCAAGCGATGTTGAGGATCATGCTATTGGCTCTTATATTTGCGATAATTGCTGTTTTCAAGTTGGATGTAAATGTGATGGAGGTTTTGTCATCCGGTCAAGATGAAACGCAAATGAAAGTGGCAGAAGATGAAGATTTTAAAATATTCTTTAAAGTGAATACTGGCCTGGTTAATATCAGAAGCCTCCCAAATATGAAAACCAGTAAGATTATCGGCTCCCTTTCCATGGGAACCCAGGTTGAAGTGCTGGGGACTGAAAGAAGTTGGTCAAAAGTAAAATACAAGTCTGAATCTGGCGGTGATTTGAAAACAGGTTGGATTGCTACAAAACTTCTGGACTCTGAAATTAAATAATTATTTCCCTTCTCAACAACCCGCTAGAGATTTTTTGCGGTTTCAATAAACGTATTTCTAAACTCATCGTAGTCTCGGGTTACGGGAAACTGAGGAAACTCTTCAATTACGTTGTCCGGTGCCCTGAATAGTATTCCTGCCTCGGCTTGTTTCAACATTCCCGTATCATTATAGGAATCGCCTGCTGCGATGACCTTTAAATTAAGTCCCTGTAATGCTTTAACCGCTTTTGTTTTTGCGTCAGGAATTCGAAGTTGGAAATCATTGATTTTCCCTGTGTCATCGATAATCAGATCGTGGCAGAAAAGCGTAGGGTAATCGAGTTGTGCCATTAATGGTCCTGCGAACTGATTAAAAGTATCGGAAAGAATAATGACCTGGAATTCTGATTCGAGCCAGGAAAGAAACTCTTTTGCGCCTGATAGAGGGGCAATCTCTTTTATCACTTCTTGAATATCCGACAGCAATAAATTATTTTCGTTGAGGATTTCTAATCGACCTCGCATCAATTCATTGTAGTCGGGAATATCTCGGGTGGTCAGTCGTAGTTTTTCAATGCCGGTTTTTTCTGCAAAAGCGATCCAGATTTCGGGTACTAAAACTCCTTCTAGGTCAAGACAGGCTACAATCATTTAAAATTTCCTTTTATTTTTTCAGTTTGGTTCGGCCGGTACCTCTTTGGCCTTATTGTTTTTCAGGTTTAACAAGAATTGCCATTCTTCATTTTTAAAAAAATGAGAGATTAAGGCATATACCAGCATTCCTACTGATATGCAAGCCAGCAGCACGACTATGCGAATTCCAATAGGGTCGTTCAGGTCAAACCAAAATTCTTTGGCAAAATATATAATGATACCCATAGCACCTGCGGCAATGGACATTTTAATCGTTGAGCTGAGAATCTTTCTTCCCCCCAAAAGTCCCAAACGTTTTCTAAGAAAATGCGTCAAGACTACTACATTAAATAATGCCGACAGGGAGGTTGCGAGGGCAAGTCCGCCATGTTGCAGAGGGCCCATAAGAACTAGATTGAGGACTATATTTAGGACCATTGAATAAATGCCAATTTTCGCCGGAGTCTTTGTATCTTGTAGGGAATAGAAGGCCGGAGCAATTATTTTAATTCCTGAATAGGCGCAAAGGCCTATTGAATAGTAAAGCAAAGCTACAGCGGTGCCCTGGGTGGAGGTATGAAGAAACTCGCCGCGCTCCCATAAAGTGTTGACAATAGGTTCTCTGAGAATGATTAAGCCAATGGTTGCAGGGATAGTAATATACAGAATGAGCCGGATGCTGAAACTTAATGTTTTCACCAATTCTTTCAACTCACCTTTTGCCGCATGCCCCGAAAGAGTGGGCAGAAGAACCACTGCCAATGCTACGGCAAAAACCCCTAATGGAAGCTGAACTAATCGATTGCCGTAATAAAGGTAAGAAATCGAACCTTCAGCAAGTGTAGATGCCAATAAAGTATCGACCATTAGGTTTAACTCATAAACCGCTAATCCCAATATTGCTGGGCCCATTAATTTTGCAATTTTTATAACTTCTGGTTGCTTGACGTGGAGACGCTTTTTCCATCCATAACCATTTTTTACAATTGTAGGAAACTGAATTAGGACTTGAAGAGCCCCACCAATAACAACTCCAATAGCAAGTCCGACAATGGGTTCATCCATTTGTGGAACAATGACCAGAATTGCAGTAATCATTGAAACGTTTTGGAGAATTGGGGTTGCCGCTGGTAGAGCAAAAACTTTAAGGGAATTTAAAATCCCCATTGAAAAAGCTGCCAGGCCAATGAAGAACAAATACGGAGCCATCCAGCGAGTCAAATCGACCGTGAGTTTGAACTTTTCCGGATCATCCAGAAATCCTGGTGCGAAAATAGTGATCACAGCTGGAGAAAAGAAAAAGAGAATTAGAGATGCTGCTGACAACAGGATCAATAAGATATTAAAAATATTAGCAGTGAGTTCCTGCGCTGCTTGTTTTCCATTTTGAGCTAAAGTTTCTGAAAAAACAGGAATGAATGCTGATGAGACAGCTCCTTCACCTAAAACCCGCCTTTGCATATTGGGAATTCTGAAGGCAACAAAAAATGCATCGGCTGCTGACGAAGAACCAAAAGCCATTGCGATGAACACATCTCGAACAAACCCGAATATTCGAGATAAGAGTGTCATTCCACTTACAGCACCTGCAGCTTTGCTTAGGGTTTTTTTCATCTAGAAGGAAGGAGGGATTAGCGTATAATTATCCGAGGCTTCACAATAGATAGTATAGCAAAGCTAAGCATATTAAATGAAAAAAAAGTGTTGCCGTTTTTTAGCATGATATACTCAGCAGAGAATTAATAAACGGAGCTACAAGTGCCTAAAATTAAATTACGTGCTAAGGATCGGGTGATATTCGACAAGATTACCGAGGCCTATGAGAAAACCGAAATAGTTCAAAGGCAACGCGAACTGACCTCTGGGCGTTGGGACTTTGTAGTTTTTGGTGAATCTGATGAAACCCAGACTGTTTTTAGAGAAGGGTTCGCCGAGCATGCTTCTATTAAACGTGCACCAATATATATTGCCTCTCTGGCACAGTCCGGCTTGACCGACGTTAACGGGATCCCCATTGAGGAGTTCATTGAAGAAGATATTCCTGAAAAATATCAAGGCCTGGAAATCATTCAGGTAGATCCCCTAAGGCCTCTTACAATTGTGAAGAAGGATAATTACTCGGGAAAAAAAGCTGCCGATAAAATTTGCAAAGAATACGAAGAATCAAATATTGCAATAATCCGGGCGCCGCACGAAACAGATTGGATGATTTCTGTTATGAAATATTTGAACGAGTGCGATCAAAATTTTCCTGATCCGGTACAGCAGGCATTTTCTGGGCGATCATCAAAAAACATATTTTCTTTGGGGCAAACAGGTCCTTCTTCCGGAAGACTGAATTAAACTACCCTTAATTATTCCAAA
>CAZECX010000177.1:0-5481 GCA_964510965.1 uncultured Nitrospina sp. | reverse complement strand
GGAAAAACGCATCGCAAGATGTTGATATAACCTTGTTCAGTGACTACACCCGTGGCAAATTGAACAATGAGGGTGATGTTCCTCGAATTCCACCCCTCCGCTTGGGTTTTCAGGTTGACCATAGGTATGGAAACTGGCGTTCTAACCTGCGTTATACCTATGCTGATGAGCAGAATTATGGCGGAAAAAACGAGGATAGTACCGGTAGTTATACATTGCTCCAACTCAATACGCATTACCACATCCAGGAGTTTAAAAAAGCAGATGTGCTTGTTTATGCAAAGGGCAATAATTTATTGAATCAAAATATCCGAAACTCAGCCTCATTTTTAAGAAACTTTTCACCGGAGGCGGGAATTGGCGCTGAAGTTGGGATTAGAATTAATTATTAACAGTTTAAAAAAACGGTCGGCGGCCTAAACCGGAAGATTGTTTGAGAAAATATCCTCAAAACTTGAACCTATCATGCGGGGTCTCCTCCAAGAGTTTTCCAGGTTTTGATACATCTCAAGACCTGGGCCCCGTTTTTTTCTACCCTCCCCAAGTCAAAGGGGTTGCTAGTTTTTCAGCAACCCCTTTTTTTATGTTTCTTTGATTCAGAAATCCAATAAAGATACTTAATTAAACACCATACCTCAAAACATATCCCCTCAAATTTACCTATTTTTTGTTTTGGCAATATCTACATATATGATATAAATATCCGGAAAAATTTAGTGATTAATAAAAGTAATTAGTTTGCGAATATTTTTCTAACAGGTTTGGTAAAATTAACTTCATTTAGGAGCTGATCATGTCTGAATGTACAATACATGCAAACCATGACCATATTCACGGTGAAAACTGTGGCCATGCAAAAATTAAGCACGGAGATCATTATGATTTTCTCCACGATGGGCACTTGCATCATCCCCATGAAGACCATAATGACGAGCATGCGTTAGAGATAAATGATCAGAATCCCAATGAATGTAATAAACAACATGCTCACGATCATACTCATGGGTCTGGCTGTGGGCATGAGGCTGTAACTCACGGGGATCATATAGATTATATTGTCGATGGACGTCTTCATCAACAACATGAAGACCACTGTGATGACCATGGAGCGGTAGATCTTCAAAGAAATTAGATAAAAGCTCCCCTAGACCACTTCGTGTAGAGGGTATAAATAAAAGAAAATAAAAAAAAAGGGGGTTGCTGATTATTCAGCAACCCCCTTTTTTTATGTGGTTTGGTTTTGTTGCTAAACGGTTTATTCATTGTTGAGCACCATCTACAAAGTTTCCTTGGAAAGTTTTCTTTCCATCTTTTGACCATTCAGTCAAAATCCCATTGTATTTTCCATATTTGTAATGTGCTTCAATCTTTTTAGTTCCATCTTCATACCATTCAGCCCAAACCCCATCTCGTTTTCCATCTTTGAAATGTGTTTCAATCTTTTTAGTTCCATCTTCATACCATTCAGTCCTACGACTAATGTATTTTTTATCTTTGTAATGTGTTTCACTCCTTTTGGCTCCATCTTCATACCATTCAGTCAAAACCCCATCTGGTTTTCCATCTTTGTAATGTGTTTCATTCATTTTGGTTCCATTTTGATACCATTCAATCAAAACCCCATCTGGTTTTCCATCTTTGTAATGTGCTTCAATCTTTTTAGTTCCATCTTTGTAACGTATAATCTTTTTAGTTCCATCTTTTGACCATTCAGTCAAAACCTCATAATTTGTTTCAATCTTTTTAGTTCCATCTTTTGACCATTCAGTCAAAACCCCATCTCGTTTTCCATCTTTGTAATGTGTTTCACTCCTTTTGGTTCCATCTTCATACCATTCAGCCCAAACCCCATCTGGTTTTCCATCTTTGTAATGTGTTTCACTAAATTTTATACCACTTGGATACCACCTGGTTTCTAGTCCATCTCTTTTCCCATTCTTGAAATGGGTTGCAGTTTCCTTTTTACCGGATTTAGACCAAACAGTTCTTAGTCCTTCTGCTTTCTCATTTTTGACGTGAACTTCAAACATCTTTGTGCCATTTGCATAAAACCAAGTGTCTAGTCCATCCCTTTTCCCATTATTGAAATGGGTTTCCCTCTTCAACTTTCCATTGTCGTAGTATTTCTTCTTCACTGTCTCCTGACCACAAACAGAACCACTAAACAAAAACAGAAAGATGATTGCGAGTAAGAATGTAAGTTTGGTTTTCATACTTCACAAGAAAAAGAGATAAGACATTGAAACATTCCCTAATGAATTCTAACTATTATCTCTTATTTTTAATTAATAGTTCCCGTATGTATTCTTTCCAAGATAATGAATGCTTATATTTATTATTTGAAAATTCAACAGATCCAATTATGTCATTACAAACATTTATAAAGTCTTTATCAAGAATTTGATCAGAAAAACAATGGACCGAAACTCCTCCTGTGTTTGACAATACCAATCCAATAATATCTATATTTTGTGCAGACCCTTTTAGTTTCATATTGCCGATGGAGTTTTTGGTGATCAAGTTTTTTATCCAGATTATATTCTTTTCTTTGTCGTACCTAGGTTTACCAACGAAAATACTTTCAAGCATATTACTCTTTTCCTTAAATTCCGTTTCTATACCCTTTGCCAAACTACTCAAATTTTCCTGAACTAACAATTTAGCAAGTGTACGTTCACTAACTTTCCCATTAAAAGGTTTTTCAATAATGACATATGGAAATATTAACCATTTAGCCAAATCTGGGTTCTGGAATCGTCCAGGAAAAGGAAGGATCACCTATTTTATGTTAATTCGTAGATATAAGCAAAGTGGCGGGAAACTGGTATTAAAGGAGGGGCAAAAGCTAGCCACAGTGCTAGCCAGAGGCAATAATGGGCTACGGTCTAAACCATAAGGTTACTTGCTAAAACTTCGCAAAAACTGGACCTATACGAAGTAGAAAAAATAAAAGGGCTAGCCATTTCTAGCTAACCCCTTGTTTTATATGGTGCCCCCGAGGCGATTCGAACGCCTGGCCTACGGATTAGGAATCCGTTCATACCCCTATTCTTGACTATTTTTATTTTTGTACATATATTAACTTATAGGCTACGAATTAGCCTAACATATTATTTTGTCAAGGGAAATAAGGGTTTCTCTGGATAAGTTTCGCCTACCAATGCCCTACAGACCAACTCAAAAAAACTGGACCTAAACTGGACCTGACTTATGACAGCCTACAACAAAACCAGATACCCAGGTGTTAGGTTTAAGGAGATATCAACTCGTACCCATAAAGGTAAACCAGACCGATATTTTCTTATTCGATACGGTCGTGAGGGTCGGACGGTAAATGAGGGGGTTGGTTTTTCTTCTGAAGGGATTGATGCAAAGTATGCCTCAACAGTTCGATCAGATATTGTTAAAAATATTCGCCTAGGTACTGGTTACCAGAGTTTGGCTGAAAAAAGAGCATTAGAATCTAAACGCAAAAATGAGGACCTGGTTAAAAAAGAAACTCAAAAACGAAAAAATATGCCCTTTGACAAACTGGCCATCAAATATATCGAATGGGCTAAAGGAGAGAAGAAAAGTTATAAAGATGATGCGTCACGTTACCAGAATCATATCAAACCAGTTTTTGGGAATATCCCGATTAAAGATATTTCAATGATCCATCTGGAGAAACTGAAGAGAAACCTACAGTCAAAAAATAGTCGTTACGGAAAAAAACTCTCTGATGCGACCATCAAGCATTGTCTTGTTCTGGTAAGGCAGATGTTCAATCGGGCAATCAGCTGGAAAATGTATGAAGGAAACAACCCTGTATCTGCCACGGCACGAGAAAACAGAAATTTTTTAAAGACAGCTGACAACAAGCGAGTCCGTTTTCTAGATAGTGAAGAAGCGGGTATTTTACTAGATGAACTCAAGGGTCGCAGTCAGCAGCTACACGATATTTGTCAACTTTCCTTGTTTACAGGAATGCGAATGGGAGAAATCTTCAACCTGAAGTGGAATGATGTAGACCTCAAACACAACAGTATCTCTATTAAAGACGATAAGTCCGGTGGTAGCAGAAGCGCCCATATCACTCCTCTCCTCTCTAAACTCTTCCAACGAATGAAGAAGAACACCCCCACGGCAAAGGAACTTATATTTAAAGACCGCAACGGGAAAAAGATACGGGAAATATCAAACGTTTTTGAAAAGGTCACTGAAAAGTTGGGATTCAACAAAGATGTGACTGACCAAAGGGACAAGGTAGTTGCTCACACCCTAAGGCATACGTTTGCCAGTTGGTTGGCAATGCAGGGGGAGCCTATCATCACCATCAAAAACCTGATGGGTCACTCAAGTCTTGAAATGACCCTAAGGTACGCACACCTGTCGCCGAGTCACGAGCGGGATGCAGTTATAAAACTGGCTAGAGGCAAACGTAATAAGGTTGTTAACTTAAAAACCAAGAATTAAATGATAGCTAAATCAAAGAAGAAAAAGAAGTCTAAGGACAAAGCACCACCATCACCAATTCCTCCTGAGTTGAAGAAGCTAGTTCCAGATCATCCAGACATATCCTTTCTTGATGTTCTTCTTAATTCCGAAGATACGATGGCACTAATGGTCGGCAACAAAACCTCTATGCAGGAACTTATAAAACGTGCCAAAGATGGTGATGACAAATCATTCTTCGATCTTATAAAAATTCATACATCTGTTCATCCCTTCGATAGCAAAGCAGATTCAAAGTTAATAATTCCTTCTATAAGTGCAGATCGTGATTTCTATGAACAAAAATGGGTGCAAAACAAATTAAAGAAAGGGATGGAGGATGAGGTATTTAGAAAAGATTTTTGGAAGGCGGTTTCTTCCAGACAAAACGATACTCTATTCCAGCGCACTACCGTGGCACAAGCTGAGTTCAAAACGTATGTCGTCAATCGGAGGGCTAGTTGGAATGAAGGGCTGTCCCAGAAAAATATCACCTTCGAAGATATAAGAGAAGAGTTGGTTCAACAAGGATACATTGATGAAGGAGACTATCCAGAATTAAAATCATTAACCCGACTCCTGAATAACTTCGGAATTACTGGAAAACCTGGGAGAACAAAAAAGGCGAAATGAAATAATTGTTTCGTGTGGTTATTTTTACATCGGACACATCATATGTTGAGGGTATAGGGGCAATAAAGCCTCTGTACCCTTTTTTAGTTTTTGAGAGCGCAAAATGGACAAAAAAGAAATCATCAATAACCTGCCGGACAATCCACAACCCGTTTTTTTTAGGCGTTCGGATGCCAGAAAGCTTTTCGGAATTTCACCGCGGCAGTTAGAAAACCTTGCAATGGAACGTAAGGGACCACCATTTTTCCGTGTTGGCAAATTTGCGATTTACAGTACTTCAGCATTTGTCGAATGGCTAACTTCAAACCCAGTGAGAACGGTTGATGGCTGAATTTTTGAACAAGGGCATTTACAAGTAACAGGTTTTCAAGTTGA